>CAYJDP010000013.1:0-19331 GCA_964368975.1 uncultured Muribaculaceae bacterium
TATAATTTATAAAATGGAGGGAAATAATATGAAAAAATTTAAAGAAATAGAAAAAATAAAAAATTATCCAAGAGAAGAAAAACAAAAATTGAATTTAGAAAAAATGTAATTCCGTCTAATGTTTCAGAAACAGTGAAAACAGAAATAATAAAACCCTCTAGTCCTAAAGAAATTTATTCAGTGGATTTTTATGAAAAAAATAGAAAAATGCCAACAAAAGGTTATAAAATGTTAAAAACTTCTATGCGAAAATAAAATATAAAAAAGTAAATTAAATAATGCTTACTTAAATAAAAATAAATTTTTAATTGAATAAACTTAACTTAAATGATATAATTAAGAAAATAGAAAAGGAGTTTATTTATGAAAAACTTTATAACAAAATATTATAGTGAGAGCTGGATATATATAATGCTTCTTACAACACTAACAATTTTTATGACATCTCTTGATTCTTACACATTTATATTTTTAAATACTACCTTAAGTTATGGAATATTTTTATTACCATTAGTATTTTATATAGTAATGTACATAGTAAGAAAATATAGATTTTTAGATGGTCTACTTTCAGTAATCATCTCATCAGTCTTATTACTTTTATTTTCGTATATAATGAGTTTAGTAGCAGCAGTAGAATTTAATTTTCAAGAAGTAAGTATCTTATTATTCTCATATATGTTTGCCCAATTAATTAATATATTTATTTATTATTTCCTAGTAAATAATACTAAAATACCATTTACTTTAATTTTATTAAATCTATTCTTTGCATCAGTAATATATCAATTTATATATGTGATAATTTCACTAGATTTATTAATAACAGAAAGTTACTGGATGGCATATTTTATTACATTAGGTATCCAACTAGTAGTATCATTATTTATTACAACAATTGAATATTTACAATTAAAAGAGTTATATAAAAAAATTAATACTAAAAGAAAAACTAAAAAGCAAAACAAAAAGAGCAGTAAAAAATAACTGCTCTTTTATAATGAAATAAAACTTAATAGTATTAAAACTGTATTATGAATAACATGCATAATAATAGGTGTGTATATTGATTTAGTTTTATCATACATAAGTGCAAAACAAACACCTAAAGCACCATAAGGAATAATAAATAAATATTCTAAAATACTTGGATCTAATGTAACTACATGCAATCCTCCAAATATTAATCCAGAACTAAGAGCAAATACCCATTTATTTTTAAAAGCATCTCTAAAACTTCTTCTAAATACTAACTCTTCTATAATAGGACCAATAATACCAGCACTTATCAGCATTATATAAGGACTAGCATCTATCATACTTTGAACAAGTTCCTCATTTTCTGCTTGTCCTAAATTAAGTACATATCCTAAAAATAAATTAGTTCCTGCCATCACAAATAATCCAATCATCCAATACTTAACAGCAATATCCATATTTAAACTTATATTCTTTTTAAATATAATAAACTCTTCTTTTAAACTCTTAAAATAAATTGCTATTAAAATACCTAAAAACAAAATATTAGAAAATAAACTAAGTAACATCAAAGAATTATCACTAATATTTTCAACATCTATATTAAATATATATATAGGTATTAATGAAAGTAATGATGAACAATAAAAACCAATTACTATTAAAATTAAAATAACTAAATGTTTAATAGAAAACATCTTCTTTTCCATAACTTCCTCCTTCATACATAATAAATTGTATCATAAAATTAGTATAAAATACCAGTAATAGCAAAAAAGACTATAAAATTTACATGTTCTATGTTAAAATAACCAAATAAAGAAAAGAGGTATATATATTATGCAAGAAAAAAATATCATAAATTTAGAATTAATTATTAAAGAAAGAGAAGAAAAAAAGAAAGAAATAGCTGAATTCTATGGAGTAAATCCTAAGGATATTCTTTTACAAGAAACATTAGGTAATCCGAATTTTCACATTCAATTTAGAGATAAATATGAAATGTATAATAATGAAGTGATAACGGTAGAATCTCCGGTTGATAAAACGATTCATTTTGTTAAAGTTACACCTGAGTTATCAGAAGAAAAAAAAGAATCAATTAGACAAAAAAATTCTCATTTAATAAATTATATTGAAAAAATGAAAGATGAGATGGTAAATAATTATTTAAAAATAGGTTTAGAATATGAAGATGAAACTGAAGAAGATTATTTTAATAGTGATGATGAAGTGCTACCAGAAGAAAAAACCTTATTACTTCAAGATTTTGATAATCAACCAACTAGTGGCATAACGAACATATTAGAAATGAATGAAATAGATTTATTTATTGAAATAAGAAAAACAGAAAATATATTACAAAATAAAGATGGTGAAAAATCAGTAACTGAACTTGTAGAAAATGAAAATAGATTGACATTGTTACAAGCTCAAACAACAAGATATGGAGTTGATTTAATCATCCCGAAACCAGGTGAAAAAATTGAATTAACAGAGGAATATCATGCTTGGTATAAATTTTTTCAAGAAAATTTTGATCAGAAATTTACATCAACTCAAAAAGACGATTATGAAGAGAAAAGAGCAAATAATGAAAATATAGAAATGTATACTCCTTCGACAAATTGGTCTGACACTATATCTTGTGGAGAAAATAATTCAAAAAGAAAAATTATTGTAAATTAATTTGTAAAAAACAAAAAACTATGATATAATCTAATACATGAAAGGAGTGAGAGAAATGTCTCACTCTTTGTTTTGTAAAAGGAGTAGGTTATGAAAGAAAAAATTAATGATTTAATCAAAGAAGAAATCAAAGAATTTAATGTAGAATTATCTGATGCCTTCATGGAAAAAGTTGAAGGTAAAAATCAATTGAATATTGTACTTACAAGTGATAAAGTAATAGATATTAATCGTATTACCGATGCTTCCCGTGTAATAAATAAATTAATTGATGATACTACACTAGTAAAAGAATACGATATCGATGAAGTAGATATTTATTCAAAAGGAGGAGAAGAGTAAAATGAATTCAAAAGAGTTTTTAAAAGCTTTAAATAATATCGTTAAAGAAAAAGATATTGATAAACAAGTAGTAATTGATGCGATGGAATTAGCATTAGCATCTGCTTATAAAAAGAATTTTAATTCAAAAAGTAATGTTAAAGTATTATTTGATGATATAACTGGAGAAATAAAAGTATATTCTTATTTAACAGTTGTTGCAGATGATAAATTAACTAAAGAAGAATATGAAGAAGAATTATTCGAACGTTATGCAGAAGATGATGAATTAGATACTAAAGTTGAAGTAGAAGAAACTGAAGTAGTAGAAGGTGAAGAGGCAGAAGAAACTGAAGTAAAAGAAGAAATATCATTCTTTAACCCAGATACTGAAATTAAATTATCTGAAGCATTAAAAATCCATAAAACTTATGAAATAGGTGACACAATTGATAAAGAAGTTACACCAAAAGACTTTGGACGTGTTGCAGCATCTACTGCTAAACAAGTAGTAGTACAAAAAATCAGAGAAGCCGAAAGAAATAGTATTATGGCTGATTTTGGCGATAAACAAGATGAATTATTAATTGGAACAGTAGCTTTAGAAGATACTGATAATTACTTTATTGATTTAGGAAGAACAAACGGTATCTTACCTAAAAAAGATATTATTCCTGGAGAACATATTGAAATGGGTTCTCAATTAAAAGTTCACGTATCAAAAGTAGATAATAATGGAAAAAGTTTATTAGTGCTGTTATCAAGAAATCACTATGCTTTTGTAAAAAGATTATTTGAACTTGAAATTCCTGAATTAGCAGAAGGAACAGTAATGCTTTATAGTGTTGCAAGAGATCCTGGGAATAGAAGTAAAGTAGCAGTTTATTCAGATTACAACAATATTGATCCGATTGGAGCTTGTATTGGTGAAAAAGGTAGTAGAATAGCTAGAATCATTAAAGAATTAAATGGAGAAAAATTAGATGTTGTTAGATATGACACTGACCCTGCAATCTTTATTGAAAATGCATTGTCGCCTGCTAAAAACTTAAAAGTAATCATTACAGATCCTAAAAAACAAGAAGCAATGGTTATTGCTGACGGAGATAATTTCTCACTAGCAATTGGAAAAAGAGGACAAAATGCTAAGTTAGCATCAAGATTAACTAAATATAAAATAGATATTAAAACAACTGAAGAAGCAAAAGAATTTGGAATCCACTTTAGAGAAGAATAAGAGGAGGAACTAATTTGAAACAAAGAAAAATACCAATGAGAAAATGTATAATTACCAAGGAATCTCTTCCAAAACAAGAACTATTAAGAGTTGTTAGAACAACAGAAAAAACAGTAGTAGTTGATGAAACAGGAAAAGTGAATGGTAGAGGTGCATATATTAAAAAAGATATAACACTAATAGATAAGTTGAAAAAATCTAAATTATTAGATAGACATCTAGAAATAGAAGTAGAAGATAGTGTGTATGAAGAAATAAAAAAATATTGTTAAAAATAACAAAGAAAGAGGTGGGTAAATTATGATGGATTTAAAAGAATATGCAATCGATGTAGATAAAACACCAGAAGAGATTATGGCACTATGCGATAAGATAGGAATTAAATATGATGATGAAAACTCTTTATTATCAGATGGTGATATAACGATTCTTGATAATGAACTACAAGATCAAGAAGATTATATTGAAGGAGATATTGAAGAATATCAAGAAAAATCACTAGAAGAAGAAACGATTGATATTGCTGAAGAATTAGCATCACTTACTAATTTTGATTTAGATAACTCTAATAATTTTCAAAAAGTAAAAAGTAAAGTAGCTAAAAGAGCAGATACAAATAAAAAAGAGTTCTTTAAAGAACGTAAAAACATGTATAAAAACAAAGAAAAACTACAAAGTAATGAACAAACTAAGTCTGATGATACAATTCTTTATAAAGAAGGTATGTCAGTAGGAGAATTAGCGCAAAATCTAAATGTTGCTGCTACTGAATTAGTGAAAAAATTAATGCTTTTAGGAGTTATGGCTGGAATTAATCAAGCTGTTGATTATGAAACTGCAGAAGTAATTGCTGCTGAGTATAATAAAGTGTTGAAAAAAGAAGAAACTGCTGATATTTCAAATTTTGAAAATTTTGAAATAGAAGATGATGAAAATAGTTTAGTTGAAAGACCTCCTGTAGTAACTATTATGGGACACGTTGATCATGGTAAAACAACTTTATTAGATACTATTAGAAAAACTGATGTAGTTAGTGGTGAAGCAGGAGGAATTACTCAAGCAGTAGCTGCATACTCAGTAAAATGTAATGGTAAAAAAATAACATTTATAGATACTCCAGGGCATGCTGCCTTTACTGAAATGAGAGCAAGAGGAGCGTCGATTACAGATGTAGTAATTATAATTGTAGCTGCAGATGATGGAGTTATGCCTCAAACTAGAGAAGCAATTGCTCATGCAAAAGAAGCAAATGTACCAATAATTGTAGCAATCAATAAAATTGATAAACCAGAAGCAAATATTGAAAAAGTATTAGCAGGAATAGCAGATTGTGGACTTACTCCAGAAGATTGGGGTGGAGATACAGTAGTTAATAAAATCTCTGCAAAATCAGGTGATGGGATTAATGAACTTTTAGAAAATATTCTTTTAGTATCTGAAATGGAACAGTATAAAGCTAATCCTTCAAGATATGCAACAGGAACAGTAATCGAATCTAAAAGAGATCATAAAGTTGGAACAACTGCAACAGTACTTATACAAAATGGAACACTTCGTTTAGGAGATCCAATTGTAGTAGGAACATCATTCGGTAAAGTAAGAACTTTAAAAAATGATAAAGGACAAAATATTACAGAAGCAACACCATCTATGCCAGTTGAAATTTCCGGAATTAGTGAAGTACCTGAAGCTGGTGATAAATTTATGGCTTTTGAAACAGAAAAACAAGCTAGACAAATTGCTGGAGAAAGACTTACTAGAAGTAAAGAAATAGATAGTAATTTCTCAGGAATGACATTAGATGATTTATTTGGTAAAATCCAAGACGGAGATATGAAAGAAATCAAAATAGTATTAAAAGCAGATGTAAATGGTTCGCTTGAAGCAGTAAAAAATTCACTTCAAAAAATAGAAGTTGAAGGTGTAAAAGTAAATGTAATACACTCAGGTGTTGGAGCAATAACTGAAAGTGATGTAATCTTAGCAAGTGCATCAAGTGCTTTAGTAATAGGATTTAATGTTAGAGGTTCACAAAAAGTAGTTGATCAATCTAAACAATACGGAGTTGAACTTAGAACTTATAATATTATATATAAAGTAGTAGAAGATATTGAATCTGCTATGAAAGGTATGCTTGATCCAGAATACGAAGAAAAAGTACTTGGAACACTTTCTATTAGAGCAATCTTTAAATTCTCTAAAGTAGGATTAATAGCAGGTTGTCACGTAACAAGTGGGACAATAAAAAATAAACAAAAAGCCCGTATTATTAGAGATGATATCGTAGTTTATGATGGTTCAATAAAAACTCTTCAACAAGAAAAAGATCAAGTAAAAGAAGTAAGAAAAGAAATGGATTGCGGAATTACTTTAGAAAATTGTCAAGATTATAAAGAAAATGACATTGTTGAAGTATATGAGTTAGTAGAAATAAAAAGATAGTAGGTGGAATAATGGCAAATGTAAAAATTGAAAGATTAAATCATTTATTTATGCAAGAAATCAGTATGATATTAATGACTGAAATAAAAAATAAAGACATTAATTTTGTAACAATTACTGGAGTAGAAATAACTTCTGATTTAAGTTTTGCAAAAATCTATTATACAACTTTAGAAGAAAGTAAAAAAGAAGATGTACAAGTAGCACTTAATAAATCAGCTTCATTCATCAGAGGTAAACTTTCACATAATATAGATATAAGACATACTCCAGAATTAAAATTTATTTATGATGATTCCGTAGCTTATGGAGAACATATAGAAAGTATTATCAAAGAAATACATAATAATTAAAAAAAGAAGATTCATTACAATGGATCTTTTCTTTCTTGATAAAAAAATAGATGTAAAATTTTTATAAATTATAGAATAGAATTAAAAGATATGATATAATTTTTATAAAAGTAGGTGATGTAGTGTATATAAAAATAAATGATTTAAATGTTAATTACATACAATATGGTAGTGGTAAAGATATTATTTTATTACATGGATGGGGTCAAAATATTGAAATGATGAAACCATTAGGTGATTTATTATCAAAAACACATAAAATAACTATATTAGATTTTCCTGGTTTTGGACAAAGTGATGATTTGATTACTGATTGGACAATTCATGATTATACTGATATGTTGAAAGAATTTGTAAATGTTTTGGATATAAAAAAGCCAATTTTAATAGGACATTCATTCGGGGGTAGAGTAGCAATAAACTATTCGTCGACTGAATCAATTTCTAAATTAATTTTATTTGGAAGTCCATGCATTAGAAAAAATAAAAAACTATCATTAAAAGTAAGAATATTGAAATCTCTTATGAAAGTTCCCGGATTAAAAAATATCGGGGAATATATGAAAAAATATATTGGGTCGCGTGATTATAAAGCAGCAAGTCCAATATTAAGAAAAACATTAGTGCACGTAGTTAATGAAGATTTAACTACACAAGCTAAACAAATTGACAGACCAACTTTATTAATATGGGGAGAATATGACGATGAGTCTCCAGTTGATGAAGCAAAAGAATTAGAAAAAATAATAGAAGATGCAGGATTAATTGTTTTACCAGGTACGCATTATGCTTACTTAGAAAATCTTAATCAAGTATTTAATATATTAAAAGAGTTTATTTAAAAGGAGAGAAGTTTATGATTATTTATATAATAACAGTAGTAGCATTAGCTATTGCAATAATTTTTAAAAGTAAAAAAACCCTTCATATGTTACAACAAAATCTATACAATGATGGGAACAGATATTTAAAGTGGTTAGCTAAAAACCCAAAAATGTTTATTGATATAGACATTTTAACAGTAGCAGCAGCAATATTAGGAGTAATACTTTATCATGATATTACAACCATATCTATAGTATTATTTTCAATAATAAGTGGTATTTCAATAATACAAGCTTATTTATGGGATAAAAGAATTAAACAAGATCAACAAAAAAAACCATTAGTAGTAACTAAAAGAGTTAGAAGATTAATTTATACTACAATAGTTATTCATTTAATTCCAATAGTATTAATTGGATTACATTTAGAAAATACATACTTTGTATGGAGTATGATCTTAATGTTAACAGCATTCTTATATTTAAATCCACTTATGGTATTAATTTCAAATATAATTAATAAACCATGGGAAAAAGGTGTATATTATTACTATTACTTTAATGCTAAAAGTAAATTAAGTAATATGGAAAATATTAAAGTAATTGGTATAACAGGAAGTTATGGTAAAACAAGTAGTAAAAATATTTTAGGAGATATCTTAAATATCAAATATAATGCCTTACCAACTCCAAGAAATTTTAATACTCCATACGGATTAATGATTACAATTAATAATCACTTAGATAAATTTCATGAAGTATTTATTGCAGAAATGGGAGCATATAAAAAAGGTGAAATCAAACAACTTTGTAATTTTGTAAAACCTAAATATGGTATTTTAACTACTATAGGAACTGCTCATTTAGAATCATTTGGTAGTGAAGAAAATATTATAAAAGGTAAATTTGAACTTATCGAATCACTTCCAAAAGATGGATTTGCAGTATTAAATAAAGATGATAAAAAACAAGTTAATTATAAATTAAAAAATCAAGTAAGAACATTATGGATCGGAATTGATGAAGAAGACGTTGATGTTAGAGCATCTAATATTAAATGTAGTAATGAAGGAACAACTTTTGATGTAACAATTAAAGGTGAAAAGAAAAAACATAAATTTCAAACTAAATTACTAGGAAAACATAATGTATATAATATACTAGCAGGTATTGCTTGTGGATTAGAATTCGATATAACAGTTAAAGAATTACAACAATCAGTAAAAGCAGTAAAAGCAGTAGAACATAGATTAGAATTAAAACAACTAGGTAATTTCTATCAAATAGATGATGCCTATAATTCAAATCCAGTAGGTGCTAAAAATGCTGTTGATGTACTTGGAATGATGCCAGGTATTAAAGTAGTAGTAACACCAGGGATGATTGAATTAGGTGAAAAAGAAGATGAATATAATAAACAATTTGGTATGCAAATTGCTGAAGTAGCAGATTATACTGTATTAATTGGTGCTAAAAAAACTAAACCAATAAAAGCAGGATTATTAAAAGCAGGATATGATGAAGAAAAAATTATTGTATATAATAATGTAAAAGATGCATATACTTTTATAAATGGATTAACTGGTAAAAAAGATGTTTATGCATTATTTGAAAATGATTTACCAGATACTTTTAACGAATAGGAGAATCAAATATGAGAATTAAAGTTGGTGTAATTTTCGGTGGTAAAACAGTAGAACATGAAGTTAGTGTAATTACTGCTATACAAGCGATGAATAAAATGGATGAACAAAAATATGAAATCATCCCAATATATATAACTAAAGACAGTGAGTGGTATACAGGTCATATGTTAAAAGATATAGAAGTATATAGCGACTTATCTTTAATAGAAAAATATGGAAAAAACATAGTGTTATATCAAAAAGGTGGAGCATTTATTTTACAAAATAAAAAATTTCCAAGAACTGTAGTAACAGATATTGATGTAGCATTTCCGATAGTTCATGGAACTAATGTTGAAGATGGTGTACTACAAGGTTATCTACAAACTGTAGGAATTCCTTATGTAGGAAGTGACGTTTATGCTTCAGCTGTAGGACAAG
Organism: uncultured Muribaculaceae bacterium; assembly: GCA_964368975.1. Classification (GTDB taxonomy): domain Bacteria; phylum Bacillota_I; class Bacilli_A; order RF39; family UBA660; genus CAYJDP01. Next base: position 9,911 of record CAYJDP010000013.1, read on the forward strand.
ATAAACAATTCCAAAAAGAATTATGGAAAAACATTGGTCTACCAATGACTAACTATACTTGGTTTTATGATATAGATTATAAAAACGATAGTGATGAAATAATAAAACAAGTTACTAAATTAAAATATCCTCTAATTGTAAAACCTGCAACAACAGGATCAAGTATTGGTATTGCAATATGTAAAGACGAAGAATCATTAATAGAAGGAATAGAAGAAGCTATTAGATATGATAAAAAGATTGTTGTAGAAGAAATAGTTCAAAACTTAAAAGAAGTGAATATAGCTGTACTAGGTAATTATGAACATCAAAAATTATCAGAAATTGAAGAAGTATATTCAAAAGAAAATTTCTTATCATTTGAAGATAAATACTTTGGAAGTGGTAAAGGTAAATTAAAAGGTGGGAAAATTACTGGTTCAAAAACTACAGGTTCTAAAGGTATGGCTACTGCTGATAGAAAGATACCTGCAGAAATTACTGATAAATTGAGAAATGAAGTAGAAGATATTGCTATTAAAGCATTTAAAGCTTTATCAGCGTCAGGTAATGCAAGAATTGACTTTTTAATTGATGAAAAAGCAAAAAAACTATATATCAATGAAATTAATTCAATACCTGGATGTCTAGCATTCTATTTATGGGATCCAAAAGGTGTAGTATATTCTGATTTATTAGATGAAATGATCAGTATTGCTATTAAAGATTATAAAAAACGTAGTAGTAAAACTCATTCTTTTAAATCAAATATTTTAAATGGTTTCATCGCTGTAGGTGGAACTAAAGGATTAAAAGGAACTAAAGGGAAGTTAAGATAATTAACTTCTTTTTTTATTAATGAATAAAGTAGCACTTCTTATAAGAGAAGAAAATACAAAAAAAGAGAATGAGTATTACTTAAATGCAATATATAAGTATAATAAAGAACCAGTTTTAATTTATGATAATGAAGAAAAAGAAGATGTTTTGTCAAAGTTAAATAAAATTAATTATATAATTTTACCAGGAGGAAATGATGTAGGGAAACTAGATTTTTTTATAATAGAGCATGCAATTAAATTTAATAAAAGATTACTAGGTATTTGTCAAGGAATGCAATCTATGGCACTATATGACTCTAATAATATATTAAAAGAAGTAAAAGAAGATAACCACTATAATAATTATCATCAAGTAATGATAAAATCATCTAAAGTAAAAAAACTATTACAAAAGTCTGTAATAGAAGTAAACTCGTATCATCATCAAAAAATAACAGAATCAATTCACTTTAATATAGTAGGGTATAGTACTGATAATATAATTGAATTAATTGAACACCCTACAAACGATTTCCAACTAGGAGTACAATGGCATCCTGAAAGAATGATTGATAGTGAAATATCTAATTTAATATTTAAAGAATTTTATAAAAAAAACTACCTAAGTAGTTAAAATCTTATTGGTGGACTGTTAGGGATTCGAACCCTAGACCCACTGATTAAGAGTCAGTTGCTCTACCAACTGAGCTAACAGTCCATCACTAAATAAGATTATAACTTAAAAACTATATAAATACAACGAAAAATTCAAAAAAATTAAAAAAAAGTATTGCATAAAATAAAAAATTATAGTACTATATATTTGCACTTGTAGTTATGAAAAACTTTTTAATAAAAAAAGTTAAAAAAACACTTGCAATATATTTATAAATAGTGTAAACTTAAGAAGTAGCGAATTTTTATGGGCTTGTAGCTCAGGTGGTTAGAGCACACGCTTGATAAGCGTGGGGTCATAGGTTCAAGTCCTATCAGGCCCACCATAAAAATGCCTCAATAGCTCAGTTGGTTAGAGCACTTGACTGTTAATCAAGGGGTCCTAGGTTCAAATCCTAGTTGAGGCGCCATATATGGCCAGTTGGTGAAGCGGCTTAACACACTGCCCTTTCACGGCAGCATTCACGGATTCGAATTCCGTACTGGTCACCATATTGAAATTAAACTCCTTCGGGAGTTTTTTTGTTATATAAAATTGACTAATAAAAACAAAGATGATAGTATAAATGGAAAAAGGAGATTTTTTATGAAAGAAGAAATTAAAAACTTAAAAATCCAAATAAAAGAAGAAAGAAAAAATATCTTAAAATATAGATTAAAAAGAGGAATAATACCAGCAGTTATGGCAATAACAATTTTTGCTACCAGTGATGAAATAACACATACAAAAACCCACTATGAGCAAACAACAAAAAATTATCAAACTAATGAATCTGGATTAATAACAGAAGAGTTAATTAGCTATAAAGAAACTAAAACTCCTGAACAATCAACGTTAACTATTACAAATAATTATTATGATCACGAAGAAAATAAAATAATAAAAAATGAGAAAATATTTGAAATAAATGGATTAACAAAAAAAGATTTAGTGAAAATTGAACAAGCGGTAGATTCTAAAATGATAGAAGTAATTGAAAATGATTTTGAATTAAAAGAAATAAAAAATAACAAATATATAGTGATAAGTAATGAAAAAAATGAAGAAAGTAATACAGAATATTCAGCAAATATAAATTTAATAGATGAAACAAAGACAACAGAAATTACAAAGACACAAAAAGAAAATGGGGAAGATATTCTTAAATATGGTGGATCACATCTAGGATTTGCTGTGCTTTTATTAGCGGTTCAAAAAGTAATTGAAAAAAGAAAAGAAAATGAAGGAAGAAAAATATACACCAAACAAGATGCAGAAAAATCTAAAGAAAAAATATTAACTTATAAAAAAGAAATCCTAGATTTAAAATGCAAATAAAAACAAAATAATAATAAAATAAATGAACAAACTAACAATAATATAACAAGACTACAAATTTGTAAAACTTACAAAAAGATGTTGACATCACATATAAAATAATGTAATATTATATATGCGTAGTCAATTTATATGGAGCAATACTCAAGAGGCTGAAGAGGCGCCCCTGCTAAGGGTGTAGGTCGGGCAACTGGCGCGAGAGTTCAAATCTCTCTTGCTCCGCCATAAAAAAAACAAAATCATTGAAAAATGATTTTTTTTTGTATCTAAAAAAAGTCATTCATGATATACTTAAATTAATAAGGAGATGATAACATGAAAAAGATAGCGAAACAATTTTTAGAGGACTTCTCAAAAATAAATGACAACTATACATCACTAGTAGATAAAACAAAGAAGTTTGAATACGTAGGTATTATCAATGAATGGTTAATTGATAATTTTTATTTACTTGTAGAACATAAAACGAATATATCTCAAGACAAAAAAGCAATTAATAAAGGATTAAAAAAATCTCGTAAATTGTATAACTGTCTTAAATTTATTGCGATAAAATATAACTATAATATAGATTTAAATAAACTAACTAAAGATATAAATAAATATCAAGAAGATCATCATATTTATTTTACTTATAATGAAATAAGAAATATAAAAAACATGTTATTATTCATCTATACATCTAAATTAGAAGAGATTTATAGTAAAGAGATAACAAAATTAAATGATAAAGATTCCATCACTAAAATAATTAATGAAAAAGAAAAAAGAGAAATTGTTCTAGAAGACTTCTTAGACAAAGATTTTAAAGTTGAAGAAATTACAAATTATATATTTGAACTTAATAGTGCATTAAAAGGATTAGGTGCAAAAAGCAATAAATTATTTAAAGAACTAAATCAAATTTTAAATGATAAAAATGTTTCTTTAAAAGAATTAATAAATTATGAATATCATCTTCGTATGGAAAATGATATTTTAGTAGCGAATATCTTTAATGATTTAAAAGAGTTTTTTGAGATAACTGAAGAAGATTTATTTGAAGAAACTAGTTTATGTGAAAAAATTCTGCTAGAAGATAAAGTATATAAAAATATGACTGTAGAATCAAAAGAGTTATATAGAAGTACTATAATAAAAAGAGCAAAACAAAGAGGAAAAGATGAACTTACTTACTTAAAACAATTAATGGAAAAAACAGATCATGAAGACTATCATATTGGATTTATCTTATTTAAAAATAAAAACACAAATCTTAGATTTGTATTATATATTACATTAATCTTAATTTTATCTATTGGAACAACATTAGGAGCTTCTTATTATTTTATAAATAATATAATTCTTGGATTTATACTTTTAATAATACCAGTAACTCAATTAATTATTAAAATAGTAAATACACTTTTAGTATGTCTTACTCCAAGCGCAATTTTACCAAAAGTAGATTATTCAAAAGGTATTAAAGCAGAATCTAAAACAATGGTTGTAATTCCAACTATTATTTCAGATAAGAAAAAAACAAAAGAAATGTTTAATATACTAGAAAAATTTTATTTGATAAATAACACTGCTAATTTATATTTTGCTTTAATGGGAGACTGTAAAACAGAAAATATTGAAATAACTGATTATGATAAAGAAGTAGCAGAATATGGTAAAAAAATAGCAGACAAACTTAATAAGAAATACAAAAAAGATATCTTCTATTTTGCATATCGCAAAAGACGTTGGAATGAAAAAGAAAATGCATATTTAGGTTATGAAAGAAAAAGAGGAGCATTAATTCAATTTAATCAAATTTTATTAAATAAATTATCTAAAGAAGAAGAAAAACTAAACTTTCATGCGAATACTTTAAATGATTTAAATCAAAATATTAAATATGTACTAACACTTGATACTGATAGCCAATTAGTATTAAATTCACTACTTAATTTAGTAGGAGCAATGGCTCATCCATTAAATAAACCTAAATTAAATAAAGCTGGTACAAAAGTAGTACAAGGTTATGCATTAATGCAACCTAGAGTAAGTAATGATATTGAATCAACGAATCAAAGTTTATATAGTCAAATTTTTGCAGGAATTGGTGGATTTGATACTTACACTGCCATAATACCCGATTTAGGACAAGATGTATTTGGTGAAAGTAGTTTTATTGGAAAAGGTATTTATGACTTAAAAATATGTGATAAATTATTAACAGAAACATTCCCAGAAAACTTAGTGCTTAGTCACGATTTATTAGAAGGGAATTATTTAAGATGTGGCTATGTATCAGATGTAGAATTAATAGAGAATTTCCCATCTAAATTTTTAACTGATGCTACTAGACAGCATCGTTGGGCTAGAGGGGATGTACAAATTCTTGGATGGCTATTTCCAAAAATAAAAAACAAACATAATAAAACAATAAAAAACCCATTAAGCTTATTAGGAAAATGGAAGATATTTGATAACGTAATTAGAATGCTATATTTTCCGATGATGTTAATAATAATGCTTGTAACAGTATTTTTACCAATGCCTATAAAATTATATTGGATTGCTTTTGTAATTTTACAAATTGCATTACCGATAATATTTTATATAAAAAGTAAAATTGTATATAAAAAGAAAGATAATAAAACAACAGTATATTATAATCAAATTCTATTTGGATTAAAAAGCGTAATATATCGTTCATATATAATTCTTGCAACAATACCATTTTATACTAAATTATATATGGATGCATTAATTAAGGCTTTATACAGAATGTTGATAAGTAAGAAAAATTTACTAAATTGGATTACAGCAGAAGAAGCAGAAAAAAATGCTGCATTAACAATGAAAGAATATTTAATAAGTTTCCTACCTAATTTAATTTTAGGATTAGTATTATTTGTAATTGGAATAATAAACACCAATGCAACTGCATTAAGTTTTGCTATACTTTTTATAAGTGCACCGTTTATCATTTATGAAGTAAGTCAAACAGTTGAACATGAAAAGAAAAAATTAAATAAAGAACAAGTAGTTGAAATAAGAGATATAGCTGAAAAAACATGGAGATTTTTTAGAGATAACTTAAAAGAAGAATATAATTACTTAATATCTGATAATTATCAAGAAAATAGAGAGCAAAAACTAGATATGCGAACATCTCCTACTGCAATAGGTTATTCACTTACATCAGTAATAGCAGCAGAAAATTTAGAGTTTATTTCAACAGAATCATCAGTAAATTTATTATCTCACATTTTAAAATCAATTGATTCATTAGAAAAATGGCATGGACATTTATATAATTGGTATGACATAAGAACAAAAAAAGTTCTTCATCCAGGTTTTGTATCTACAGTAGACTCAGGAAATTTAGTAGCAGCATTAATCACTACAAGAGAATATCTTGCAACAAAAGAAGAATTGAAATTAGTAGAGCTTGCTGATAAATTAATAAAAAATACTAATTTTAAAAAGTTATATACTAAAAAAGAAGTATTTAGTATTGGATATGATGAAAGAGAAGGGCAGTTATCAATTTATAATTATAACAAATTTGCCTCAGAATCACGTCTTACAAGTTATGTTGCGATAGCACTAGGACAAGTTCCTACAAAACATTGGTTCTGCTTAGATAAATCTCTTACAACTCACAAAGGTCGTAAAGGATTAATTTCTTGGTCAGGAACATCTTTTGAATATTATATGCCATTGTTATTTATGAAAAATTATCCTAATACATTATTAGATGAAACATATAAATTTTCACTATTTTGTCAAAAAGATTACATGGATTCTGTTTCGAATAAATTGCCTTGGGGTATATCAGAATCAGCCTATCCTGAATTAGATAATTCCCTTAATTATAAATATTATGCATTTGGAATTCCTTATTTAAAAGCCAAAGAAGAAAAAAAATCAAAAATAATTATTTCACCATATTCATCACTTATGGTAATGGAATTATTCGAAGAAGATGTTTATGAAAATATTAAAAAGATGTTAAATCTTGGATTATTAGGAAAGTATGGTTTTTATGAAGCTTATGATCATGATAATGATAAGATAGTTGAATCATTCTTTGCTCATCATCAAGGTATGTCTTTGATGGGAATAGCAAATTACTTAACAGAAAATGAATTAAAAAATTATTTTCATCAAAATGTTAATATTAAAACTTATGATATTTTATTGAAAGAAAAAGTACAATTAAAAACAAGTATTGACATGAAAATGGATAAATATAAAAAATATAATTATAATAAAGAAAAAATAGAAAATGATATTCGAGTATTTAATTATATTTCGTACATGCCAGAAGTAAGTGTACTATCTAATAAGAAATATGCATTATTAATGAATGATCGTGGTAATGGTTTTTCGAGATATCGAACTCTACAAATGAATAGATATCGAAAAATCACTGAACAAGATTATGGTCAATTCTTATATATAAAAGATTTAGATACAGATTATGTTTGGTCTAATACTTATGCACCAATGAATAAGAAACCAGATAAATATGAAGTAGTATTTGCAGCAGATAAAATTAAGTATTTAAGAACAGATGGTTGTATAACAACAGCAACTGAAATAGTTGTAACAAAATCTCATCATGCAGAAATTAGAAAAATAACTATGAAAAATGAAAGTGATGAAATAAAAACATTAGAATTAACTACTTATACAGAACCAATAATTGCAGAAAATATGGCAGATATTTCTCATAAAGTATTTAATAATATGTTCTTAACAGTCGATTTTGATAGTAAAACTAATTCATTAGTAGCAAAAAGAAATGCTAGAGGAGATTCAACAATTAATAATTATATGGTAAATAAATTACTAATAACTAACCCAATTGATGAATATTCTTTTGAAACAGATAGAGCTAAATTTATTGGGAGAAATAAAAACACAGATAATCCTAATGCATTAAATAATAAATTAAGTAATCTATCAGGTACATCAATCGATCCAATTATGGCAATAAGAAATAAAATAGAAATAGAGCCAAATTCATCAACTACAGTATATTTAATAAGTGGTTTTGGAAGAAGTAAAGAACAGGTAGCAGATATTGTAAAAACATATAATTCAAAAGCAGTAATAGATAATGCCTTTAAAATGTCAACATTAATGAATGTTACTAATACCAAAGTATTAAATATTACTGGAGAAAATATGCGTACATATAATATAATGCTTAATTACTTATATCAAACAACTAAATTAAGTGTTACTGAAGAAAGAATGAATTTATTAAGAAAAAATGCTCTATCGCAATCATCTTTATGGAAATTCGCAATAAGTGGTGATAGACCAATTATACTTGTTGAAATAAGTGATATATCAGATATGAGTTTTGTCTTAGACATATTAAAGTGCTTTGAATACTACAAAAACAACTCTATTTTCGTAGATATAATAATAGTAAATGGAGAAGGTAGTCAATATACTAAAATAATCAAAAAAGAAATAGATGAACAAATATATAGAATGTATACATTAAATAGCTTCTATCACACACCAGGAGAAATTAAAGTAATTAATAAAACAGATATAAATGAAGAAGAACAGGCTTTACTAGACATGGTACCAAGATTAAAATTTAATGTAAAAAACAATGTATCACTAAAAGAAGAAGTAGAATTAATGTCCGAAAAAAATAAAGCAAATGATCATAAATTACTTGAATTAGAAATTAATGAACAAATGGAAAAACCAAAAAGATTAGTATTTGATAATGGTTATGGTGGATTCAAAAATAATGGTAATGAATATGTAATTTATAACAAAGATACAACGCTTCCTTGGAGTAATGTAATTGCCAATAAAAACTTTGGAACAATAGTAACAAATAATGGATGTGGTTATACTTTTGCATATAACTCAGGAGAGTATAAAGTAACATCTTGGACTAATGAAATGGTATTAAATGATAAATCAGAAGGGTTTAACTTTAATGATAAAATCTTTGATCCTGAAATTTGTACTCATGGATTTGGATATTCTATTTTAGAAAGTGAAACATCTTCACTAAAAAAAGAAATAACTCAATTTGTTGCAAAAGAAGATACAATTAAGATATATTTAGTAAAACTTACTAATAAATTATCTAAAGGACAAAATGTTAAATTAGATTACTGGATTAATCCTACTCTAGGTAATTTCGAAGAAAAAACAGCAAGACACATTTTATCTGAATACTTAGGTAATGATAATTATTTAAAATTAAGAAATGTTTATAGTATAAACCATGGAGATATAATTACATTTATGTCTAGTAGTGAAGCAATTACTGATGCATCAATTAATAAAGTTTTAACTAAAAGTATTGAAAATAATATCTCTTTAAAATCATTAGAAGAAAAGGAATTGGTATTTGTACTAGGTACAGCTAAAGCAGATGATGAGACAAAAGAATTACTTGAAAAATATAATGATGTAGCAAAAGCTAAAAAAGCATTGAAAGAAACAAAAAATGATTGGTTATCTACTTTAAAAACAATTGAAGTAAAAACACCAGATGAAAGTTTTGATTATATGATGAATGGATGGTACTTATATCAATCAATATCATCAAGAATAAATGCTAAAGCAGGATTTTATGAAGTAAGTGGTGCATTTGGTTATAGAG
>CAYJDP010000014.1:0-18163 GCA_964368975.1 uncultured Muribaculaceae bacterium
CCTAAGAAAAAATTAACTGTTGAAAATATAAAAGAATTTTGTTTTGATCATTATAGTGAAGTATTTACTACAGAGTCATTACTTAAAAACTTTGGTGATAATATATTTGATAAAGTAGATAATACAGATGATTATATTACTAATAGTTTTATAAAGAATTATCAAATAAATAATTTTTCTAAAGTATTAGAGTTTTATAAAGCTTGTTTTCCTTTAATAGGTCCAAATAAAGGAGATAGTCAATATGGTAGAAATTATTTGATGGAATATATGATTAAATATTGCTTGTATGATTATGATTTTTCTGGAAATAATGAAAAATATAGTAAATTATATAATTTAGGAATTGAATATGGGATGGATCCTAATTATAGTGATATTACTAATACTAATATATATATGTATTGGTTGTTAAGTTTAAAAAATAGTTTAAATATACATAAGGTATTAGAAGCGGATTTATTAAAAAAAGGAGAAATTCTTTTAGATAGTGAAAATGAGTATGGGGTGAGTATTATTGACATAATTGATTTTAAATTAAATAGGTTAACGAGTTTAGATAAAAAAGTATGTAGTACTTACAATAAGATGTTTAATGATTGTGTAAAAGATGAAAGTATTAGTAGTAAGGTTAATCAAATATCGTATTTTGATTATGAAAAAAGAAATGATTATATTGATAAAGTAGGTAAGGTATTAATTAAAGAGTTTAATTATAGTAGAGAAATAGTATAAATTTAGGAATAAGTAAGGTATTTTGGTATATACTATTAATAGGGTATTGACAATATTGGATTTTTATTTTAAAATTATAGGAAATCGATGAAAAAGAGAAGTAAGTGAATTACTATTAAAAGAGAGTTAGTGGATGGTGTGAACTAATAATAAGTATTTACTGAATAACACTTTTAAGAGCTTAAAGAAATATAGTAGACTAAGCCGGGTATCTGCCGTTAAAAAGATAGGAGTTTGTTTGAACTTACTAAAGTGATCATATTTATATGATAATTTGGGTGGTACCGCGGAATACACTAGTTTCGTCCCTTTGTGGATGGACTAGTGTTTTTTTTGGAGGAAAATATGGTTAAAAGAGAAGATTTGAAAAGATATGCTGCAAAGTTAATGTTTGATATGAATGAAGAAGAGTATATTACTTTGGAGGAAGAGTTTGTTACTATTTTAAAACAAATGGATTTAATAGGGAATATTTCTGGGATAGATGAAGTTTCTCCAATGACTTTTCCATTTGTTTTAAGTGATAAGGTGTTGCGAGAAGATGAGATAGGTGATTATTTAACTACTGGGGAAGTTTTAAGTAATTGTAGATATGTTGTTAATGATCAAGTTAAAGTAGCGAAGGTGGTGGAATAATGATAGAGAAATTACAAGAAGAGATTAAATTAGGTAATGTTAGTAGTGAGGAGTTATTTTCTAATAGTAATACTTTAGCTCATAATTATCAAGATGATTTTAATAGTTTTGTTACTATAGTAGATAAATATAAGAGTCGTAGTCGTGTTAAGAATTTATTAAGTGGTATTCCTTATGCTTTAAAAGATAATTTTTCTACTAGTGGTATTTTAACTACTGCTAGTTCAAATATATTAAAAGATTATATTCCAGTATATGATGCTACTGTATATAAGAAATTAAAAAGATGTGGTGCTGTATTAGTAGGTAAAACAGTATTAGATGAATTAGCTATGGGTGGTACTGGTACTACTGCTAGTACTGGTGTTGTTAGAAATCCTTATGATAAAGAAAGATTAATAGGAGGAAGTAGTGCTGGTAGTGCTGCTTGTGTTAGTTTAGGAATTGTTCCTTATTCAATAGGTAGTGATACAGGAGATTCTGTTAGAAAACCTGCTAGTTTTGGTGGGATAGTTGGATTTAAACCTACTTATGGAAGAATATCTAGATATGGGTTATTTGGATTTGCTTCTAGTATGGATCATGTTGGTATTTTTTCTAAGACTGTTAGAGATAGTTGTATTGTTACTGATTATTTAAAAGGAGAAGATCCTCTTGATATGACTAGTTTAGTTGATGATAATAAGTGTTATTTAGATACTATAGATAAAGATATTACTGGTAAGAAGTTATTTTATATTAAAGAGATTTGTGATATTAGTAATTATGATTCTAGTGATAAAGATGTTATTAAGACTTTAACTGATTTTAATATATTAATTGATAAATGTCGTGAATCTGGTTTTATTGTTGAAGAGGTTAGTATAGATAAAACTTTACTATCAGCAATTTATCCTACATATATGTGTATTAGTTGTGCTGAGGCTACTAGTAATAATGCTAATTTAACTGGGATTTCTTTTGGTCCTAGAAGTGATGGTAATAATATAGAAGAGATTATGTTTAATGCTCGTACTAAAGGTTTTTCTGAGTTTATTAAACGTAGATTTATACTTGGTAGTTATATATTACAAAAAGAAAATCAAGAGAAGTTATTTTTAAATGCTCAAAGAGTTAGAAGAATGATTGTTGATAAGTTTAATTCTTTATTTGATGAGTATGATGGATTTATTTTACCAGCTAGTGGGTCTTGTGCGCCTAGATTTGATGATTCAAGTGAAAAGTTAAGTGATCGTTATTTAATACTTGAAAATCATTTAGCTATTGCTAATTTTGGAGGGTTTCCTTCAATTACTATTCCATTTACTAAAGTTAATGGTTTAAGTGTGGGTGTTAATATTACTAGTAAGGCTTTAAGTGATGATGTTTTACTTAATATGAGTAATAAACTTGAAGAAATAATAGATTATAAGGAAGGTGATTTAGATGTATAAGGCAGTTATTGGATTAGAGGTTCATTGTGAATTAGATACTAAAAGTAAAAACTTTTGCTCATCTCCTAATACATTTAGTGAGACTCCTAATATAAATGTTGGATGTGTAGATTTAGGTTTGCCTGGTATTTTGCCTGTTGTTAATAAAGAGGCTGTTAGAAAAAGTTTACTTACAGCAATGGCACTAAACTGTGATAATCCTGATGAGGTTTTATTTGATCGTAAGAATTATTTTTATCCAGATTTACCTAAAGGGTATCAAATTACTCAAGTTACTAAACCTATGGGAAAGAATGGTTATTTGGATATAATTGTTAATGATAAAAAGGTTCGTGTTGAATTAGAACAATTACATTTAGAAGAAGATACTGCGTCACTTGAACATTGTAGTAAATATTCATTAATTGATTATAATAGAAGTGGTATTCCTTTAATGGAAATTGTTACTAAACCTTGTATTCCAAATAGTGATGTTGCTGTTAGATTTTTAGAAGAGTTAAGAGATGTATTTTTATTTCTTGGAGTAAGTGAGGCTAAAAGTAATTATGGTCAAATGAGATGTGATGTTAATGTTTCAGTTATGAAAGTAGATGCTAAAGAATTAGGTACTAAAGTAGAAATGAAAAATATTAATGCTTTTTCTTCAGTAAGAGATGCTATTGAATATGAAACTAAAAGACAAATAGAGTTACTTGAGTCTGGTGGTAAAGTTATTCAAGAGACTAGAAGAATAGGAGAAGACGGTAAAACTTATTCGATGAGAGAAAAAGTTGATGCTGTTGATTATAAATATTTTATTGAACCTAATATGGTACCAGTAAAATTAAGTGATGAGTATTATGAAGAGTTAAGAAAAAGTCTTCCATTACTTAAGTTGGAAAGATATGAAAAATATTTAAATGAATATTCTTTAAGTGAATATGATAGTGAAGTATTATCTAGTAAAAGAGATATAAGTGATTATTTTGATGAGGTATTAAGTTATGGGAGTGATTTAGGTTTAACAGTTAATTTTGTTACCTCTAGTATTTTATCTACTATTAATAAATTAGAAATTAATATTAATGAATTATTTATTACTCCTAAGATGTTAAGTGGGGTTATTGATAAAGTTAGTAGTGGAGATATGTCACTTGATCATGGTAAAAAAATATTATATAAAGCAATTGATGAGGGTATTGATCCTAATGAGATTATTAAGAAAGAAAATTTAAAACAAATAAATGATCGTGATACTTTAGTTAAATTATTTGAAAAGGTTAAATTAGATAATATGGATAGAGTTAATCAGTATTTAGATGATGGTAATACTTCTGTTTATAATTTCTTTGTAGGTAAGATGATGAAAGAAAGTAATAGATGTGCTAATCCAAATATATCTCTTGATATTATTAAAGAAGAATTGGAGAAGATGAGAAATGAAAAATAAATATAGAAGTCACTTTATTAGTGATGTAAGTGAGAAATCTGTTGGTGAAGAAATTAGAATAGCAGGTTTTATTGAAAATATAAGAGATCATGGTGGAGTAGTATTTGTTGATATTAGAGATAATACTGGAGTTTTACAAGTAGTTAGTAATGATGATGAAATATTTTCTGGTATTACTCGTGAATCTAGTATTACTTTAAGTGGAGTTATTAGATTAAGAGATGAGGATGACTACAATGATAGACTTGCTACTGGTACTATTGAATTATTAGTAAGTGAATTAGATATTCTTGGTAAATGTAGTAATATTTTACCATTTGAAGTAGTTACTTCTCGTGAAGTTAGTGAAGATGTTAGATTAAAACATAGGTATTTAGATTTACGTAATACTAAAGTTAAAGAAAATATTATTTTTAGAAGTAGAGTAATTGATTATTTAAGAAGTTATATGAAAAATGAATCTTTTTTAGAAATGCAAACTCCAATTATTACTTCTTCTTCTCCTGAGGGTGCACGTGACTTTATTATTCCTTCAAGAAAACATCATGGTAAGTTTTATGCTCTTCCTCAAGCTCCTCAACAATTTAAACAATTATTAATGTGTTCTGGATTTGATAAGTATTTTCAAATAGCACCTTGTTTTAGAGATGAGGATGCTAGAAGTGATAGAGTTTATGGAGAGTTTTATCAATTAGATTTTGAAATGGCTTTTGCTACAGAAGAAGATGTATTAAATATTGGTGAAAAAATATTTTATGATACTTTTAAAGAGTTTAGTAAAGACAAGATTATTTCTAGTTTACCTTTTAAAAGATTAACTTATAAAGAGAGTATGGAAAAGTATGGAAGTGATAAACCTGATTTACGTAATCCTTTAGAGTTAATTGATTTAGGAGAAATATTTGAAGAGACTAGTTTTCGTCCTTTTAGAGGAGTAGTTGTAAAAGGAATTGTTGTAAAAGGTATTTCTGATAAAAGTAATTCTTGGTTTAATGAAGTAGTTGATTATGCTACTAGTATTGGTATGCCAGGAATTGGATATTTAAAAGTAGTAGAGGATTTTAAATTTTTAGGTCCTATTGATAAATTTTTATCAGATGATGAAAGAGATGATTTAATAGAAGATTGTTCTTTAGAAGAAGGAGATGTTATTTTCTTTATAGCAGATAGAAATCATGCTTATAAATATGCTAGTTTAATAAGAGATGAATTAGGTCGTAAATTAGAGTTAATTAATCCAAATGAGTTTAATTTTTGTATAGTTAAAGACTTTCCAATGTATGAGTGGAGTGATGAGGATGATAAGTATGAGTTTACTCATAATCCATTTAGTATGCCTAAGGGAGGAATGGATTCATTAAATTCTAAAAAACCAGAGGATGTTATTGCTCATCAATATGATTTTGTTTGTAATGGGATTGAAATGGCGAGTGGTGCTGTTAGAAATCATGATAGAGATATTATGAAAAAAGCATTTAGTATAGCTGGTTATAGTGAAGAAGAAATAGTAAAAAGATTTTCTGCTTTATATGAAGCATTTAAATATGGTGCTCCACCACATGCTGGTATGGCTCCAGGAATTGATAGAATGTTAATGTTATTACTTGAAGAGGAAAGTATTCGTGAAACTATTGCATTCCCACTGACTGCTAATGGGGTTGATCCACTACTTGGAACTCCTGGAGAAGTTAGTGAATTACAACTAAGAGAAGTACATATAAAAGTTAGAGATAAAAATTAAAGACTTAGGTCTTTTTTTTCTTTTTGTACATATAGTTAGATATAGAAAGAGAGGAATTAAAATATATGGAAATACTTAAAGTAAGTAGTAAATCTAATCCTAATAGTGTGGCAGGTGCTTTAGCAAATGTTTTCAGGGAAAAAGATTTAGTTGAAATACAAGCTGTAGGAGCAGGTGCACTTAATCAAGCTATAAAATCAGTTGCTATTGCAAGAGGATTTGTTGCACCTAGTGGAAAGAATTTAGTATGTACTCCTGCATTTCAAGATATTGCAATTGATGGAGAAGAAAGAACTGCTATTAAATTAATAGTTGAATCTAAATAAATATAATACGCTTAGGCGTATTTTTATTGTATATTTTTATTTTTTTGATATAATAACTTTACTTGAGGTGATAATATGAATAAAATATTAAATTTAAAGCTTAGAGAAATTTCTTATGAATACGCTATTAATAAAAATAAAGAAATGATTTCTAACTTATTAGAGTTAGTTGGAGAAAATGATGCTATTAAAGATTGTTCATTAGAAAGTGATCAAAATAAAGCTACTATAAAATATAATAGTATTGTTGATAGTGTTTTTCTTGAAATGATTACTTATAATTTTGAAGTTCTTCGTAATAGATTAAATATAATAGGTACTGAAAAAAAATATACTGCAGAAGAAGGTGGATATCTTATATATAGTGGTTGTTTTTTTGAATCTAATGTGGCTGTTAGTGAGGATTTTATATTAGGAGAGACTAAATTAGATAGTAAATGTATTAAGAGAGTTAAATAAAATATTGATTCTATTTATTAGGTATGTTAAAATAAGTGTATTATTTGTTTGAAAGAGTAATATTAAATAATTTTTTAGAGAGTTATCATTTGGTGAGAGATAATATATTATTTGATATGAAGACATTAGACGTTAAATAAACGTATTTCTGCGTTAAAGATATAAAGATAGATTCTATGAAATAAGGTGGTACCACGAAGATGTTCGTCCTTATACATTAGGGTCTTTTTATTTTAAGGAGGTTATGTTATGAAAGAAATTATGAATAATAGTTTGAATATTAAGAATTTAGGGGAAGAAGTTACTTTATTTGGATGGGTACAAAAGAAGAGAAATCTAGGGGGATTAATTTTTATTGATTTAAGAGATAGAAGTGGTATTGTACAATTAGTTGTTAGACCAGATAGTAGAGTTTATTCTTTGAGTGAGTCTTTAAAGAGTGAGTATGTTATTTCTATTACTGGTAAAGTTGTTGAGAGAGAAAGTAAAAATATGAATATGGATACTGGAGAAATTGAAATAGATGTTTTTGGTATTAATGTTTTAAATAGCTCTTTGGAGTTACCTTTTGAAATTAGTGATAATACTACTGCTTTAGAGGATACTAGATTAAAGTATAGATATTTAGATTTAAGAAGAGAGAGTTTATCTTCTAAATTAGTTTTACGTCATAAGGTTAGTTTTGCTATTAGAAAGTATTTGGATAAGATTGGATTTTTAGAGGTTGAAACTCCTATTCTTTGTAAAAGTACTCCTGAAGGTGCTAGGGATTATTTAGTTCCTTCGCGTGTTAGTAATGGTAAGTTTTATGCACTACCTCAAAGTCCTCAATTATTTAAGCAATTACTTATGGTTGGTGGAGTAGAAAGATATTTTCAAATTGCAAAGTGTTTTCGTGATGAAGATTTAAGAGCTGATAGACAACCTGAATTTACTCAAGTAGATATGGAAATGAGTTTTGTTGATGAAATTGATGTTATGAATACTGCAGAAAATATGATTAGAGATGTGTTTTTTGATGTTTCAAATATTAAATTAGAGAAGTTCGATACTATAAGCTATGATGATGCAATTAATTTATATGGTAGTGATAAACCCGATTTACGATTTGATATGCCTATTAATGATGTTAGTGCTTTATTTAATTCTTTTGATATAGAGTTTATGAAAAATAAATGTGTTAATTGTTTAGTAGTCAAGAATAGTAGTGATAAGTATTCTCGTAAAGAGATTGATAAGCTAGTAGATTTTGTTAAAATATATAAAGCTTCGGGACTTGCGTTTTTAAAATTAGAAGATGAGTTAAGTGGAAGTATTGCTAAATTATTAGGGAATAATGATAAAGATAAAATAATAAAAGAGTTATCTTTGGAGAAGAATGATTTAGTATTAATTGTATCTGGTGAAGTTGGTGTTGTAAAAAACAGTTTAGGTCAACTACGTTGTAAGTTAGGTAAGGATTTAGGTTTAATTAATGAAGGTGACTTTGCTTGTTTATGGGTAGTAGATTTTCCTTCATTTGAATTTAGTGAAGAAGATAATCGTTATTATGCAATGCATCACCCATTTACTATGGTTAAAGATAGTGATGTAGATAAATTAAGTTCTGATAAAGGTCATTGTTATTCTAAAGCATATGATATGGTTATAAATGGTTATGAAGTAGGTGGTGGATCTATTCGTATACACGATCAATCTATTCAAACTAAGATGTTTGATGCTTTAGGTTTAAGTGAGGAAGAGATTAATGATAAATTTGGTTTTTTTGTTAATGCTTTAAAATATGGTACTCCACCTCATGGGGGACTTGCTTTTGGATTAGATAGGTTAGTTATGATTTTATCTAATACTGAAAATATACGTGACGTTATTGCGTTTCCAAAAACTGCTAGTGCTAGTTGTTTGATGAGTGAGTGTCCAAATGATGTAGATAATTTACAATTAGATGAGTTAGGTATAAAGATTAAGTAGTCTTTATACTTTTTTTGTAAATAAATGTAAATGTAAATACTGAGTTCTTTATTTTATCTAGGTGTTTACAGTTGCTTTCGACAAAATGTTACAAAGTTTTCTAAAAAATATTGACTTTGCATTTTGATATGCTACAATAGACTTGTATATTATAGAGAGTACAAGGATTGAATGCATATTTAATACTGATATATTTTATATCTATTATCTTACATTAATATACTAAAAATCTTTTAATAGAGGATGATGAGTGTATGAGTGAACAAATCAATAATAAGGCTGGAAGAATAGGTCAACGTAAGAAAATATTGAAAGTTATTAAGATTGCAATAGTTATAATTATATTAATATTATTATTTATGTATTTTGTAGTAGGACTTCTTTATAATAGTGGAAATTTTAGTATAACATTGGATAAGAACTTATACTTTGATGATAGGATAATCATTTATGATGATCCAACATATAAAGTATATCGATCTGAATTGTTAGCTGAATCTATTCCTACATTCGATAACATAAGTGAACAATGGTTACCGGATGATGTTAATTCAGGTGAAGGAAGTAATAATGGTGAAAACTATTTAGCTTATTCGTTTTACTTAGAGAATTTAGGAGAAGATACAGTTGACATTTGGTCGGAAGTGGTTTTGACTGATGTTATCAAAAATGTTGATGAGGCAGTAAGGATACGAGTTTACAAAGATAATGAGTATGTTACTTATGCTAAGGTAGGAGCTACTGGAGAACCGGAAAGAAATGCAGTTAATTTCTTGGAGGATGGAGTGGTTACTGTTGATAAGTTGGAAGACTTTGGACCTGGCGATTTAATTAAATATACGATTGTCTTATGGATAGAAGGTAGTGATCCTGAATGTACAGATAACATTTTGGGAGGAGAAGTAAAATTCAATATGAATTTTAACTCCGAGGTTGTTGAAAATTAAAAGGAGAAAAAATTATGGGAAAACAAAGTCAAAAACGTAGTCGTAAAATCAAAAAATTAATCATTGCTACTACTTTATGTGCTGTGTTATTAGGTGTTTCAACTTATGCATGGTTCATTGGTATGAAAAAAGTTAATGTTTCTAGTTTTGATGTTACTATTGCTACTACTGAAAGTTTAACTTTATCATTAGATGGAGATACTTTTAGTCAAACAGTTGCTATCAACGGAACAAATTTCGATGATGACACAAATACAGTTTATACTGGACACACAAATACTTGGGGTGGAGCAGGATTAGTACCAGTTTCTACAATTGGACAAATCGATTCTACTACTTCAAGACTTGTAATGTATGAAAAAGGAAGTTTAACTACTACTGCAGGTGGTTATAGATTAATGGCTAGCCAAGTTCAAAATACTGGTGCAGCTGAAACTGATGGATATGTTGCTTTCGATTTATTCGTTAAAAACTTATCTGGAGAAGCTTATTATGCAGAAAATAATGTTTTAAATGAAGAAGCAATTTACTTAAATGTTGATTCTACTGTAGATGTTTCTGCTACTGGAGATAATGAAGAAAATTCAGGAATTGAAAATTCAGTTCGTGTTGCATTTGCTCAAATCGGTAGAGTTGAAGCTGATAGTGATGCTACTACTGTAACTGGAATTGATTGTGAAACTGCTGGAGATGTAACAGGTATCTGTGATAGAAATGCTACTATTTGGGAACCGAATGATACAGCTCACGTTGGTAATGCAATTAATTGGTATAACACTTCTTGTTTAGCTAGAACTGCTGAAGATGTAACAGCTGATTCATCTTATACTGGAGCTTGTGAAACTATTGCTGCTGGAGATTATGTTCCAACTTATGCAATCAGTGGAGTTATTGATTATACTGATAATATTGATGTATATGATGGAGAAGCATTAAATGGATATACTGATTCTGTTTCTGCAACTGCAGCTGATGGTAAATTAGTTGAAACTACTACATTTACTGATACAATGAAAGTTCAATCTTTAGAAACTACTGGAGTTGATCGTCCTCAAATGATGACTTTAGCACCAAATAGTATTACTAAAATTAGAGTATATGTTTACTTAGAAGGACAAGATATCGATAACTACGATTTCGCATCACTAGGAAAACAAATTTCTGTTAACTTTGGATTTACTAAAGAAAGATTCTTCGACGGAGATGTTGATTATGATACAGCTAATTCACCAACATTACCAAATGATGTAATTAGACCATAATAGAATATAAAATTAATTAAATATTGATAGTTAGCTAAGTTTTACTTAGTTAACTATTAAATATAAATAAAAATTGAAAGGGAATTTAATATGAAAAAGAAAAGAACAAATGTTAAAAAACTAAGACAAACGTTAATTGCTTTCTTACTATGTGCTGTTGTATTAGGTGTTTCTACTTATGCATGGTTTATTGGTATGAAAAAAGTTAATGTTGAAAGTTTCACTGTTGATATTGCAACAACTGAAGGGTTATTCTTATCAATGGATGGAGAAAATTGGTCATATGATTTAGATGCTAAAGGATCTACTCCTTATACTGATCATACAAATACTTGGGCTCCAAGTGGATTAATTCCAATGTCTTCTGTTGGAGATATTGATGCTACATCTTCTACAATGATGATGTATGAAAAAGGAAGTTTAACTGCTTCAGAAGGTGGATATAGATTATTATCTTCAAGAGTTAATAACTATGCTGCTGATGCTTCTAGTGGTAGTGGATTTGAAGTTGGAAATGGTTATGTAGCTTTTGATTTATTTATTAAAAACTTATCTGGAGATGAATATTATGCTGAAGATAATGTATTAAATGAAGAAGCTATTTACTTAAATGTTAATTCAGCTGTTAATGTTACTGCTGGTGTAGATAACGAAGAAAATTCAGGAATTGAAAATTCAGTTCGTGTTGCGTTTGCTCAAATCGGACGTGTAAGTGCTGAAACTCCTGTAGCTGATGTTGCTAACATTACTGGAATTACTTGTGCTGATGATGCTGGAACTGGAGTTACTGGAATTTGTAGACCTGCATACATTTGGGAACCAAATGATACTGCACATGTAAACAATGCAATTAACTGGTATGAAGCAGCTTGTACTAATAGAACTGGAGCAGATGTTAATGATGCTTCATCATATGACAATGCTGTAGAATGTGGTACAGTTGCAGATGCAACTTACTCACCAACTTATGCAATTTCAAGAGCTATTCAAATAGCTGATAATGTTGATGTATATGATGGAACTGCTTTCAATGGATATACTGCTAATACTGCAGATTATGCTACTTATGCAGGTGCTTCTGATAAATCAACTTATAAATTAGTAGAGTATGATTATTTTACTGATACAGAAAAAAATATTGCTGGTACTGCAAGACCTGAATTCATGTCTTTAGCACCAAATAGTATTACTAAAGTTAGAGTTTATATTTACTTAGAAGGTCAAGATGTAGATAACTATGATTTCGCTTCACTTGGAAAACAAATCTCAGTTAACTTCGGATTCACTAAAGAAAGATATGAAACTAGTGATATTACTGGATACGATGGACCAAATACAGTTGTTGGAGACAATAACGATATTACTCCTTAATCTAGAAACTTAGTTATAAGATATAAAATAAAGAGTAACTTAGTTTTACTCTTTATTTATTAAATAAAATTATTTAGGTGGTTAATGTATGGAAAAAGATATAAAAAAAGTTGATAATACAGTAAAAAAGTCATTCATTCAACGTAGAATGGAAATAATGGGTAAAAGAAAATTTTATTTAGTTCTCTTTTATATCTTTTTGCTTGCCTTATTGTTAATTGTTGCTACTTATGCTTGGTTTTCTACTGCTTTAAATGTTCAAATTAGAAATTTTAATGTTGTTGCTGCTAGAAATTCAGGACTTACTATTAGTTATGATGCAATTAATTTTGGCTCTTATTTAGATATAAATGAAGATACTATTGTTAATAATTTAGGTGATTTATATCCTACACATACTAATAGATGGGTAGGTAATGGATTAGTTCCAGTTTCTACAGTTGGTCTTTCATCTACTTTAAATTCTAAATTTAGTATTTATCATTCTCAAGGAGTATTTTATAGAAATTATGATTTAACAAAACCGTTTATTTATGCTGAACAGTCTGAGGAGACTATTCCTAATACGTATAGTTATTTTGTAGCTTTTGATATTTTCTTGAAAAATGATTCTGGTTCGCCAGTTGCAGATAATTTATATTTAACTGATCAAACTTTTGCTAGATTTAATGAAGTGTATAGTGAAGAAATGAATAGCTTATTAAATACAATGCGTTTTGGTTTTGTAAAAATAGGTAGTGTTTCGCATGATACAGATCCAACAACCATTCAACAAATGCAATGTATGGGAGCTTGTGAACAGGTTATTTATGAACCTAATCATGACTTACATACTAATTTATCAATTGAAAAAGCAAAAGAATATGGTATTAATTTACAAGATGGTCAAGAATTTCCGACTTATGCTATGATTAATGAGGGTGGACCAATACTTTTAAAGAATGCTGTTAGTGGTTCTGTTGATTTAGATCCAAATTATTTTGCATTACAAAATACTATTAATAGTAGTGAATTAACTACACCAATAATGAGAATTCCTGATGGAATTACTAAAGTGAGAGTTTATGTGTGGATGGAAGCACAAGATATAGATAGTATAGAAACTGATTCTACAGGTGCTGATATAGAGTTATCTATAGATATGGTTAAAGATACTTATGGATACGATATGTTTGATTAAAAGAATAAATGATGAGAAGGGTGGTTATTATGGATAACGATAATAAACGTGTTGATTTTGATTTATCATTACTTTCTCTTAAAGATTTAACTAAATTATATTCAGAGATTAAAGGTTTTCAACAATATCTTAAAGATAGCTTAATCTTAGATAAAGAGGAGAAGGCCGATGGAGAATAATTTTTTAAAATTTATAGAAGAAGATATAGAAACAAAAAAAAGTTTAATTACTACTATGCCTATTAAGACTAAAGTTAATATAGCTAAACGTAATGATACAGTTGAAAGTATGTTGAAAAAATATACCGAATACTTAGATAATGTTAGTAAGTATATTGATGCTAAAAGTAAGTCTTTTAAATTAGAAGGTAGTAATAGTTTAATTAATACTGATGAAATTAATAATAAAATTAGTTCGTTAGAAGAAGCAAGATTTATACTTAATCCTTTTAATACTTTTTTGGAGAAATTAAAAATCGATGTTCTAATTTATGAATTAGAGCATTATAGTGATTATAATTTTCAATATTTATATGAAGTTTTAAATAGTTTTTTAGATGTATTTGAAAAAATTGGTATAAGACTTGTTAGTAGTGATTTTACGTATACTTCATATGTATATGATTATATGCGTGCTTTTTTAGAAGTAAGAAGTAATGGTGGTACTAATTACGATAATGTTACAAAAGTTTTTGAAGAAATATATTGGGCTAATCCTGAGTTAGTTCAACATATTGTATTAAACTTTAGAAAACTTATTCGTAAAAATGCTAAAAAGTTTGATTTATATTTAAGTAAAGTACAAAAAGATATTATTGCTAAAAATGAATTAAAAAGTTATGCTGACTGTGTAAGTCGTATAGAAGGTTTATATGATGAAAAATGGAAAGTTAGTCATGAGAGTATAAATACTATAGTAGATAAAGCATTAAATAAAGAATTTGATATTAATCTTTACTTAGAGGATAGTAAATATAGAGAATTAGTTTTTAAAGGATTTTTTGATGATTTAGATATTTATAAAAAAGAAGAATTTACTTCTTTATGTCAAAATCTTATGAAATTAAAAGTTAATGTAGAAGAATATGATAGTTATTTAGAATTTAAATCTATGGTGGATTACTTTAAAAAAGAATTTTCAAAAACTAGTGATAATATGAAAAAGTATGATCCTAAAAAATTGAAAATGATTGAGTCAGCTATTGTTGAAAAGGAAAATAAATTAGAAAAGGATAATAAGAAGGTTATTCTTGGAAAAGGTGGTTTTTCTGCTAAGGGAGAAATCGATTTAAAAAATCAATTGAGTGATCAAGTGTTTAGAGCTAAAGAGTTGGAAAAACTATATGAGAGTTATGACTTAGCTTATTTTATGGAAAGATTAGTTAAGGTTTATTCTGCTACTATGACTATTTCTGATATGTTAAATTTATATTATAGTTTTGATTATTTCAAGAAGAAATTAATTAAAAACGTATTTAATATAACTAATGGGGAAGATTTAGATAATAAGTGTTTAGAGTTTGATAAATTTGCTTTGAATTCTTTAAATATTATTACTAGAGGTACTTTATTATTTGAAGATGTTGATTTAGCTAGAATTATTATTAATAAATATAGATTAAATAATATCAATATTGTTTATGAAGATTTAGTTAGTGATGTTAAATTATTTATTGGTAAGATAGATTTAGTACTTAGAGTTGATACTATAAATAAAAGTGAAACTAATGTGGAGAAAATTTGGTTTATGGTAGAAGCTAATAAGTTATTAGAGAAGAAAGATTAATTCTTTCTTTTTTTTGCAAAAAAATAGTATAGATTTTTACATTATGATAGTATTGGGAGTGTATTAATTGTTAATATATTTTTATTTGAGTATTCCTTAATATTATGTTATATAAATTATTGAATAGTAGTAATTTATTTTTGTGTAAAGTGTTTACATTTTTTTTTATTTAGTTTTTCTTTTAATATTTTTTTATGCAAAATATGTAGAATTATGATATACTTGTATTAAATAGGATAGTAGGTATAGGTGATGTTATGAAGCGTTTTAAAAATTATATTGGTGGGTTATCTAAGAGTAAGAAAGTTTCTATTATAGTAGCTTTTTTAGTGCTATGTTCAATTTTATTAGTTAATATTCCATCACTTGCTCGCCTTAATAATCGTAATACTGTATTATTAGGTGAATTTTGGAATGGTAGTGTTGCAACTAGTTATCGTAGCGGAGTTGGTACTGCTAGTGATCCTTATCTTATATCAAATGGAGCAGAGTTTGCTTATTTTAGTGAAATGGCTAAAACTAAGGATTATTCAAATACTTATTTTGAATTAGGTACTGATGTTTTATTAAATGAAGGAGTTTTCTCTTATGTTGGGGGAGCTGTTACTTATAAGTTAGATAATATTTTATATTATGTTGATATTGATACTGGTGAATACTATAATAATAGTGATCTTTCTGGTGAAGTGTTAGGTACTGTTAATTTATTTAATTCTATAGAAAATTTTTCTGGGAATTTTGATGGGTCTTCTTATAGCATTTATGGATTATTAGTTACTGGTAATAATGAAGTTGGTTTGTTTACTAATTTAGAAGGTTATGTATCAGATTTATATGTTACTAACTCATTTGTTGTTGGTGGTGATATTACAGGTGGTATTGCTAGTAGTGTAAATGGTGGTACTCTTGATAACGTTATATATGATGGGAATGTTGTAAGTGACAAAAGTGATACTTTTGTTGAAGAAGTAATTGCAGATACTAGTATTACTGTTGTTAATGCTACTAATTTTACTACTATTGTTCCTAAGAATGAGGTTGTTGATGGTAGAATTTCTAAAACTACTATGGAATTTAAATATGATGTTATACCTGGAACTGAGGTTATGGTTAATGGTGTGATTGTTAATGATGGTGTTGTTACTTTAGAGGATATTAGTCCAATGAATGAAGTTATAGTTACTTTAATTGGTGGTAATGTTGATGAAGTTTTAAATATTACTGATATTTCTTATAAAGTATATTATGATAATAGTATTATTGGAGGATTAGTCGGTTTAAATAAAGATGGTAATTATATTAATACTATTAATAAAAGTAGTGTTTATGGAATTACTTATTCTGCTGGATTAATTGGTTCGACTACTGGTGTTGTTGATATGATTAATTCTTATAATACGGGATATATAGATGGGTATTACGCTGCCGGATTAGTTTCTTTAATTGATGGAGTTACTGCCAATGTTAATATTAATAATAGTTATAATTCTAGTTATGTTACAGGAGTTAATTCTGCTGGATTAGTTTCTCAAATAGTTGATAATACTGGAGAAATTAATTTAGTTAGGGTTGTTGATGCTGGTAATAATAATTATAGTGTTGATAATATATTAAATTCTAATACTAGTTTTATTTCTGTTTATCATGTGTTTGGGGATGGAGTTAAGCTTGATGATTCAGTTAATCTTTTATTAAATACTAATATGACTGAAGTTGGTACTAAAGTATTTATGCAAGATGAATTGCTATTTTATGAGTATATTGATTATGATAGTGTTTCTACTGATGAAAATGTATGGATTTATAATGGTAATTCAATGCCTATTTTATATATAGATGATATTACTAATCCAATTGCTTCAATAGAAGCTGGTTCATTTAATTGGAATAATTACACAGATTTAGTTAATGAAGTAGTTACTTCTTCGTCATTTAATTTCAGAATTGAACAATTAGATATGACTAGACCTATTAATGAAATTTATTATTATATAGGAGATTCTACTATTAAAAGTATTGCTGAGATTGAATCATTATTTGTTCCTTATACAGGTGATGTTTTAATTCAAGATGAAGGTAGTTATATAGTTTATGCTAAGGTAGTAGATTATTCAGGTAATGTTTATTATATGAATAGTGATATTTTAAAATTAGATTTTACTAATATGGATTCTTCTATTAGTGTTGGTGTTGATAATTGGAATTCATTAGAAAATAATACTTCTTATAAATATTATGATGAGGTATTAAATATTAGAATTAGAGCGAATGATCAATTATCTTTAGATGATAGTGTTGTATATTATATTAGTGATACTATGATGACTAGTGATGAATTAGATGCTTTAAGTAATGAGTCTTGGGTAGTATATCAAAATAATATATTAATAGATACTTTAGGTACTTATGTTATTTATGCTAGAGTAGTTGATAGTGATGGAAAGATGCGTTATATAAATACGGATTATTTAGTATATGATGGTTATACATCCACTGTTAGTTTAGGTAGAGATAATAACTATAGTACTTATGCTAATAATATTAGTGATAATTCTGTTGTAAAAGTTAATCTCTCTTATAATTCTACTGGAGAATTAACAAATGATACTACTCATAATTTTATATCTACTATGTTATTTCCAAAAGATACGGTTATTACAATGATAGATAATGTTACTAGTAAAGTGTATAAATATGAAATTAGTACTGATGTTGATTTGTATGATTATGGTACTAGTTGTGATGGTTTTGGACCTACTTGTGTACCTGTTGCAACTTATCCGTTAACTTTATTTAGAGAAGTTGGTACTTCAGTTATGGTTAAACCTTATGAAGAAAG
This sequence comes from uncultured Muribaculaceae bacterium, assembly GCA_964368975.1. Lineage (GTDB taxonomy): Bacteria > Bacillota_I > Bacilli_A > RF39 > UBA660 > CAYJDP01. The sequence continues at coordinate 18,115 of CAYJDP010000014.1, forward strand.
TAATTATTTTACAGATGGTAATTATTCTGAGGACTTTACATTTATAGTT
>CAYJDP010000015.1:0-1644 GCA_964368975.1 uncultured Muribaculaceae bacterium
CATCTAGTAAGTTATTATGTTCATTTTTATCTTTAATCATTAAAACAATTAGTGCAGTATAAATCATTACTAGTATTATATTAATTATATTATCTTTTGAATAATTAAAGTCATTAGCAAAATTATATATTACAAAGAATAATATTAATGTACTTACTATATAAAATGCAATCCTAGTTTTAAATTTTTCCTTTATTAGTAATTTATGAAAACCATTTAGGACTTTTTTTATTACTTTGTTACTGACAAATAACATTATACTTATAAATGCAAAACTTGATGTTAAAATAAACATGTAATTATTTCCTCTAATTATATTAATATCTATAAAATTCATAAGTATTAAAGCTATTAATATATCCACTAAAAACATTAATATACTTATAATAAAGTTACATATTATTAATGAAAAATACTTTTCGTTAAAAATCATTTTATAGATAAATAAATTCATGATAAATATACTTAATGTGTATGTTGTTGAGTACTCAACACTATATAATAAATACTGCAATATTGTTGCTACAGTAATTATAATTAAAATTTTCAGTTTATATAATTTTATATTATTATTCGTTATTACTTTTATTATATAAATACCCAAAATATTCATTAGCGAAAAACCAATTAACCTAGTAAAGACCTCTAGCATATTTGATTACCTCCTTCTTTTTATCTCTTGCTACTAGGTAGGTAGATTCTTTGTTTTTGAATTCTAGTAAATTTGTTCTTGAGTTAAATCTATATACATGGTCTATATTTACTATTAGGCTTCTATGCGTTTTTAAAAATCTTTTATCTAATTTATCTTCTACATCTATTAAATTACCTTGTATTGGAAATTTTCCGTGTGTTGTGGTTATAATACATCTTCTAGTATCAGGTTCTTTTTCGATACAGATAATATTTCTTAATTCAAGGGTTTGAAGCGTTCCTTTGTATTTATAACTTAATGATTTATATTTTGTATCATAATTTTTTAAACATATTTGAAAGTCGTTTCTTAATCTATCTTTATACTTATCCATTTTCGAGATAAAATCTAATATTAATAGCCTTTTTCCAAGTGCATCATATTTGAACTCTGTATAAGCTGTTATTACTATTATCATAGATACCCAATCATCACATTCTTCTCTTATATATCTTGCTGCATCTATTCCTGTTCCTTCTTGTGTCTTTACATCTAAAATATAGATTTTAAAACCTATTTCTTCTTTTACTTTCTTTTTGAATTTTTGACCATATCCTGTAAAAAAGTGACATTTATATTCATTATCAAATCCCATCATGAAGCTATCTATTTCTTTTTCATATTCTTGAGCAATTAATGGCTCATTTTCACAAATCATAAAATTTATCATAATTATTTCTCCTACTTTTGTTTATTTAATTAAATGTATTTTACCATAATTTACCATTTTTTGCAGATAAATGCAAAAAAAAAGCATTTATCTGCTTTTTTTGGTAACTTTTATTTTTTGTAAAAATGATTTTGCAATTCTTGGATTTCTTTCTGAAATAATACTTGTGTTAATTACAAACCATAATACTATTATAAATATAAATATATATAATATCTGCGCTATTTGTTTATTTCCAACTGTATAAATTATTGAAGTTATTGCGAATAATATATTTATT
>CAYJDP010000015.1:1654-5831 GCA_964368975.1 uncultured Muribaculaceae bacterium
TTAAAACTGTATTTCTGTGTGAAAAATTCATTCCTAGTAACTGATGATGTAAATGTCCTTTATCAGCTTGAAATGGCGCTTGTTTTTTCAGCAATCTCCTTATAATGGCAAATGCTGTGTCCATAATTGGTATCCCTAGTACTAGTAATGGTACGAATAAAGATGTTAATGCTGTACCTTTGAACTCTAGTAATGTGATCACTGCTATTATAAATCCAACAAAAGTTGTACAATCTCCTGCAAATATTTTTGCTGGATAAAAATTATGTAATAAGAATCCTAATGTTGCTCCTAACATAATTAATGTTAAGATCATTACTAGTGTTCCACTTCTTCCTTGATTATATCCAATTATTATAATTGTTAGATAAAATATTGATGCTATTCCACCACTTAATCCATCTAATCCATCAATTAAATTTATTATATTTGCACATGCTACTATAAATATAATTGTAATTGGATAAGCATATATCCCAAAATCAAATGCATATCCCAACGCTGTTACATTATTGAGTAAAATGTCTCCATAAAATACAATAATTGAAGCTGCTATTAGGTGTCCTATTAACTTATATTTTGCTTTAATAGGTTTTATATCATCTATTATCCCTGTTAATACCATTACAAAGCTTCCTATAAGAATAGAATTCATTCTAATACTTTGTTCTCCAAATAGCATATAACCTACTAGAAATGATATAAATATTCCTAAAGCTCCTAATTTTGGCATTGCTGTTTTATGAATATGTCTATTTCCTTCTTCTTCAGATGGTTTGTCAATTGCTCCTATATGATTTGCTAATCTTTTCATTATAGGCATTATTATAGCTGATACTATAAAGGTAATTCCAATTATTTTTAATGCCTCTATCATTTCTGGATTCATATACTACCTCCATTGCTATATTAATTATATCATGGATATTTTTACTTGTACATATTTGTTATTATTCTTTATCTTCTAGTTGTCTAATGTTTTCTAATAAAATTCCCGTTCCTTCAACAACACAAGTTAAAGGTGTTTCTGCTATTAGGACATTTACTGATAATTCTTTTTCAATTAATTCTCCTAGTCCTTTTAACATTGCTCCTCCACCTGTTAAAACTATTCCTTTGTCAACTATATCTCCGGATAGTTCTGGTGGTGTTTGCTCTAATACTGAAGTAGTTGCTTTTATTATTTTATTTACACTGTCTTTTAATGCTTCTTGTGTTTCTTCTTGGTTTAATTCTATAGTATCAGGTAGCCCTGTTATTAAGTTTCTTCCTCGTACTTCTAACTTTTCTTTTTTACTTGGTTTATACACATTAACAAAATCTTTTTTTATTTCTTCTGCTGTTCTTTCTCCAATTAATAATTTATATTTTTCTTTTATATATTTTATTATATCTTGATCAAATATATTTCCAGCTGTTTTTGTTGATGTAGATGTTACTATTTCATTCATGGATAAAACTGCTATATCAGTTGTTCCTCCTCCTATATCAATTACCATATTAGCACTAGGTTTTGATATATCCATGCCTGCTCCTATTGCTGCTACTTTAGGTTCTTCTTCTAAATATACTTTTCTTGCTCCCGTTCTTTCAGCTGCTTCTTTAATAGCATTTTTTTCTACTGGTGTAATATTGGTAGGGCAACATATTAAAATTCTTGGTCTTGTTATTAGACTTTTTCCTTTTACTTTTTTTATAAATGTATTTAGCATTATTTCTGTTAAATCAAAATCTGCAATTACGCCATCTTTCATAGGCTTAATTGCTTTTACTTTACCAGGTGTTCTTCCTAGCATTAAGTTTGCTTCTCTACCTACAGCTATTACTTTTTTTGTATCAGTATCTACTGCTACAATACTTGGTTCATCTAATACTATACCTTGTCCTTTTATATATATTAGTATATTTGCCGTACCTAAATCAATTCCTATATCTTTTGCCATATAATCACATCCTCTGTTATTTATTTTATCACAAATTTAAATTATTATAATAAAAAGAGTGATTTTATTCACTCTTTTGTTCTAATTCTTTATCTAGATATTTAATTGGATCTACTACTTGTCCATTTATATATAGTTCTAGATGTAAATGATTACCTAAATCTTCATTTAACTTATTAATTCCACTTTTTCCTATTACTTGTCCTTGACTAATTGTGTCACCTTTTTTAACTGATGTTTCTGATAAGCTTTGATATATTGCAATATAGTCATTATCGTGTTTTATTTCGATTATTTTCCCTAGTATTTCATCTTCTTTTACATTTGTTACAGTTCCATTTAATATGGACACTACTTCAAATACATCTGTTGCAACAAAATCTATACCTGTATTTTGAAAATAAGTATCTGAATGGTAGATAATTGATGTTTCTTGTTGCTCTTTCTCAGCTTGATAGTCATAATAGTTTTTTCCTATTGTTACATTTTCAACTAAATAAGGATTAATAATCTTATTAGTTGTATTTATAACTGGAATATTATTATCAAGTATAGCACTTGATACAAACGTTGTTAAACTACTATTATTATTTTCTAACTTAGTTTCACTTGTTGCATATTGAAGTATTACTAGGGATAGTGTTATTACTATGGTTGAAATAATAGTTGGTAATACAAATGGCTTTAATTTTCTTCTTCTCATAATTTCACCTCATTATAAGTTTTTACAAAAAAAAAAGATTTATACTCTTTTTTTAAATTAAAGTCATTGATGTGTAAATATCAAAGAAAAAATTTGTTACAAGATAAATTAATGATATTGCAATAAAGAAATATACTAACGTTGCTTGTAGTATTCTATTTTTTTTAAAAATTTGGTTAATATTAACTGATTCTAATGAATACATAACTAAAGCAGTTACTATTATATATATTACTACTTTAGCCATATTAATTATTTTCCTCGTATTTAGATATTTTATTTATTCTATTTTTATGTTTATCTAAATTAGTAAATTTTGTATTTAAAAATGTATTTACAATCAATAAAGCATCAATATTAGATGTTTTTTCAGATAATGCTATTATATTTGCATCATTATCTTCTCTTGTTACTTTAGCCTCTTCTACATTATTTACTTTTGCACATCTAATTTTTTTAACTTTGTTACAAGCAATAGATATTCCAATTCCAGAACCACATAAAGCTATAACAAAATAAACTTCAATATTTTCGACATTTTATACTAACTTAAATGCATAATCTGGATAATCTGTTGAAACTGTTGCATTTGTTCCTAAGTCAATTATTTCTTCATTGATATTATTTTTTAAATATTCTTTTAATTTATATCCTCTATGATCAGAGGTAATTGCTATCTTCATTTTTATCACCTATATTAATATTAACATAAATAATAAAAAAAAACTGCAATTATGCAGCTTTTTCTGTATTGAATCCATATTTTTTGTTAAATTTATCAACTTTTCCTGCACGAGATACTTGATTTTGTGATCCTGTGTAGAATGGATGACATTTTGAACATACTTCTACTTTAATTTCTTCTTTTACTGAATCTACTGTAAAAGTTTCTCCACAAGCACAAGTTACATTACAATTAAAATTTTCTGGATGAATATTCTTTTTCATATTTAGCTCCTTCCGCCATAACTCATTAATTAAGTTATAGTAATTTATTTGCGTTACTAATATATCATTTTTTTATAGATTTATCAAGTGTTTTTTTAAGATTTCTTGGTAAATTCGATTATACCCTTGCTCATTAGGATGATAATTGTTTGGATTAGGATAATACTTTTGAGTATTTTTTAATTCTTCTGGCGATTCGATGTATATTATTTCATTATTTTTTGAATAATAGTTATTTAATTTATTTATTGAATAAGCTATATCTGTTAAAAATATATTTTCATTATATCCTATTACATATATTTTATTATTTGTATACTTTGATATTTCTTTAATCAAGTCGTTAAAGTTTAAATATATTTCATACACAACTTCATCTAATTGGTTATTTGTTGGATTAGGAGTTTTTGATAAAGCATAAATTATATCATTAAGTCCGATAGAGATAGTAATTATATCTGATTCTCTAATTATATGTTTTATATTACTATTTGTTTTTACTTGATTTAGTAAACTGCTTATAGTTTCATTTTCTGTACTGAAATTATTATTATAAGAATTTAAACTGTTTTTTTCTATTAAA
>CAYJDP010000015.1:5841-17704 GCA_964368975.1 uncultured Muribaculaceae bacterium
TCTATTAAATAATCCTTAAAATAATCACTATATCCATAGCTTTTGTTATTATATGGATTTATTCCTTTTGCATATGAATCACCTAGATTCATATAATCTATTTGATTGTTATATGTATTTATGTATATTAAATATATAGTTATTATTAGCAAAATTAATACTATGAATTTTATTAAGTGCTTCATTTTATTTACCCCCAAAAAAAAATATAATTTATTAATTATATTTCTTTTATTTCTATTTTAGCACCAACTTCTGTTAGTTTTTCTATAATGTTTTCATAACCTCTTAGTATATGATCAATATTACTTATAGTAGTAGTTCCTTTTGCTTTTAAACCTGCTGCTACCATTGCTGCTCCTGCTCTTAGATCTGTTGCAACTACGTTAGTTCCTATTATATCTGTTTTTCCAACAACAAATGCATCTTTTCCTTCTACTTTTATGTTAGTATTCATTTTATTTAATTCATCTATATGCATAAATCTATTTTCCCAAATTGTTTCAGTTACTTTTGATACACCTGTTGACTGGGTTAACAATACAGTAAATGGTTGTTGTAGGTCTGTTGGGAATCCTGGATATACTTGAGTTCTTATATTTGTAGGTTTTAAATTATCTTTTCTACTAGTTATTACATAGTCTTGTCCCACTTCTAAATCTATTCCAATTTCTGATAATTTAGAAATAACTGGTTCTATATGTTCTGGGATAATATTATCTATCTTTAAATTTTTACCAATTAAAGATCCAATAATTAAATATGTTCCAGCTTCTATTCTATCAGGTATTACTTCATGGAAGCATCCTTTTAAATAATTTACACCTTGTATTTTGATTGTTGAAGTTCCAGCTCCAGTTATTTTTGCTCCCATATTATTTAAAAATGTTGCTATATTAGGAATTTCTGGTTCTTTTGCTGCATTTTCAATAATAGTAGTTCCTTTTGCTCTTACTGCAGCTAGCACAATATTAATTGTTGCTCCAACAGAAGCAAAATCTAAATAAATTGATGTTCCAATTAATTCATCTGCTTCTACTATATACTTGTTATTTTCATTAGTTATTTTTGCACCTAATGCTTCAAATCCTTTTAAATGTAGATTTATTGGTCTTTCACCTATTGAACAACCACCAGGAAAATACATAGTTACTTTTTTATATTTACCTAATAACGCTCCCATAAAATAGTATGATGCTCTTAACTTTGTTGAGTGAGATTCTTTTATCTCAATATTTTGCATATTTTTTGTATTTAATACTAATGTTTCACTTGCTTTTTTTACATCAACATTTAAATGTTCTAATATTTCACATAATGCTTCAGTATCTGTAATATCTGGTACATTACATATTGTTGTTTCTTCATCTGAAAGAATTGCTGCTGGTATTAAAGCAACAGTGGCATTTTTTGCTCCACTTATTCTAATTGTCCCTGTTAATTCTTTATCTCCCTCTATTTGCATTACTTTCATTTTATTACCTCCGTAGTGTTTCCACTATATTTTATTACTATTTTTTATTTTTGTTAAATACTTTGTGTGCCAAATAGGGTAATTAATTCAGAAATTCTTTGTTTCATTGCTTTTTCTCCACTTCCAATTACTTTTCTTGGATCATAAGCTTCTTTATTTTCGTTTAAAAATTCTCTTACTGCTTTTGCCCACACCGCTTGTAGGTCTGTATTTATATTTATTTTTGATATTCCACAATTAATTGCTTTTTTTATTTTATCATCTGGTATTCCTGTTCCACCGTGAAGCACTAATGGTATATCTATATTATTATTTATTATTTCCATTGTTTCAAAGTCTAAATTTGCTTCCCCTTTATAAAATCCATGAACACTACCTAGCGCTGGTGCTAGTGCATCTATGTCAGTTCCATTATAAAGAGTTTGACAATCTTCTAATGTTGCATTTAGACTTATTGCTGTTATATTGTCTTCTGTTCCGCCAATATGCCCTACTTCAGCTTCTACACTTACTCCTTTTGTATGAGCATATTTTACTACTTCTTTTGTTATTCTTATATTTTCATTCAACTCATTTTTTGATGCATCTATCATTACTGAAGTAAATCCTGAATCAATGGCTTTTTTTCATACTTCAATAGATGTTCCATGATCTAGATGTAGTGCTACTGGTATTTCAATATTTAAATCTTTTATTATTCCTTTTACCATACTCGAAATAATATAGAATCCTCCCATATATTTAGCTGCACCTTCACTTACTCCTAAAATTACTGGAATTTTCTTTTCATTACAGACTTCTAATATGTATTTTGTCCACTCTAAGTTATTTATATTAAATTGAGGAACTGCATATTTTTCTTTTTTTGCTTTTAAAAGCATTTCACTAAAATTATCTAACATTTTTATCACCTATAACAATGATAGTTAACTTTTCTTTATTTGTCAAGGAATTAACACTATAATATTAAGTATTTTACAGTAAAAATTAAGAGAATTATTATTCCTATTATTTTTGCTTTTTTTCCTATTAAGTTTGTTAAATATTTACCTATCAGCATTCCAACTAAAGTGAAGATAAAACTTATTATAGAAAAAGTTATTCCTGCCATTATAATATTTGATTTTTCTAGTGAAATTGCTATGCCTACAGTAAAACTATCTATACTTACTGTAAATGCATAGATAAGTAAGGCTAATATTTTTGTAGATATATTATCTTTTTCTTCTTTTAAAGATAAAATCATTTCTAACGTCAACAATAGAAAAATTACTCCAACTAATAGGTTTGTTTGAATACTAAAATTTTGAAATAAATTAGAAAATACAGTATATCCTAAAATCGGCATAAAGAAATGAAACAATCCTACAAATATTGATGCTATGAGTATTTTATTTTTCTTTATGTTGTTTGTGCCATATGCTAAAGCTATAGAAAATGCATCCATGCTTAGTCCTATTCCTATAAATATATAAGTTATTAATTGATTCACATTATCACCTTATTAAGTTTATTCTTTTGTTTAATTAAAAGTACTTATCTATTGTTTCTTTTATAAAAGATTTATATTCTACTTCTGTTTGTTCTTCTTCTGTTTCTATTAAACATAGCGGTGGAAATAATACGCACCAAAAGTTATCTCCTAATCCATCTCCTAAGGTAACTACTAACGAATGATACTCTCCCTCTGGATAAGTTACTCCTTTATATTCTTTTTCTGGAAAGTAGTTCATTCCATAATTTATATTATATTGTTGATTAACATTTATCTTTTGTAGTGTTTGTTCTATAACTGAGGTGAATTTTGGTAGATTATTATTTATATTTTTATCTATATTATATTTTGTTGAAGATGTTGCTACTTCTAAAAAATCATTTGTTAGAGATGTTGCTACTTCTTTTTTTATATATTGATCTTCTACAGTATCACTGTTTGCAATTACTCTAAACCTTATTGAATCTTTAGGTATTTCTATTTTTTTATCATTTGTAAAAATTAATATTAATACTACTAGGGCTATTACTATTGTTATTTTATTCATAATAAAACCACCTTTCACTTAAGTAGTGGGTGGTTTTTTGTTTTTTTATTCAAGATTATTTAAAATAAATATCATTCTGTCTTTATCTTGTAAATCTTTTTCAACAATAATTGTTGAAAAAGGTAATATTTCTTTGACTATTTTTTTTATATCTTCTGCTTGAGTATAACCTATTTCAAATGCAATAATACTTTGATTATTTAAATATTTAGGTATATCTTTTAATATTCTCTTATAACAATTAAGTCCATCTTCTCCAGCATATAGTGCTAGATGAGGTTCATTTTTTTTAACTATATCTTCTATTATTTCATTTGTTTTTATATATGGTGGATTACTTATGATTAAATCGTATTTATTTGCTACATTTGAATATATATCACTTTGATATATATTAACTTTTTTCCCCAGATTTTGTGCATTACTTTTAGCAACTTCTAGAGCTTTATCACTTATATCAATTAAATCCACAGATGATGTTGATAACTTATCTTTTAAAGTTAATCCTATTACACCACTTCCACAACCAATATCTAATATATTAATTGGTTTGTTGAAGTATTTGTTTATTAATATTAATGTTTTTTCTACTAATTCTTCTGTTTCAAATCTTGGTATTAAAACATTATTATTTATTTGAAATTTATTTCCATAAAAATTTACATAGCCTAATGCATATTGAAGAGGAGTTCCTTCTTTGATAGATTTTATCATATTTTTATATGTTAACGAAGTTTGTTCATCGACTATTTGATATAGATGATTTAGTAATTCTAGTGGGTTTAAATTAAGAAGTTCTGCTAGTATAATTTTTGCATGATCTGAGTGTACATTTTGTTTACCATATATTAATAATTGTTCTACTGTCATTATTCTTGTTCTGCTGCTTCAAGTTTTCTTTTTTGATCTTCTTGAATCAAAGCATTTACTATTTCTTCTAAATCTCCATCTACTACTCTATCTAATTGTTTTGTTGTGAATCCAATTCTATGATCTGTCACTCTATTTTGTGGATAATTATATGTTCTGATTTTTTCGGATCTATCTCCAGATCCTATTTTATCTCTTCTTTGAGCACCCATTTCTTGTTCTTGTTCTTGTAGTTTAGCTTCATAAATTCTACTTTTAAGCACTTTCATTGCTTGCTCTTGAATTTGACTTCTTTCATTTTGACAAGTTACTACAATATTAGTAGGTAAATGAGTTATTCTTACTGCTGAGTCAGTTGTATTAACACCTTGTCCTCCACATCCACCTGAACGATATACATCTACTCTTAAATCATTTGGATTTATATCTATATCTATATCTTCATCTACTTCTGGCATAACAAGTACTGTAGCTGTTGACGTTTGAAGTCTTCCGTTTGATTCTGTTTGAGGTATTCTTTGTACTCGGTGAGATCCACTTTCATATTTTAATAATGAATATGCACCATTTCCTTTTACGATAAATTCTATTTGAGAAAATCCACCTGCTGTACCATCTATTGAATTATATATAGCTGTTGAAAATCCTTTTTTTTCTGCATATCTAGCATACATTCTATAAAGATCCCCTGCGAAAATATTTGCTTCATCTCCTCCAGCTGCTCCTCTAATTTCAATTACAACGTTTTTATCATCATTAGGGTCTTTTGGTAATAATAATACTTCAAGTTCTGCATCTAAATTTTTCATTTGGTCTTCTAAATTTTTTAACTCTTCTTTTGCTATATCTGCCATTTCTGGATCTGTCAGCATTTCTTTTGCTCCTGCTATTTCTGTTTGTACCCTTTTATATTCTTTGTAACAATTTACAATATCTGTTATTGCTGATAATTCTTTTGAGTATTCTCTAGTTTTATTTATATCGCTTAATACTTCTACTTTTGTTAATTCGTGCTCTAATTCATTATATTTATCAAGTGTTGCTTCTAATCTATCAATCATAAGTACTCCTCCTTTTTTTTGTTATTATATCATAAACTGAGAAAAAAAGTTAGACTATTCTAACTCTAATTCATCCTCATCAATCACAACTAAATCTTTTAAATCTTCATTTGCATCGTCAAATGGATGATCATCATGATCATCTCTGTCATCATAACTATCTTCAATCTCTTCCTCGATTTCATCTTTATGAACATCTTCCTCTTCATCTTCTTCATCTTCTTCTGTTACTAATTTAATAACTTTATCAGACGTATGACGCGTTCTTAAATCCCAAGTACCATCTTCTAGGAGTACAAATCTTTTATCTGTTGATAAAGCAGTATAGTAATCTCCTATTTTTGTTTCAAATGCTGTACTAGGTAATTCTAGTAATTTTATAATCTTTTTAAAAAGATCTGCTGTTTTTATTGATTTTTTACTCTCTGTTAAAAGAAGCTCTGTTATTTCTTTATTAGATAATAATTCTAAGTCCTCTTTTGCCATTTTTTTGATACTCATTTATAGTCCTCCTACATACTCATTATATGTTTTATTTATTCTTTTGTTATTTGTAAATAAATTTACCAATAAATTTATATCATATCTCACAGAATATTTCAACTGTTTTTTTACATTTTTTCTGGAAGTTTGATTCCTAAGATATTTAATAATAATATATTTATATCATATACTACTTTTGTTAATAATATCCATGATTCTTTTTTATTCTCATCTTCTTCAGTTAAAATTTTATTTTCTGAGTAAAATTTATTATAAGTAGATGTTATTTTATATAGGTATTCTGTTATTTCATTCATACTTTTTGTTTCTAAAGTTTTATCTAGAATAAGTGGTAATCTTAATATTGTTAAGGTTATTTCTTTTTCTTCTTTTGTTGTTATTTCTTTTATTTGATTCACATTTATGTCTTTTGCCTTTTCTAAAAGTGACTTCATTCTTCTTGTTGAATAAAGAATATATGGTCCTGTTTTTCCTTCTAATTCTGCAAATTTTTCAATATCAAATACGTAATCTGTAGTTCTTACTGGTAAAAAGTCTGAATATTTAAGTGTTGCTATTGCAGTATCATTCGATATACTTAATTTTTCTGTTTCTGTTAGTGATTCATTATTTATTCTTTTATATGTTTCTTCTTTAACTAATGAAATTAAGTCTTCTAATTTCATTATTCCACCATCTCTTGTTTTAAATGGTTTTCCATCATTTCCATTCATTGTACCAAAACCTATATGAATTAATTTATCTTTATCAAAAAGATTTATTTTTTCTGCTACTCTGAACACTTGTTCTATATGAAGTGACTGTCTTGAATCAATACAATACCATATTTCATCTGGATTTTGTTCTTTTTTTCTCATAAGAATAGTTGCTAAATCAGTTGTTGCATAAGTTGCTGATCCAGTTGATGATTTGTAAATAACTGGTGGCATTGGAGAAGTCTCTTCTTCTTTGATTACTTCAATTATTTGAGCACCTTCACTGTTTTGTAATATATTTTCTTTTTCTACCATTTCAGTTAACTCATCAATATATGGTACAGAATCACTTTCTCCTAACCATAATTCATATGTTACCCCTAGAGCAGAATATGTTTTCTTAATATCTTCTTTTGAAATTTCTATTATTTTCTTCCATAAATCATAATATCCTCTAGTTTTAGATTGAATTTTATAAGTTATCTCTCTTGCTTCATTTAGATAATTTTCATCTGATTTTGCTTTGTTTGATGCTGTAGGATAAATTAATTCTAAGTCTTTATTTGTAATATTTAATTCTATATCTTGATAGTCTCCAAGATAAGTTTCATCAAAGTAAGGTAAGTTTGGATACATTTTTGATATTTCTAAGATTACTAATCCTAAGGGTCTTCCATAGTCCCCTAGGTGAGCATCTCCAATTATTTCATAACCCATTGTTACTGCTAAATTCTTTAGTGCTTGTCCTAAAATAGCACTTCTTAAATGTCCTACATGTAGAGCTTTTGCAACGTTTGCTCCTCCAAAGTCTATTATAATTTTTTTATATTCTTTTTTATCTATATTAGAATCTATACTTGTAGTTAAAGTATTAAGTGCCTCAATTAAAAATTCATCAGATACTGATATATTTATAAAGCCTGGCCCTGCAATATTAATATTTTTTAATCTATTATCTTTTGATAGTTCATTTACTATTTTTGTTGCAATATCTCTTGGGTTTTCTTTATATTTCTTTGTTAAAGTCATAGCATCATTAATTTGATAATCACCTAATTCAGGTCTTTGAGAGGCTGAAAGGATAAAGTTATCTAATTCATAGCCTGCGTTATTAATATGTTTTAAAATATCATTAGTTAAATTCTTTATTATACTCATATTATTCCTTCTTTCTATTTCTCTTTTATTTCATACAAAAAGTGTTGATCTTCTAGTTTATATTCTACTTTATTATTATTTATACTTAAGATTTCGATTGGAATGATCATTTCTTTTTCATTTTCCTTTAATAAAATAATTGCTTCTTCTGTTTTAAAATTAAATTCCATAAATACTTGTTCATTTTCCCTTCGTAGGGTTTGTTTTTTGTAATTATATTCTACTTTAGTTTTAAATTCATTTGATTCTATATATTTGTATTTATCAGCTGATTTTTCTGCTTCTACTTCATAAATTTCTTTTTCATCATTATTTGTAATTGATGCTTCTATTAATATTTTTTTCATTTTTTCACCTGTTTTCCTTAGTTATAAAAATTCTAGTTTAGATTATAACATATATTCAATTTTTTTTATACATATTTTTTTATTTATATCCAATACTATTATTGGAAGGAATTGGTTTATATGAGAAAAAAAATTTTAAAATTATTTATGTTTTTTGTGATAATTAGTATTATTTGTTTTTTTGGTGTAGTTATTTATGTAAAATCTTCTCCTAAACTAGAAATTAATAGTGTAAATAGTTTTATTATGTATGATAACGAGGAACAAGTTTTTTTCCAAGGAAATCAATCTATGGAATGGGTTAATTTAGATAATATATCAAATTATTTAATAGATTCTACAATTTATACTGAAGATAAGAAATTTTATGATCATTTTGGTTTTGATATACTACGTATTATTAGTGCTTCATTTACAAATTTAGTTAATAGAGATACTATACAAGGGGCATCTACTATTACTCAGCAATATGCTAAAAATTTGTTTTTAGATTTTGATAAAACTTGGAGTCGTAAATGGGATGAGATGTGGTATACACTTAGAATAGAAGACGATTATAGTAAAGATGAGATATTAGAAGGTTATTTAAATACAATTAATTATGGACATGGTATGTATGGAATAGAAAATGCTAGTAAGTATTATTTTGGTATTCATGCAAGTGAATTAAATTTAGCTCAAGCATCTATTCTTTCTGGTATTCCTAAAGCTCCAAGTAATTATTCTCCTTTAATAGATTTAGATATGGCTAAGAGTAGACAATTAATTGTGTTAAATGCTTTAGTTGATAATGAAATTATTACACAAGATGAGGCGGATTTAGCTTATGCTGAAGAATTAAATTTTATTGGTGAAATTTTTTCTGATGATTTAAGTACTATAATGTATTATCAAGATGCTGTATTGAATGAATTAGAAAGTATTACTAGTATTCCAAATACATTTACAGAAACTAATGGATTAAAAATATATACAAGTTTAGATTTGGACATACAAAAAGAACTAGAAAATACTGTTAAAAATAGTATTCCTGAAGAGTCCTTAATACAAACTTCTGCTGTTATGATGGATCCTGATAATGGAAGAGTTTTAGCACTAGTAGGTGGTCGTGATTATAATGTTTCTTCTTATAATAGAGTTACGGATTCCTATAGGCAAGTTGGTTCTACTATGAAACCATATTTATATTATTCAGCTTTAGAAAATGGATTTACTGCTAGTTCTGCATTTATTTCTGAAGCTACTACTTTTACTTTTAGTGATCAAGATGATTATAGCCCTCAAAATTATGGTGGTACATACGCAAATAAACCTATTTCTATGGCTGCTGCTATTGCATATTCTGAAAATATATATGCTGTTAAGACTCATTTATTTTTAGGGAGTGAGGCTTTAATTAATACTGCTAGGAGAGTTGGTATTTCTGCTGAGTTGGAAGATATTGCATCGCTTCCTTTAGGTACTAATGAAATAAGTATTACTGAAATGGCTGCTGGTTATTCTGCTTTTGCAAATTTAGGCAACAAAGTAGATAGTCATTTAATTTTAAAAATTGAAGATATGGATGGTAATGTTTTATATACAGCTGATGAATATGTTGAGCCTGTTTTAAATTCTAGTTTATGTTATATTTTAAATAATATGCTTACTACTACTTATAATCCAAATTATGTTGATTATAATTACCCTACTGCTCTTAGTTTGTCTTCTAAACTTCAGCATACTTATTCATTAAAAAGTGGTACTACTGATACAGATAACTGGTATATCGGTTATAATCAAGATATATTAAGTGCTGTTTGGGTTGGATACGATGATAATACTCCCTTAGTTGCATCTGAATATAAATATGCTCAATCTATATGGTTTGATTCGGTAGAGTACTATAATTTAGGTAGTGAAGATAATTGGTATACTCAACCAGAAAATGTTTCTGCAGTACTTGTAGATCCTATTTCTGGTAAACCAGTTAGTCAAGATAGTACTAAAAGTCAAGTAATGTATTTTATTAAAGGAAGTGAACCTACAGGAACAGAAGCTGTTTTTGATGAACATAGTGTTAATAATTTTCCTAGTTAATTAACATTATTTTTTCACTATTAATTGTAAGTATTTCAATTTGTATGATATACTTATTAAAGTAGAGGTGATTATAATGATAGAAATAATTTTAGCAGTTGTTGTTGCTATTTCTTCTGTTTTATTGGTAATTGCAATAATTCATGCAAAGTTTAAGATTATTTTAGCAAAAACAAATGAAGCTGAATTACATATTGGAGAGTTATTACAAAAAAAGTATAAAATAATGATTAAATTTTGTCCTATTATTGAAGAGGAATTAAAATTAGATAAATTAATGAAAGATATTGATTTGATTAATGAAGAAATTGATACTCACAAAATTAACAATATATTAAATAGTTCTTATGATGAGTTATTTAAAGTAATTGAAGATCATGAAAAGTTGTTAAAAAGTAAGAAAATTATTAAATTAATTGAGCAATTACATGATAATGAAGATGAGTTGATTGCTGCAATTAAATTTTATAATGATAGTGTTATTTTAAATAATAAGTTGACAAGTTCATTTCCTTCTAATATAATTAAAATGTTTTTCGGATATAAGAGTTTAGTGTCTTATAGATATGAAAAAAGAGAAATATTTGAAATTTTAAAAGATAAGGGGAATGTATGAGTTTTATAAATGTAATTAAAGATAAAGCAAGAAGTAATATACAGACTATTGTTTTACCAGAATCTATGGATAAAAGAGTTTTAAAGGCAGCTGAAATTATTAATAAAGAAGGTTTAGCTGAAATAGTAATTATTGGGAATCAAGAAAAAATATTAAAAAGTAATCCCAATTTAAGAGATGTTTCTATTATAGATCCATTTACTAGTGAATTAACAGAAGAGTTTGTTATAAAATTATATGAGTTAAGAAAACACAAAGGTTTAACAGAAGAAGAAGCACGTAGTTTATTAACAACTGATTTTATGTATTTTGCTTGTATGTTAGTTAAAACAAATAGAGCTGATGGAGTTGTATCTGGAGCTTGTCATTCTTCTAGTAACACTTTAAGACCAGCATTACAAATTGTTAAGACTAGTAAAGATTCTGAATTAGTATCTGCATTCTTTTTAATGATTGTTCCTAATTGTGAAGAAGGTGAAAATGGTACTTTTGTTTTTGCTGATTGTGGATTAGAACAAAATCCTACTCCTGAAAAATTAGCAAATATTGCAATTGATAGCGCTAAAAGTTTTGAAGGCTTAGTTGGAGTTGATGCTAAAGTTGCATTTTTATCTCATTCTACTCATGGTAGTGCTAAACATAATGATGTAAATAAAGTAGTTAATGCTTTAAATATAGCTAAAGCAAAATCAGATAAATATTTAATGGATGGGGAATTACAAGTAGACGCTGCTATTATTCCAGAAATTGCTGCTTCTAAAGTTCCTGATAGCCCTTTAAAAGGTAAAGCTAATGTATTAGTATTCCCTGATTTAGACGCTGGTAATATTGGGTATAAATTAGTACAAAGACTTGCAAAAGCTGAAGCTTATGGACCTGTATGTCAAGGTATTGCAGCTCCAATTAATGATTTATCTAGAGGATGTTCTGTTGAGGATATCGTTGGTACTGTTGCAATAACTGCAGTACAAGCACAAAATAAATAAAATATCGACTGTGTCGATATTTTTTTATTTT
>CAYJDP010000016.1:0-13827 GCA_964368975.1 uncultured Muribaculaceae bacterium
CCCCCCCACCCCCCCCACCCCCACCCCCCCCCCCCCCCCCCAAAATTTTTTTTTTTTTATTTATTCGGCGAACACGTTGATCTTGAGTATTTGGATAAACGTGTGTATTCGGATCTACTGGTGCCACTGGAGCAACTGGAGCAACCGGAGAAATTGGAGCCACTGGAGCAACTGGAGCCACTGGAGCAACAGGAGCCACTGGAGCAACCGGAACAGCAGGTTTTGATACATATGTATTTGCAACAACTACAACTGGTGAAACAGTTACAACTAACTCACCAATTATATTTACAACAACCCCAGACATAAATAATATCGCACTAGATACAACAACTGGTACATTTACAATGAATGATGCTGGGCAATACTTAGTAAACTGGGATGTAGGAGTTATAAGTGCTACATCAGGACAATCTTTAGTATCATTAGGGATTTTTGATGTAACAGGAGGAACTTTCTTAACTAGTGTAAATTCAGGAACTGGATTATCTAGTTCGCAAGGTGCAGAATTAAGTGGTACTTTATTATTTACAGCAACTGCGGGACAAGAAATACAATTAAGAAATGGATCTGTTGATTCAATAACAACAATTGCAACAAATGGATATGCAGCAGGAATATCAATAACAAGAATAAATTAATAAAAAAAAACATAACAAGGCAAAAAAGATATCAAAATAATGATATCTTTTTATAGTAAATAAATTAAATTTGTAGTATAATAAAGAAAAATAAAAAAGAAAAGGAGCACAAATATATGGAAATACTTTTAGGATTTTTGTTAACATTCATTATTGTAATGTTTACTATTGGTATAGCTTTGGCTATACTAATGACAGTAGCAACATGGAAATTATTTACAAAAGCAGGAATTGAAGGATGGAAATGTTTAATTCCTATATATAATGCAATTTTAATATATCAATTAGCAGGAATAAATTTATGGTGGATAGCAATATTAGTTGGAACATCATTTTTAACATTAATTTTCCCGTTATTCGGATTACTTAACTTTGTAGTAGCAGTATATTTTTCTATATTATATTCTGTAAGTGTAGCAAGAAGTTACGGAAAAGAAGATGCGTTTGCTGTAGGATTAATCTTTTTACCAATGGTATTTTTTCCAATATTGGCATTTGGAAAAAGTAAATATTTAGGTCCTAGACCAATGAATGATATGATTTTTGGAAATAATAATTATCAAAATACTAATAACAATAATAGTAACTATAATAACTATTCAAATAATACAACAAACAACAATCAATCAGTTAAAGAAGCAAATTTAGTATGTTCAAATTGTAATAATCCAGTAACACCAGAAACTGCATATTGCACAAAGTGTGGAACAAAAATATAATTGAAAGGATGATTTATTTTGGATTATATAAATAAAATACTTGAAATAATAAATAATAATTATTTTACTTCTATCTTAATAGGTGGAATAATTATCTACTTATTTTATGTATTATGTTATGGTTTGATTTTTAAAAAAACCGGAATTGCCTCATGGAAATCACTAGTACCTTTTTATAATTTATATTTATATTTAAGTATTTGTAATGTATCATTTATCTGGTATTTTTTACAAGTCATATTTTTATTAGTATCATTAATATATACATTTTTCTTATTGCCAGCATTAATAATAACTTTAATATTACATGTCTATTTAATGACAAAGTTAGCTAAAGTATTTGGAAAAGGATTTATCTTTACAATAGGGTTAATTATAGTACATCCATTATTTATTTTAATATTATCTTTTGATAAAAGTAAATATTTAGGATTAGCAAAAGAAAAAGATGAAATGACAACTTTTGTATCAAATCAAACAAATACATATAATAAATCAGAAGATATAACAAACTATGCGAATACCATAAATTGTCCTAATTGTGGAGTACAACTATCTGCAAGTACAAAAAATTGTATAAGATGTGGGTATAAAATCAGTGAATAAGAATATTTTGAATATTCTTTTTTTTTCTTCATATAATTAAATAGAAACGAGGAGGAACGTATGATTAATAAACAAAATTTATGGTTTTTAACATTATTTAGTTTAATATTAGTATTAAGTATTTATTATATAACTATGCCTAATGAATTACTTCTTCAAACAACAAACGAAGAAGAAACTACAGAGGAAATAACTACAACAATAAGCGAATCATCTTCACTAAATGCAATGAGAGTAAGTTTAGAAGAAGAAAGAGATTCACTAATAACTGAGTTGCAAGAAAAATTAACAAGTGAAGAAGTAACAACAGAAGAAAAAAATAATGCATATGAGCAATTAAAATATTTAAATGAAGTACAAGGGAAAGAAGAAGAATTAGAAAAAATAATAAAAGAAACTCTTAGTATAGATTGCTTTGTCAAAATAAATAACCAAACAGCAGAATCAGTATGTATATCAGAAGAACACAGTAATAATTTAGCGAATGAAGTTATGCGTTTAATTCAAGAAAAATATGAAAATAAAATGAATATAACTGTAAAATTTCAAAAAGGTTAGGTAAATACATACAACAAAGATTAAAGTTATCATAAAATACTCTAGGTGATAAGAATGTCAAAAGGAATACTAACTACAAGAGAAAAGGAAATATTTGAATTATTAATAATTAATAATAGTACAAAAGATATTGCAATAAAGCTAAATATAAGTGAAAAGACTGTTAGGAATCATATTTCTAATGTAATGCAAAAACTAGGAGTAAATGGAAGAGCTGGAGCAGTAGTAGAATTATTAAAATTAAATGAATTATCATTATAAAAAACGTACTATAATAGTACGTTTTTTCATATATTTAAACAGGTGATTCAATGATTAGAACAAAAGCAATTAGAAAAATATTTATAACTACCTTATCTTTATTTATACTATTAGCAGCATATACTATAACAAACACAGAAAACAATAATGTGTTAAGAACAAATATGGAAGTTTCTTCAAATAATTTAGATCTTACAACTAATATTTATTTATTAAATGATGAAGGTTTTTTAGTACAAACTAAAATAATCTTAGATTCAAGTGATAAATTAGAACAAGTTAATAAAATTATAGCATCATTGAGAATAAAAGAAGAAACAGATAATAATAACTTATATGGGGTAATTCCTAATAATATCAAAGTAAATGATATTATATATGAAGAAGAAATTATTACTATAGATTTTTCGAAAGAATTAACAGAAAATGAATACTCTAGAGTATTGATAGAAGCCTTGGTATATAGTATTATGGAGTTAGATGATATAAAAGGTTTAATACTTCTAGTAGACGGAGTGATTTTAGAAAACTACAATTCACTACCAACAGTTTTAAATAAAGATATAGGTATTAATATAAAATATGAAATAACCAAGTTAACTAATATTGAAAAAATAGTACTATATTACTTATCAGAGTTTAATGAAAAATTATATTATGTACCAGTAACAAGATATGTAAATGATGATAGAGATAAAATAACAATAATAGTAGAACAATTATCTAGTAGTTATATTTATGAAGAAAATTTAATGAGTTTTTTAAATGATAATATAAAATTATTAGATTACGAAGAAAAAGAAAATATCTTATTTTTAAATTTTAATGATTATTTATTTACAGGAGATAAAAAAGTAGTAGAAGAAGTAATATACGCAATAAGTTATTCAGCATTTGCTAATTACGATATCTCATCTGTATATTTTGAGGTAAATAATGAGAAAGTAAAACAAATTCACAAAGATGATTTATAAAACAAACACAAAATGTTTGTTTTAAAAAAAATAATTGACTAACCTAGTTAGCAATGTTATAATGCTAACTAGGTTAGTAAAAAGGAGGAGTATGAAAAAAGATAGTGAAGTAGAAGCAATAATAAACTTATTTGAAAGTAATAGACCAGAAAAAGCTTTAGAAAGAATAAATAAAAATGAATTAGGAATACTAGCAGTAATAAAATATTTATATCAAAAAAACGAATATGTGACATCAGCAGATATAAGTAAAAAATTAAATATAAGTTCTGCAAGAATGACAATACTATTAAGAAAGTTAGAAAAGAAGCAATTGATAGAAAAAACAAATTCAAAAAAAGATGCCAGAATCATCCAAATTAAATTGAGTGATAAAGGTAATTTAATAGCAAAAAAAATCAAAGAACAAATATATACTGCTATGAAAAAAATAACAAAAGAATTTACTTTAGAAGAATTGGAAATGCTTTTTTTCAAAATGAATAAAATAAAAAAAATAATGAATGAAAATATACTAAAAGATTTGGAGGATTTAAATGTTTAAATTATTAAAAAAATTAACTAAAAAAGATTTAATACTAGCATTTGCAGTATTAGTATTAACTTGTATTCAAACATACTTAGATTTATCATTACCTGATTATATGTCTGAAATAACTATGTTAGTACAAACAGAAGGAAGTGAAATGGCTGATATATATTCTGCTGGAATAAAAATGTTATTATGTGCTGTAGGAAGTCTATCTCTTGCAGTAATAGTAGCAATAATAGCATCATATATTGCATCAAGTTTTTCATATGTAACAAGATCAAAAGTATTCAAAAAAGTAATGAAATTTTCTATGAAAGAAGTAAATTCATTTTCTATATCAAGTTTAATTACAAGAACTACAAATGATATAACTCAAGTGCAATTATTAATAGTTATGGGAATGCAAATGTTAATAAAAGCACCAATTACAGCAGTATGGGCAATTATAAAAATAGCAAACAACAATATGACTTGGACTACAATTACCATAATTGCAGTAGCTATACTATTAACTATAGTAGGAACATGTCTTGCATTAGCAGTACCTAGATTTAAAAGATTACAAACATTGACAGATAATATTAATAAAGTATCTAAAGAAAACTTAGATGGAATAAATGTAGTAAGAGCATACAATGCAGAAGAATACCAACAAGAAAAATTTGAAAGAGCAAACGATGAATTAACAAAAACAAATTTATTCACATCAAGAACTATGTCATTTTTAATGCCTAGTATTCAAATGATTAGTAGTGGATTAGTTCTTGCTGTTTACATAGTTGGAGCATACTTAATAAATGATGCAATAGGAATGGATAAAATGACTTTATTTTCTGATATGGTAGTGTTTTCATCATATGCTATGCAAGTGATTATAGCTTTCATGATGTTAGTAATGGTATTCATGTTACTACCAAGAGCAAGTGTATCAGCAAACAGAATTAATGAAGTATTAGATACTAAAAATTCAATAATTGAAGGAGAAGAAATTGGAGGTAAGAATGATTTAAAAGGTAAAGTAGAATTTAAAAATGTAAGTTTTAAATATCCAGATGCTGAAGATTATATTTTGAAAAATATTTCGTTTACTGCAAATCAAGGAGAAACAATTGCCTTTATTGGATCAACTGGCTGTGGAAAATCGACTATAATCAATTTAGTACCTAGATTTTATGATACAACAGAAGGAGAAGTTATATTAAATGGGGTAAACGTAAAAAAGTATACAAAAGATACCCTAAATTCTTTAATAGGATATGTATCGCAAAAATCAACATTATTTACTGGAACAATTCAGTCAAATATTACATTTGGTGATAATAAAGATGTAGTAGAAGATAAAACCGAATTAAATAAATCAATTGAAGTAGCTCAAGCAGAAGATTTTGTTAATAGTTTAAAAGAAAAAGACAATTCGCATGTAGCTCAAGGAGGAACAAATTTCTCTGGAGGACAAAAACAAAGAATTTCAATTGCAAGAGCAATCTATAGAGAACCAGAAATATTAATATTTGATGACTCATTTTCTGCACTTGATTATAAAACAGACAAAAAATTAAGAGATACATTAAAACAAAAATATTCAGATAAAACAATGTTAGTAGTAGGTCAAAGAATAGGGACAATAAAAGATGCAGATAAAATTATTGTGTTAGAAGATGGAGAAATAGCAGGAATAGGTAAACATAAAGACTTATTAAAAAATTGTGATATATATAAACAAATAGCACTATCTCAATTATCAGAGGAGGAGTTAAAAAATGCGTAAAGATAACTATGAATTAGGACAAAGTAAAAAAAATCAAAATCAAAGAAGAGGTCCTGGAATGCAAATGGGCGCTGAAAAAGCCAAAGATTTAAAAACTGCCTCAAAAAAATTAGTTAATTACATAAAAGTTTACAGAATCCCAATGTTCATTGCAATTATATTTGCAATGGCAGGATCAATTTTAACTCTTGTTGGTCCAGATAAATTAACTGAATTAACCGATGAAATTATGAAAGGAATACAATCTTCATTTACAAATCAATCAAATGGAATTGATTTAGAAATAATTACATCTATAGGGATATTTCTAGCAATAGTTTATGCTATTAGTTATATCTTATCTATACTACAGGGAATAATCATATCTACAGTAATGCAAAGAACTGCAAAAAAATTACGTACAGATATATCTACAAAAATCAATAAATTACCTATGTCATATTTTCATAATAATTCAAAGGGAGATATCCTATCAAGAGTAACTAATGATGTTGATACAATAGGGCAAACTCTATCACAATCAATGGGAACATTTATATCAGCAGTAACTTTAGTAATCGGTTCTGTGATTATGATGTTTATTACAAATATTCCGTTAACTATAACAGCAATACTATCTACAATAATAGGTTTTGTATTTATGATGATTGTAATGAAAAAATCACAAAATTATTTTCAAAAACAACAAGAACATTTAGGGAAAATAAACGGACATATTGAAGAAATGTATGCAGGACATACTGTTGTAAAAGCATATAATGGAGAAGTAGACGCAATAGAAATGTTTAATAATATAAATGAAGATTTAAGAAAAAGTGCATTTAAGGCTCAAGCATTATCAGGGTTAATGATGCCAATGATGACTTTTATAGGAAATTTTGGATATGTTGCTGTTTGTATAGTAGGAGCACTATTAGCACTAGAAGGAACAATTAGTTTCGGAATAATTGTAGCATTTATGGTGTATATCAGATTATTTACACAACCACTTGGACAAATTGCCCAGTCAATGCAAAATCTTCAATCAGCAGCAGCTTCATCTGAAAGAGTATTTGAATTTTTAGAAGAAGAAGAAATGAGTAATGAAGAAAATAAAACTAAACAATTTACAAAAGTAAAAGGAAATGTAGAATTCAAAAATATTCGCTTTGGTTATACAAAAGATAAAGTAATAATAAATAATTTTTCGGCAAAAGCTAAATCCGGTCAAAAAATCGCTATAGTAGGGCCTACAGGAGCTGGAAAAACAACAATAGTAAACTTACTTATGAGATTTTATGAAATTGATTCCGGAGATATTTTAATAGATAATACATCTATAAAAGATGTAAAAAGAGAAGATGTTCATTCTAAATTTAGTATGGTATTACAAGATACTTGGATTTTTGATGGCACTTTAAGAGAAAATTTAATTTATGCAGCTCAAAACATTACAGAAGAACAACTTAATAATGCTGTTAAAGCAGTAGGCCTTGACCATTTTGTAAAAACACTAGATCATGGATACGATACGATTTTAAATGATAAATTAGAATTATCTCAAGGACAAAAACAACAAATAACTATTGCAAGAGCAATGATTGCAGATAAACCTATGCTAATATTAGATGAAGCAACATCATCTATTGATACAAGAACAGAATTACAAATACAAAAAGCAATGGACAATTTGATGAAAGGAAGAACATCTTTTGTAATAGCCCATAGACTATCAACTATTAAAAATGCTGATTTAATTTTAGTGATGAAAAATGGAGATGTTATAGAAACTGGTAATCATAATGACTTACTAAATCAAAAAGGTTTTTATGCAGAGTTATATAATTCACAATTTGAAAGTTAATGAAAAAAAACTTACAATTAATTTGTAAGTTTTTCTTTAAATTAAAAGATAAAACAACAAAAAACAACAAAATATCTTAAAAAATAGTATAAAAGTACTTGAAATAAATAATATAATGTTGTATAATCTTATTTGTCCAGTGAAATGTTTGCGTAGCTCAGTTGGATAGAGCAATCGCCTTCTAAGCGATCGGTCAGGCGTTCGAGTCGCCTCGCGAACACCATTTAACAATTTACTTGTATATCAAGTTAACATAAGAACTACAATTTATTGTAGTTTTTTTGTTTTATAAAAAATAGGGGAATCTCCATCTTATTAGTAATAATATAAGTAGGAGGTGAGAAAAAAGTTCATGAACATAGTCTTGCAAGAAGGAAGTAAAGATTGTGGTATAAGTTGTCTTTTATCTATTATAAGGTATTATGAAAGTGATATACCTAAAGAATATTTAAGAGAATTAACAAATACTTCGAAGACAGGGGTAACAGCATATAACCTAATAGAAGCAGCAAAAAAAATAGGATTTAATGCAATAGGAGTAACTGGAGAAATAAATGATATAACAATAGATGAGTTACCTTGTATAGCTCATATAATAATGCATAATAAATTTACTCATTTTATTGTAATATATAAAATTGATATAGAAAAAAATAAAATAACAATAATGGATCCAAGTATTGGTAAAAAAATAATTACAATAGGAGAGTTTAAATTACTAACAACAACTAATTATATTTTTTTAAAACCAAATAAAAAATTAATAAAAATAGAAAACAAGCAAATTATAAAAAAAGAACTATTAAGCTATATTAAAAAAAATAAAATAATAATTACTTACATAAGTATATTAACTATATTATATTTTATTTTTAATACAGTAACAGCTTTTCAGTTTAAATATATTTTAGATTTTATTATTGAATATCAAACAACTTCTAACATACAAAAAATAACTTTTACTTTAATAATAATTTATTCTATAAGCGAGGTGATAAAAATAATAAGGAATATCTTATTATTAAAAATAACTTCAATCTTTGACTATGTTTTAACAAAAAAAGTATTTGAACAAATAATCTTACTTCCATATTTATATTATAAAAATAGAACAACAGGAGAAATAATTGCTAGAATAAAAGATCTAACTACTATAAAAAATTTCATCTCTAAAATAATCTTAATTCTATTAACGGATACATTATGTTTTACTGTATCAATATATTTATTATTAAAAATATCTAAAACACTAACTACAATAGTAATATCATTTTATATTATAATATTTATATATACCATAATATTAAAAAGTATTAAGAAAAAATTATTAAAAAAATATTATAAAACAGAAGATCAGGTAAATAATTATTTATTAGAGAGTTTAATTAGTGTAGAAGTAGTTAAAGGTATGCATACGGAAAAATCTATCATAGATAATTTTAAATTAAAATATGATAATTTAATAAATAGTTCATATAATATGAATAAATTTTTAGAAATAACTAATTTCATTAAACAACTTACATTAAATATAATGGTTGTATTAACTTTATCAATAGGCTCTAATTATGTAGTAAATAAAAGAATAACTTTATCCGAATTAATAATATTTAATTCGATTATATTTTATTCCTTGTCTTCATTTAATAATTTAGTAATGTTAGTAGAAAATTATACAGAATTTAAAATAATAAAAAAAAGAATAGAAGAATTATTTATATTAATAAATGATAATTTTAAAGGAAATAGTTATTATAAATTATATTCTTTAAATAAAGATATAACTTTTACTAATTTAACTTATAAATACAGCAGTAAAACTCTATATAATAATATAAATTTAAAAATTAAAGGAGGAGAAAAAATTATAGTATCTGGAAAATCAGGTACAGGCAAATCTACATTATTCAAATTATTAAGTAGATATATAGATATAGATTATGGAATGATTAAAATAAATAACTGTGATATAAATCATTTTCACCTAGATAATTTAAGAAGTAAAATAACTTATGTATCACAACTAGAATTTTTATATACAGATACTATAATTAATAATATTACTTTAAAAAAAGAAAAAAAAGAAAAAGACATAACAAAAGTAATAAATCTATCTCAAGTAGATGAAATAATAAAAAGAGATAGGTTAGGGATTAATCAACTAATAGAAGAAAATGGATTTAATTTATCTGGGGGTGAAAGACAAAGAATTATTCTTGCTAGAAGTTTATTGAAAAATAGTGATATTTACATATTTGATGAAGCCCTCAATCAAGTAGAAATAGAAAAGGAAAGAGAAATTCTAATAAAAATGTTTAAATATTTACCTAAAAAAACAATAATAGTAATAAGTCATCGTCTAAATAATAAAGACTTGTTTGACAGATCAATAATTTTAGAAAACAAAGAAATACATGAAGAACAGATATAAGAAAAATCAATTACTAATATTCGCCTCAATATTAATTATAATAATAGTATTACTTATTATTAGATTATCTTTTATAATTAAGATAAATACTTATATAAAACTACCAGGTATTATAGTAAATAAAGAAGAGATTGAAGTAGTAATAAAAAAAGAAGAAATAAGTCAACTAAAAAACAATACTAGTGTAATAATTGATAATAAAACATATTCATCAAAAATATCAAAAGAAATAATTGAATTAACAAATAACTATTATCAAGTAACGTTATCTATTGAAAATGCAAATTATAATCTTTTGGAAACTAAAGAAATAATAATTTATAATGGAAAAATATCTATTATAAAAATGATAATGAAAGGAGTAGGGATTAATGAAAAAATTAACTAATAATAAATTAGAAAAAATAAATGGTGGTGGAATAACTGTAACAGCCATGATCGGAATAGGTGCACTAATAATTTTTTTATCAGGATTATTAGAGGGAATAACTAATCCATCAAAATGTAATATATGAAAAAAATTAATAATCAAGAATTAGACAATATAATAGGAGGGGCAACTTCTTTAAGTGGAAGCGTGATAACTGCATTAAAAGGAATTATAGAACTGTTATTTGATGCCGGTAAAAATGTTGGTAGTTCACTAAGAAGATTAGGAGAATCAAATCTATGTCCTCTAGAATAAAAAAACTAATAATAGGTTTATCTATAATATTATCACTACCAATAATTAAAATAATATTAATGGCAACAATTAATTTAGGAATATATATCGGAGTAATTATTCGTAATTTATGTGAAAAAATAGTAATTTAAGTAAAAAAATACCAAAAAAACCAAAAAAAAGAAGAATAATAGCGAAAAAAATCAAAAAAATCAAAAAAATAATTGTATTCCTCAAAATATAGTGGTATAATTCATATTAGCAAAAAGCGAAGGGAGGGATAGAGATTGGCAACACAAGTATCAGTAAAAAATGGTAATCTTGATTTAGCACTAAGAAAGTTTAAACAAAAAGTGGCTAGAGATGGTGTCCCTTCAGAATGCAAGAAAAGAGCTGCATATGATAAACCAGGAGTTAAGAGAAGAGCTGCTAAAAAAGAAGGAATCAAAAATTCAAGAAAAAGAAACAGAATGAACAATAAAGATAGAGATTAATCTATCTTTTTTTTGTTAAATATAATATAATGTACTAAAGGAGATGAGAACATGGTAGAAAAATTAAAATCAGATATGATTGAAGCAATGAAAGCCAAAGAAAAAGAAAAATTAGCAGTAATCAGAGCAATAAAAGCTGGAATGGATCAAGAACATATTGATAAAAAAAGAGAAATTAATGAAGAGTTATTAATTGAAGTAGTAAATAAACAAGTAAAACAAAGAAAAGAATCAATATCTGAATTTGAAAAAGCAGGAAGAACAGATTTAGTAGAAAAAAATCAATCAGAAATAGATATATTAATGAATTACTTACCTGAACAATTAACTAATGAAGAAGTTATAAATATATTAGATGAAGTCTTTAATCAAGTGAATCCAACTTCACCAAGAGATATGGGGAAAATAATGGGAGCAATTACACCATTAATAAAAGGTAAAGCAGATACTAAAGAGGTATCTAATATGATTAAAGAAAGACTAAATAATCTATAAAAGACTAAAATGTCTTTTTTTTTCATATAATTTTTTAGGTGATTAAATGATAAAACGTATAAAAGATTATATTTACGATAAAGAATATAAAATAATTCAATCTAAAAACCAGTTAAATATTATAAATTATATAAATATTATAACTCTAACAGATAATTTTATTGAAATAAAAACAAAAGATAATGTTATAGCGATTACAGGTAAAGAATTAGTACTTAATAAATTATTAGATAATGAAATACTTATTATTGGAATAATTTCCAAAATAGAGGTATTATAATGAATAAATACAAAATAAAAATAATTGGGAAAAATCCTGATTATTTCTTAAATCTACTTATTAGTAAAAAAATACATTTTACAAACGTAGAAAAAAACAGAAAAATATTAACACTTATATTAGATGAAGAAAACTATAATAAAGCCATAAGTTTAAAAACAAGTTATAAAGTAGAATTACTTAATACATATGGAACTATAAAATATAAATTATTCTTCAAAAAAAATATGATTTTTATTTTCGGAATAATATTATTTTTTCTATTAATAAATATAATTTCAAATTTTATCTTCAATATTAGAATAATTCATGAAGATAAAACTATAATAGAACTTATAAATTCAGAGTTAAATAAAAATGATATAGCAATATTTAATATCAAAAAAAATAAAGAAGAACTTGATATAATAATAGAAAAAATTATTAATAATAATAAAGACAAAATAGAATGGATGGAAATAAAAGAAAGTGGAGTAACTTACATAGTAGAAGTTCAAGAAAGAAAAATAAAAGAAGAAAATGAAGATTGTCTTCCTCAAAGTATAATTGCCAAAAAAGATAGTAGAATAATATCAATAACTGCAGAAAGTGGAGAGATAATAAAAAAGAAAAACGATTATGTAAAAACAGGTGACATAATTATCAGTGGATTAATTTATAATAATGAAAAAATAATGGAAAAAAAATGCGCAATCGGTACAGTTTATGCAGAAGTGTGGTATAATATAGAAGTAGAAATACCAAAAAATTATGAGACTGTTACTAAAACAAATAAAGATAATTTCGGTATAGAATTACAAATATTAAATAAAACTTACTCATTAATTGGCGGATATAAAGATTATGAATCAATTAAAACACCACTTATATCAGCCAAGATATTACCAATATTTATATCTTTTTCAAATTTTTTTGAAATAAAAAGAGAAAATCATCAATACAACTATTATAATATAGATGATAAGTCACTTGAAATTGCAGAAGAAAAATTATTTGCAACATTAAGTGAAGATAGTGAGGTAATATCAAAAAGTGTAATAAAGAAAGAAGAAAAAGATAGTAAAATAATAGTAGATGTATTTTTTAAAGTAAAAGAAAATATTACAGATACAATTTCATTAGATGATATAAATATTGAAGAAACAAATGATGAACTGAGGGAGGAATAATATGATTAATGGAATAACCAATACTATTCAAGATGTAATTAGTACTACATGGCCTATGGTAGTAATTTCAATAATAATCATTGTGTCATTAAGAATAAGTTATATTGTAAAAAATCAAGAAAAAATTATAATGTATAAAGAATTAATTATGCTAACATTTATAATATACATATTGTGTTTATTCCAAGTAGTAACTTTTCAAGATACAGTAAGCTATAATACTAATAATTTTATACCTTTTAAAGAAATGTTTAGATATGAGTTTGGTTCGAGACTTTTTATAAAAAATGTTTTAGGAAATGTCATAATGTTTTTTCCTTTCGGACTACTAGCAGGATATTATTTGAAAATAAACAAATTTTTATTGCCACTAACGCTATCAATAATAGCAT
>CAYJDP010000016.1:13868-14920 GCA_964368975.1 uncultured Muribaculaceae bacterium
AGTACAACTTGCAATAGGAAGAGTATTTGATATAGATGATATAACATTAAATGTATTAGGTAGTATGCTAGGATTCTTTACATATTACCAATTGTCAAAAACTATGATAAAATTACCAAAAGTATTCAAAGAACAATGGTTTTTAAATATAATAGCGGTTCTAACCCTAATATTAATAATAATTATCTTATTTTAAGGAGTAAAAAAATGAACATAGAAATATTCAATGAAACAAATGAAGAAATAAAAGATATAGAAAAAGTAAAAGAAATAATAAAACATGCTCTAAAAAAAGAGTCTTTGGAGGATGCGATATTTAATATAATATTTGTAGATAATAATTATATAAGAGAATTAAACAAAAACTATCGAAATATTGATAAGCCAACAGATGTAATTACATTTGCCTTAGAAGATGAAAAAGATATGATCACAGAAAACATTAGAGTATTAGGAGATATTTATATTTCAATAGATAAGGCGAAAGAACAAGCAATTGAATATAAACATAGCCTAACAAGAGAAATATCGTTTCTAGTAGTGCATGGATTTTATCATTTACTTGGATATGACCATATTAAAGAAGAAGATGAAAAAATAATGTTTGAAAAACAA
This sequence comes from uncultured Muribaculaceae bacterium, assembly GCA_964368975.1. GTDB lineage: Bacteria > Bacillota_I > Bacilli_A > RF39 > UBA660 > CAYJDP01. Next base: position 14,484 of record CAYJDP010000016.1, read on the forward strand.
GACGAATTATTAAATGAATTAAATATAGTAAGAGAAGAGGTATAGCAATGATCGAAAAATTAATAAAACTACAAAATAATTCTTATTCACCATATTCAAATTATAAAGTAAGTGCAATTGCAGTTATGAAAGATAATCAAGAATTTTCTGGAGTAAATGTAGAAAATGCTAGTTATGGAGCATCAATATGTGCTGAGAGAAGTGCAATTCTTACAGCAATTTCTTCCGGATATAAAAGATATGACTTTAAAGAGTTGAATCTTTTAGTATCTAGTGGTAAAATAGGTACACCTTGTTTCATCTGTCGTCAAACGATTTCAGAATTATTTAATGAAGATTGCATTATAAGATGTTTTTCACTAGATGGACAATATAAAGAATATACAGTTAAGGAATTATGTCCTTTTCCATTTGGGAGTGAAGATTTATGATTAAAT
>CAYJDP010000016.1:14942-17548 GCA_964368975.1 uncultured Muribaculaceae bacterium
CCTAATGTAGGTAAATCAACTTTATTAAATCAAATACTAAAAACAAAATTAGCAATAACATCTAATGTAAGTGGAACAACTAGAAATGTTATCCAAGGAATATATAATGACGATGAGTCACAAATAGTATTCGTAGATACACCAGGAATTCATAAACCTAATCATAAACTAGGAACGCTTATGAATAAAAAAGCATATCACAATACAGATAGTGTAGATGTAATTCTTTTTGTAATTGATATAAACAAAGGATTCGGAAAAGGTGATCAGTTTATTCTTAATAAAATAAAAGAATCTAATCTTCCAATATTTCTTCTTTTAAATAAAATAGATCAAATAAAAGATAAAACAATTCTATTAGAAAGAATATCTTCGTTAAAAGAGTTACATGACTTTGATGAAATAATTCCAATATCTGCAATGAAAAATGATAATATTACCAATCTTCTTACTGCAGTAAAAACAAGACTAGAAGAAAGTGAACAAGTATACTCAACCGAAGAGTTAACTAATGTATCAACAAGATTCATAGTAGGAGAATTTGTAAGAGAAAAATTACTTGAACTAACAAAAGAAGAAATACCTCATGCAATAAGCTGTTATGTAGAAACTTTTGAAGAAGAAGAAGACTTAGTTCGTATTCAAGTATTGATAGTAGTTGATAGAGATAATATCAAAAAAATAGTTATCGGAAAACATGGATCAATGCTTAAAGAAGTTGGTTCTCGTGCAAGACATGATATTGAAAAATTCTTAGGGAAAAAAGTTTTTTTAGAAACTTATGTAAAAACATTAAAAAATTGGCGTGACGAAGAACGTTATTTTGAAGAACTTGGATTAAAAGATTTAGAGTATTAGTATAAAAAATAAAAAATATTACCACTATATAAATAGAGGTGATAATATGGAAACTATTTTATGGAACTTATTCCAAAAATCAGGAGATATTAAGTACTATAATTTATTACAAAAATTAAAAAAGAAGTGATTAAATGAAAATAGAATGTGTAGAAGGAATAGTTTTAACGGAAACAAACTATAGTGAATCTAGTAAAATATTAAATGTACTTACTAAAGAATATGGAATCATTGGAATTATGTCTAAAGGAAGTAGAAATATTAAAAGTAAACTCCGTGGAGTAAGTAGAAAATTAATATATGGAAAGTTTAATATTTATTACAAATCTACTGGACTATCTACTTTAATTAGTGTGGACTTACTAAATTCATTTTCAAAAACAATAATGGATTTAGAAAAAATTAGTTATGCGTCATTTATAATTGATTTAACAACACAAGTATTAAAACAAACAGAAGATAGCGATATTTTTGATTTAACAAAAAACACTTTAATAAAAATAGAAAATAATTTTAATCCTTTAATTCTAACTAGAATTTTAGAATTGAAATTACTGGATTATTTAGGTGTTAGTCCAAATATTGATAGCTGCAGTCTTTGTGGATCTGCAAAAGGTATAGTTACTCTATCTTCAACTGCTGGAGGATATGTTTGTAGAAATTGTTATACTAATCAAGGAATGGTTTCTGAAAAAACAATAAAAATGATTAGAATGTTATATTACGTAGATATATCCAAAATTACTAAGTTGGAAATAAGTAACACAGAAATGAAAGAAATAAATCAATTTTTAGATGATTACTATGACCGATATACAGGATTGTATTTAAAAAGTAAAGATTTTATAAAAAAAATAAATCAATTATAATATTTGACAAATATCAAAATATTTATTATTATATATATAAGTTGTGATGACTGAGCTGGAAACTCACGAGCAGTATAAACAAAGCTGATTCTTCTAGAATAAGTAAGGTGGAACCGCGGGTATATTCTCGTCCTTACATATTTTAGAAGTTTTTTTATTTTAGGAGGTGTATATGAATATATTTATCGGTTGCAGTGCCAATGAAAAAATAAGTGATGATTATAAAAATTCAACAAAAAAATTATTAAATGATATTTTAGATATCGAAAACTTAAACTTAGTATACGGAGGTGGCTACACTTCTTTAATGAAAGAAGCATATGAATGTTTTTATAATAAAAATAGAAGAATTAATTCCTTTAATGTAGAAAACTATCGAGATACAAGTGTAAAAGAAACTATTTATACTGATATGATAGCGAAAAAATTTATAGAATTATATAATAATAGTGACATATTTTTAATAATACCAGGCGGAATAGGGACTTTAGCAGAATTGTTAAATATTATTGAAGAAAATAGAATATTAAGTCAACCAAAGACAATAATAATATATAATTACAATGGATTTTATAATGAATTTATTCAATTCTTATATAAATTAAAAACGAATAATTTTATTAATGAAAACATTTATGATTTATTTAAAATAGAAAGTGAAATAGAAAATATAATTAAAATAATAAAAGAAGAGGAGAAAAAAATATGAAAAATGAATTAACAATGGCAAAATTAGTAACATTTTGCAAACAATATGGATTTATCTATCAAGGAAGCGAAATATATGGAGGACTAGCAAATACTTGGGATTATGGACCATTAGGTAGTAGAATGAAAAATAATCTAAAAGATGCTTGGAGAAAAAGATTTGTTCAAGAA
>CAYJDP010000017.1:0-15672 GCA_964368975.1 uncultured Muribaculaceae bacterium
AGGTAGCGAAATTCCTTGTCAGGTAAGTTCTGACCCGCACGAAAGGTGTAACGATCTGGGCACTGTCTCAACCGTGGACTCGGTGAAATCTTAATACCTGTGAAAATGCAGGTTACCCGCATCAGGACGGAAAGACCCCATGGAGCTTTACTGTAGCTTGATATTGAAATTCGGTATATTATGTAGAGGATAGGTGGGAGACTATGATACTAAGACGCTAGTCTTAGAGGAGTCAACCTTGGAATACCACCCTTAATATGCTGGATTTCTAACCTCGGTCCATTATCTGGATCAGGGACAGTGTCTGGTGGGCAGTTTGACTGGGGCGGTCGCCTCCCAAAAAGTAACGGAGGCGCCCAAAGGTTCCCTCAGAATGGTTGGACATCATTCGAAGAGCGTAAAGGTATAAGGGAGCTTGACTGCAAGACCAACAAGTCGAGCAGATACGAAAGTAGGGCTTAGTGATCAGACGATTCAGAATGGAATGGTCGTCGCTTAACGGATAAAAGTTACCCTGGGGATAACAGGCTGATACCACCCAATAGTTCACATAGACGGTGGTGTTTGGCACCTCGATGTCGGCTCGTCACATCCTGGAGGTGGATTCGCTTCCAAGGGTTGGGCTGTTCGCCCATTAAAGTGGCACGCGAGCTGGGTTCAGAACGTCGTGAGACAGTTCGGTCCCTATCCGTCGTGGGCGTAGGAAAATTGAAGAGAGCTATCCTTAGTACGAGAGGACCGGGATGGACAAACCTCTGGTGTATCTGTTGTAGTGCCAACTGCAGTGCAGAGTAGCTATGTTTGGAAAGGATAACCGCTGAAAGCATCTAAGCGGGAAGCCTCCTTTGAGATGAGTTTTCCCATACGTATGTAGTAAGATCCCAAATAGACGATTTGGTTGATAGGCTGGAGATGGAAGCATGGTGACATGTTGAGTTGACCAGTACTAATAGATCGAGGATTTAATCATGATTTTGACTATTAATTTGATGACACAATATCTTAGTTTTCAGAGAATTATTTCTGAATAATTTTTTCTTGGTAACGATAGCAAGTGAGGTACACCTGTTCCCATCTCGAACACAGAAGTTAAGCCACTTAACGCCGACGATAGTGTATGCAAAAATAGGAAGTCGCCAAGAATTTTTTTTTTGTAATAAAAAGGAAGTAAAAATATGTAAAATTATCTTAATATAGTTGTACATATTTTTATTTTTATATATAATAAATAATGTAAACAAAAATGAAAGAAGGTATTAAAATATGGAATATAAAGTTATAACATATTCTGAAGAAGAAACAATTGAATTAGCACAAAATATAGAGTCAGAAAAATTTAAAAATATGGTAATTTGTTTAGATGGAGAACTTGGAGTAGGTAAAACTGTATTTACTAAAGGATTTGCTCAAGCTATGGCTATAACTGAAGAAATAACTTCTCCAACATTTAATATTATAAAAGAATACACATCAGGTGAATTGCCATTATATCATATGGATGTATATAGAGTAGATAATAATGTAGAAGAACTTGGTTTAGAAGAATATTATACTAAAAAAGGTGTAACAATAATTGAGTGGTCAGAATTAATTGCAGATTATCTACCAACGAATAGATTAGAAATAAAAGTGAGAGCAAGTAACGAAGATGAAGAAAAAAGAATTTTTACAATAACAGCATATGGAAAAAAATACATTGAATTATGCGAGTCAGTATTATGAAATGCTTATATATAGACACATCATCAAATTATTTATACACAGCAATTGTGGATAAAGATAAATTAATAGCTAAAATTTCTACCAAATATGATCAAACACTTTCAGAAGTTGCTTTACTAGAAATTTCTAAAATGTTTAAAAAGGCAAATATAGAACCTAAGCAAATAAATAAAATTATTGTAGTTAACGGACCTGGATCATTTACAGGTATTAGAGTTGGTGTAACTATCGCAAAAACATATGCATGGAGTTTAAATATTCCAATTACAACTATAATGTCACTGGAAGCCATGGCTGTATCTTCAAATGTAAAAGGATATAAGATACCCCTAATAGACGCAAGAAGAGGATACGTATTTGCAGCAATCTATGATGAAAATAATATCGAAATATTTAAACCGCAACATATTGAATTAACTGCATTAGAAGAAAAATTATCAACACTTTCACCATTTCAGTATATTACAAATGATGAAATTGATCTAAATAATGAAAAGATAGAATTTGAACCCAATTATTTAGAAATTGTTAATAAATATATTAATAAAGAAGAAGTAAGTCCTCATGCAGTTAATCCAAATTATTTAAAATTAACTGAAGCTGAAGAAAGTAAAAAATAATGATAATAAAAATAGATAAAACTAATAATTTAAATAATATAATATTTGATACTTTTCTTAATAAAGAAAAAATAGAAAAAGACATTGCCAGCAATCCTTATGCTATATATTTAATATATTACGAAAAAGAAGTTAAAGGTTATTTATATTACAGCACAATTTATGATAGATGTGAAATTAATCAAATCGAGGTAAAAGAAAAATATAGAAAGCAAAAGATTGCAAGTAAGTTACTTACAGAAATGATTAATAAAGAAAATAAACCAATAAGCTTAGAAGTAAGAATTGATAATATAGCAGCAATTTCTTTATATAAAAAGTTCAATTTCGAAGAAATAGCAATCCGAAAAAATTATTATAACGAAATAGATGGTATATTAATGGAAAAAAAATAAAGACTCTTATAGAAAAAAAGAGTCTTTTATGTTAAAATATAAAAAAAGAAATAGGTGTAGTTATGAAAGATAAATATATATTAGGAATTGAGAGTAGTTGTGATGAAACTAGTGTATCCATAGTAAAAAATGGAACAGAAGAAATTGCAACAGTAATATCATCACAAATTGATGTTCATAAAACATATGGTGGAGTAGTACCAGAAATAGCAAGTAGACATCACGTAAAAAATATTACTATAGTACTTGAAGAATGCTTAGAACAGGCAAATATGACAATGGATGAAATAGATGCAATTGCTGTTGCCTATGGACCAGGGTTAATAGGTTCACTATTAATTGGTTTGGAAGCAGCAAAAACATTATCTTTTATTCATAACATCCCTCTAATTCCAGTTCACCATATAGCAGGACATATTTATGCTAATAGCTTAATTAGTGAATTGAAATTTCCACTACTTGCATTAGTAGTAAGTGGAGGCCATACTGAAATAATCAAAATGACTAAACATTATGAATTTTTAAAATTAGGATCAACATTAGATGATGCTATTGGTGAGTGTTATGATAAAGTAGCAAGAGTAATTGGCTTAGAGTATCCAGGAGGACCTAAAATTGATAATCTGGCAAAATTAGGAAAACCAAATTACAAATTACCAATCCCATTACAAGATAATAGTTATAATTTTTCATTTAGTGGTTTGAAAAGTGCTGTTATAAATTTAGCACATAATGAAAAGCAAAAAGGTAATGAAATAAATAAAGAAGATTTAGCAACTTCATTTCAAAATGTTGCAATAACTTCCATAACTAATAAAATAAAAAAAGCAATAATAAACGAAAGTATAACTAACCTAATAGTTGCAGGAGGAGTAGCTGCAAACCAAGGTTTAAAAGAACAATTAAAATTATTAAGTACAGAATTAAATATAAATTTATCTATTCCACCTATAAAATATTGTACAGATAATGCAACAATGATTGCAGCAGCAGGATTTTTTGCAAATCAAAATAATAAAATAGCAGATTTATCTCTGAAAGCTAAATCAACAGATACTTTAAACTAAAAGACTAATAACAGTCTTTTTTTATTTACATCAGGAAAATATAGTATCTTGAAAAAACAACAAAATATGCTATAATATATAATATAGGGAGGCTAGAATGATAAATAGATTTATATTAAATGAAACTTCATATTTTGGAAGAGGTTCAAAAGAAAAAATTATAACAGAATTACAATCAAGAAATTTAAAAAATATAATGATAGTTACTGATGAAACACTAGTAGATTTGCCAGTAATGAAAAAAATAATAGAGTTATTTGATAAAGAAAACTTTAGTTATAAAATATTTTCAAAAGTAATACCTAATCCAACTGTAGAAGTAATAAAAGAAGGTGTAGATTTTGTCAAACAAAATAATATTGATTCAATAGTTGCTGTAGGAGGTGGATCATCAATTGATGCTGCTAAAGCAATCGGAATCATATCTACAAATGAAGAATTTTCAGATGTTATAAGTTTGCAAGGAGTGACCCCAAGTAAGAATAAGTCATTACCATTAATTGCATTACCAACGACTGCAGGAACAGCTGCAGAAGTAACAATTAATTATGTTATTACTGATAATAATACAAAGAAAAAAATGGTATGTGTAGATCCGAATGATATACCAGTAGTTGCAATAATTGATCCAGAATTAATGGATGATATGCCATCATCAGTAGCAGCAGCTACAGGAATGGATGCATTAACTCATGCGATAGAAGGTTACATCACAAAAGCAGCATGGTATATGAGTGATATGTATCATTTAAATGCAATATCTCTAATTTATAAAAATTTAGAGAAAGCAGTAAACAAAAAAGATAAAGAAGCAATTGATAAAGTAGGATATGGACAATATATAGCAGGAATGGGATTTTCTAATGTAGGATTAGGAATAGTACATTCAATGGCACATCCACTAGGAGCACATTTCGATACTCCTCATGGAACTGCAAATGCATTACTATTACCATACGTTTTAGAATATAATCAGGTAGTATGCCAAGATAAATTTATTAATATTGCAAATTCAATGGGATTAATTACTACAAATTTAACACAAGAAGAAATAGCAAAACTAGTAATTACTAAAATCAGAGAACTATCTTCAAAAATAAATATACCAAGTACATTAAAAGAAATAAATATTCCAAAAGAAATGTTAGAAGTACTAGCTGTAGATGCATTTAATGATGTGTGCACCGGCGGTAATCCAAGAGAAACATCAATAGAGGATATTTTAGAAATATATAAGAAAGCTTATTAGAAGGAAAGAGGTAAAATATGTTAAAAACAAAAGTAGGATATAGCACTAATGCTAACGGATTCTTATCTGGAGAAGAAACAGGAAAATCTTCAATAGGAGGGTTTAAAAATCAAAAATTAGGACTTTTATTCGCATCAAGTAAATCAGATGTTAAAGAAATAGTAAAAGGAGTAAAGTCAACAACAGATGCACCAATTATAGGATGTACAAGTTCTGGAGCAATAATTGTACCAGATGGAATAATTACTGGAGATAATGGATTTTCTGGAATGATGATGTTTGATGATAAAGATTTAACAGTAGGAGTAGCATCACATATTGCAGGAAAAAACGCAAGAGCAATAGGTCGAAAAGTAGCAATCGAAGCAGTAAGAAATGCTAAAACATCAAGAGCTCCTGCTTATATTTATATGGTAGCATCCCCAAAAGAAGAAGAAGAATACATGATGGGAATTCAAGATGTAGTAGGACGAGTACCAATGTTTGGAGGATCTGCTGCAGATGAAGCAATTAGTGGAGATTGGAAAATAATATGTAACGAAAACGTATTTAGTGATGGAGTTGCGGTAGCATTCTTTTATACGGATAGTGAAATGCAAAATGTATTTACAGGAGCATATAATGAAACTAAAAATGTTGGATTAGTTACTGAAGTTAAAAATGATCGTACTTTGGTTTCGATAGATGGTGTATCTGCTTTAAAAAAATATGGTCACTGGATAGGAACTCCAACTAAAGATTTAATTGGAGGAAATGTTTTAGTAGCATCAATTAATAAACCACTAGGGGTAAAAGATCCATTAGGAAATTTAACTGTTGTAAGACATCCAATGTTTGCAGATGACATGGGAACAAAATCAGCAGAAGATGATACAATTAATTTAGGAAATAAAGTAGTAGAAGGAACAGCAATTATACAATTAGAAGCTACTACTGATGAATTAGTAAAATCAACGTCTGATGCAATGAAAATTTTAAATAAAAAAATGTATGAAGAACCAGCAGGTTACTTTTTAGTGCACTGTGGTGGAAGAAAATTAGGAATAGGAAATAGAATTGAAGAAGTATATAGAAATATATATAAAGAATCAAAAGGAGTACCTTTTATAACAATCTTTACTTTTGGAGAATATGGTTTTGAAGAACATTCAGCAAATATTTGTGGTGGATTAATGTTATCGTTCACATCATTCGGAAAAAAATAAGGAGGATTTATGAGAAATCTAATTAATGGACAATTAGCTGATGCTAGTAATAATCAAGTAATTGAAATAATAAACCCAAGTAATAATAAATTAATTGATACGGTACCTAATGCAACAATAGAAGATGTTGATATTGCAGTAAATTATGCAGAAAAAGCAAGTAAAACTTGGAAAGAAGTACCTCTACATGAACGAGGAGAAATTATTTTAAAATTCTCTTCTCTTGTAGAAGAAAATAAAGAAGAACTAGCTCAATTATTAATGAGTGAAACAGGTAAACCTATTAATGAAGCAAGAGGAGAAATTGCAAATACAAAAACATTTTGTCATGCATATGTAGAAAAAGCAAAACATTTATATGGAATTAATATTCCAGTTGGAAATGAACCAGGACAAGAAAAAACAATGCAATTTACTATTAGACAACCATTAGGAGTAGTAGCATGTATTATACCATTTAATTTCCCTTGTGATTTATTCGGACAAAAAGTACCAAGTGCACTTATAATGGGAAACTCTGTAATAGTAAAACCATCTACATATAATCCTCTAACACTACATAGATATTGTGAACTATTGAAAGAAGCAGGAATCCCTGATGGTGTAATAACCTGTTTATCAGGAGATGGTAAAACAGTAGGGCAATCACTTGCAAAACATAAAAAAGTTCATTTAGTAAGTGTAACAGGATCAACTGCAGTAGGAAAAGAAACAATGGCAACAGCAAGTCAAAACTTAACTCATGTATTACTTGAATTAGGTGGTAATGATGCATTCATTTTAGATAAAGATGGAGATATTAATCTTGCGGTAGAAGAATTAATTTGGGGAAGATTATACAATGCTGGACAAGTATGTTGTGCTAGCAAAAGATTTTTAATTCATAATGACATAAAAGATGAATTTACTAAAAAAGTAATAGATAAAGTAAGAACAATTAAAATAGGAAGACCAGAATTAGAAGATACTCAATTAGGTTGCTTAATTAATGAAAATGCAGCTATTAGAGTGGAAGAACAAGTTAATAAAACAATATCAGAAGGAGCATCTTTAGTATTTGGTGGAAGACGAAACGGTGCATTTTATGAACCTGCAATATTAACTAATGTTACTAAAAATATGGAAGTAATGAAAGATATGGAAATATTTGGACCAGTAATTCCAATTTGTGGATTTAATGATATAGATGAAGCAATAGAAATATCAAATCAATCAGAATATGGATTATGTGGAAATATTATAACTTCGAATATTAATAATGCGATGAAAGTAGCAACTGCACTAGAAGTAGGTGGAGCAATTATTAACGGAGCAAGTTTCTTTAGATCAACAGAAATGCCATTTGGTGGTTGGAAACAGTCTGGAATTGGTAATGAAGGTATATCTACTACTTTAGAAGAAATGTCAAGAATAAAAACAATAGTATTAAAAAATGTATTAAAGTAAAGAAAATCTTTACTTTTTTTTATAATAAAATGACAAAATATAAAAAGTATAATATAATAAAACATAGGTGAATAATATGAATTTAAAAGAAGAATATTATACTTTAGTATCAGCATATTATGGTATAAGAGAATTAGATATATATGATTTAAAAGTATATATATTAAAAGATATAGAAAATTATATAAAAGATTTTCTAGATAATAATCCAATAGATAATTTTAATTATAAAGAAGAAGCAGAAAAAATAAATATATCAAAAAGTTATAAAAGAAAATTACAAGATTGTTTAAGAGTATTACCAAAAATAAATGCTCCAATAGATTTAATCTTATTAGTAAAAAAAGAATTAAAAAATATAGATGAAAAGAAGTAAGTCTTTTCATCTTTTTTTCATAAAACGACAAAATAAGTTAATACTAAAATATATACTAAAATAGAAGGAGAATTTTATGAAAAATTATCGTTTAATAATAATCATTGCATTATTTGTTTCTATCTTAAGTTTAAGTATTGCATTTATTGCATATTCAAAAGTAAATAATTATAAAAATATAAAGGAACAGATATATGAAAAAAATTACTTATGAATCAAGTGAAAAAAAATATTTTTTACCACCATTACATAATTATAATTTTAATAAAAAAGAAATTATAATTATTCTTATATTAAATATATTACTACTAATATATTCAATATATTCATTACTACTGACTTTTAACATCGAAGAAAATGATAATAAATTTAATGAGTTAGGAACAATAGATTATAAAATATATTTAAAAGAAAATGATTACTATAAAACCGATTACTTAGATAAAAATATGAATTATATTGCGAGCTTAATTAATCATATAGATATTGACTTTAATTATGAAGTTATATCAGATATAAAAGTAAATTATAATTACACATATAATATCAAAAAAACATTATACATATTAGATTCAACTACTCAAAATATTTTATATAAAAATGAAGAAATATATCATGAAAGTACACCGATAAGAGAAAATAAAAATAATACATATATTTTAGAAAACCTTGATATAGATTATGATCACTATAATAATATAGTAAATAATTTTAAAAATGAGTATTTAATTTCCACTAAAAGTTATATTTTAGTAGAAATGAATATACAAAATAATATTTCTAATGATTTAATAGAAGAAATAACTACTAATAATATATTAAAAATTGAAATACCTTTAAGTGAACAAACAATAGATATAAATATTAATAATAGTAAAGTAGAAAATAACTTAGTATTAAAAAACAAGTCATATATAAACAATTATACAAAATTTATAATGTATCTAATACTAACAATAATTTTAATTATTATAAAGTATATAATTATAAAAATATATTTTTTCAAAACAAAAAAAGATATTTATAATAAAACAATATCTGAATATCTAAAGAAATATAATTCAATAATAGTAAATGCAAAACAACCAAATTTAGACGAATCAAAATTTAAAGAAATTATAAGAGTACAAAATATAGAAGAATTAATAAATGTAAATACAACAACAGAAAAACCAATAATATTTTATGAAGTAATTGAGAACTCAAAATCTTACTTTATAATAATGAGTGAAGAAATTTTATATAAATTAACTATAACAAGAGCATATTTAGAAAGAAAATAATTAATATTTTCTTATTAAATATAGCTCTATTTTTTCTACTATTATATACATCAAAGAAGAAATAAGAGCTAAAATAATAATACTTGTTATTACTAAACTAATATTAAATACTTGAGATCCGTACATAATAAGATAACCTAATCCACTTTTAGAAACAAGTAATTCTCCCATTATTACACCAATTAAAGTCATTGAAATATTAATTTTAAAAGTATTAATAATATTTTTAAAATTACTAGGAACAACAACGATTTTATAAATCATAAACTTACTAGCATTCAGACTATTTAAATATTTAATATAATTGGCATTAGTATGATTAAAACCTGTGTATAAATTAATTACAGTAATGAATAAACTAATAAGTAAAGCCATAAAAATAATAGAATTTAAACTAGCTCCAAACCAAATAATGATTAGTGGACCCAAAGCTACTTTAGGCAAAGAGTTCAAAATAGTTAAAAATGGTTCCAGTATCTTAGCAACAATTTTATATCTCCATAATATACTAGCTATAATAAAACCTAAAGAAGAGCCTAAAATAAAACTTATTAATACCTCAAATAAAGTTACACCTATATGATTAAATAAATTATTAGAAATAACTAATTCTTTAATAGTAGTAATAACTAAACTAGGTGATGAAAATAAAAATGTATTTACAAAACCCAAAGTCGCAAATAATTCCCATAATCCAAAAAATATAAAAATAATTAAAAAACGACATATAAAAATAATTACTTTTTCAAGTTTAATACTTTTTAAATACAATCTATGCTCATCACTATATTTGAACATCTAAATCCCTCCAAATCTTGTCATAATACTTTGAAAATTCTAAACTACTTCTATTCTCTATTGGGGTAGATTTATTCAAATAATTAATTGTATAAACTTTTTTTATAATAGCAGGTCTATTACTTAAAACAATAACTTTATCAGACATACTAATAGCTTCACCAATATCATGAGTAACCATAATAGCAGTTTTCCCCTCATTTTTAATAATATTATAAATATCATTACTTATAGAAAGTCTTGATTGATAATCAAGGGCAGACATAGGCTCATCTAATAATAAAATATCAGGTTTAATTGAAAGTGTTCTAATTAAAGCAACTCTTTGTCTCATACCACCACTTAAACTAGAAGGGTACTTATCCATGAATTCCTCTAAACCATATTTTTTTAACAAACTAATAACATAATTTTTATTATCTTCAGTATAAATACCTTTTATTTTTAAACCAACAAAACAATTATCTAAAACATTCATCCATTCAAACAAGGAATCATTTTGTAACATATAAGAAATTATCAAATTATTTTTACAGTCAATAGTTCCGTCAGATTCTTTTTCTAAACCACAAATAATAGATAAAACAGTAGATTTACCACATCCACTAGGGCCTATAATTGAAATAAACTGCTTATCTAAAAAATCAAAACTAAAATTCTTAATAGCACATATCTCACCATTAATATCATGATAAATCTTTTTTAAATTTCTAATTGATAAAATCTTTTTCATACAAATACCTTCTAACTAATTTAGTATATGTAAAAAAGTAATTAATGAATAGTTAAATTACTTAATATTGTAAAATAAATATGCTATAATATAAATATAAGAAAATAAAAGGAGGTATTATGAAAAAAAACAAAAGTATAAATATCAATTTTATATTATTATTAATCACTTTTATTTCAATTTCTTTTATCTCAATAGGTTATTCAGCGTATAATGCAACTTTATCAATAAGTGGTGAAGCAAGCATAAATATAGATGGGAGTATATATATATCAAAGATAGAACTTTTAGAAACAACAAATGCAACAGAATCATTTTTACCTACAATTACAACAAATACTACTAATTTAGGAGTAAATGTACCGGCAGCAAATTCAACATTTAAATATAAAATTACAATAAAAAATACAGATAGCGCATATTATCATTTAAGTGAAATAAATGAATTAGTTTATTCTGGCGAAGGAGAATATATAATAGAAAACCTTAATATTTTTACAGAATTTCCACCAAATTCAGAAACCACATTTTATATTACTTACAAGCCACAAATAGCTTTATCGAATCCAAATTTTATATTAGAGTTAGAATACATATTCATATCAGGAGGTAGATATAAAGATCCAATATTAAATGGATCGGATCCAGAAATAATAGATGGTTTAATTCCAATAATATATGATTATGACTTAGGTAAATGGCTAAAAGCTGATGTAATAAATTATCAGTGGTATGATTATGCAAATAGACAATGGGCAAATGCAACTTCCGTAATCAGCACTATGAAAGATACTTATGTAGAAGCAGAGCCAGGAACAATTATTGAAATGGAACATATGACATCAATGATGGTATGGATACCTAGATATTCATATACAATTAAAGATACTTTAGGTTATCAAGGATACGGTGGTGCTGAAGTTACTATAGAAACTCCGGGAGCAATGAATATTGATTTCATCGGAGTCAATAAAATCGATACAGGTTCTGCAGCTTATAGTGGTTCAACACCAGCAAATTTTTATACATCATCAGCCTTTTGTTGGGGTAATTCTTGTGATAATCCAGCAACAAGATCAGATCCAGGTAATGTAGAAATACCAGGATTTTGGGTAGCTAAATTTGAAGCATCTAAAGTAGATAATTTATTATACTCAAAACCAAATATGACACCAATGGTAAATACTTCAATGTATAATACATTTACTTATGTACAAAGTTTAATGAATGGAGATGCAGGATATGATAACTATGGATTTGTAGGATACGTAGATGCTCATACTATGAAGAATACAGAATGGGGAGCACTAGCATACTTATCGCAATCAATGTATGGTAAGTATGGTAATTCAGATTATACAGGTGCAAACAAAGAAATATATCCTAATAATTGTACAATTTATACTACTGGTATAGGAGCTGATAGTCCAGCTCAATTTCCAACAGATGCAACATGTACGACTAATACATATGATACATACTATGGAATGGGAGCCTCAACCACCGGAAATATTTATGGTGTATATGATACTGTTGGAGGAACTTTTGATAGAGTAATGGGAACAGTATTAACATCATCAGGTCTTTTTAAACCTGATTCATCTGGATTCACTAGTCCACCAGAAGGAAGATATATAAATATTTATCCATATGGAAATTATGGAGTAACAACTACACCATCAATAAAAGGAGATGCATTAACAGATACCCTTGGATTTTATCGAGATAGAGGAGTAACATCAGTATACTTATCAAACTCATGGTTTTATCGAGGGGGAAGCCTCTGGTCAAATGCAACATATATCAATGGTATTTTCTCATATACTACTTACTCTGGAATCGCTGATCCTAATCATTCATCAAGATATACAGTAACTATATATTAAAGGAATTATTTATGAAAAAACTATTATTAACACTTATTATATTAATAACAACAGGATGTAATTCAACAGAATATAATAATCTAAATTGTAAAAAAAACGAAGAAAATATAACAACAGAAATAAAGTTAGAATATTTAAAAAATGGAAAAAATCTTCAAAAAGTAAATATTATAACTACAATAGCAGTAGAAGAAGATTTAATAGATCTAATCAATCAAGATGAAGTATGTGTTGATTATGAAAATTATCAGGGAATAAACTGTAAAACAGAAGTAATAAATAATCAATACATAATTATATTAGATTATGACATATTAAATATGAGTAAACAGGATATTGAAAAATTTGACTTAGAAAATGATCAATACCCAACAACAAAAGAAAACTTAGAAAAAGAAAATTATTCTTGTGAATAAAGAGGTAACGCATATGTACTTGTTAAATATATCAATTATTTTATTTATAATATTGGAATTGTTTAATGTTATAATACTATATTTCTATCCTGATTCTAAAAGAGGAAATGGAGTAGCAATATTTAAACAATATCATAAAAATAAAAATGATAAAAATAATTATCTTTTTACAAAATATTTAATTAACTGGATTGCAGGAACAAAAATAATATTTATAGCTCTATTAATAGTAATTTTATTAAATGGAACAGAACAACTAAAATTACATTCTTTAGTAGCGTTAATAATATCTATAAGCACTTATTATATAAAACTTTATCCAATTATAAAGAAACTAGACATTAATAATGAAATAAATCCAAAAGGTTACTCAAAAAATTTAACACTAATGATTACTGGATTTATTATAATATTTATAATTAATATTATAATGTATATTTATGCATAAGAAAAACAAAGAATTAACTTTGTTTTTTTTATATTATTCAGTTCTTAAAGCTTCAACAGGATTTTTCTTACTAGCCATCTTAGATGGTATTAAACCTGCAAGTAGAGTAAGTAATACACTTATAACTACAAGTACTATAGCACCATTTAATGGTAAACTAGCAATATTATTAACATCAGTTAAATTATAAATAATTGAATTAGCAATTACATTTAATAATAAAGTAACTACAATACCTAATGTACCAGAAAATAATCCAATTATAAATGTTTCAGCATTAAATACTCTAGATATATCTTTTTTACTAGCACCAATTGCTCTTAAAATACCTATTTCTTTAGTTCTTTCTAATACAGAAATATAAGTAATTATTCCAATCATTATACTAGAAACAACAAGAGATATTGAAACAAATGCTATTAATACATAACTAATCATATCAATAATAACAGTAACTGAATTTAACATAATACCGATGTAATCATTGTAATTAATAACATTTTCATCTTTACCATCATTAGTTTGATCATCATTATACTCAGCTATAACCGCCTCTAAAGCATCTTTGCTTTCAAAGTCTTTAGGATATAAACTAATCATACTAGGATTATCTAAATCAACAACCCCAATTTTTTCTAAAATATCATCATAAGTAGCACCAGCATTTTCTGAATAATTAGCCATTAAAGTAGCAATTTCTTCTTGTGATAAAGTAGAAAAATAAGCTCTTTCTTCATCAGTCATTGATTCCATACTAAACTCTTCACCACGTTCAGAAAATTCCATACCAGTTAATACATTAATAGTAGAATTATTTTTTTGTTCCATAGCAATCTCGCTATCATTTCCACCATTAATAACATACTCTGTCAAATCATCAGTATATAATACAGCCCCAGAACCAGAAGTTACATTACTATCTTCACTAGCTTGGATAATACCAACTACTTTAATATCTAAAGAACTCTCTAGTACTGATTTCATATAATCAGTATCATCACTCATATCTTTCCAAACATTACCATCTTTTTTATAGTAATCACTATTAAGTACTAATTTATAAGTTAAATCAAGTAATTCTTCATATGTATAAACACTTTGTTCTGGCTCTTCAATAACTTCACCAGTCATTAATTTATCCATCATCTCAAAATATTCATTTTGATCTTTAATACCTAAAGTATATAAAGTAAAATCACTTATCATCCCATTATCATCTAATAAAATCATAACTTCATCATGACTATCAGCCCATTCACCAGCTTTTAGATCATATTGATCTTCAAGTAGTTCTTGATTATTTAACATTTCAACAAATACATCATTACTACTCATTGGCATTCCCATAGACATACTACTCATATCTTCCATTAATGGATTAGGATTAACTTGAACTACTTCTTCAGTAGTATTTTTATATAACTGTAAATTTAAATTATAAGAATAACTAACTGAATTTAGATGATCCTTAATATTCTTACCATCACTATCAATAAA
Source organism: uncultured Muribaculaceae bacterium (assembly GCA_964368975.1). Classification (GTDB taxonomy): domain Bacteria; phylum Bacillota_I; class Bacilli_A; order RF39; family UBA660; genus CAYJDP01. The sequence goes on from CAYJDP010000017.1 coordinate 15,142, forward strand.
AGATTTAAATTCTCTTAAATTATTACTAGTCATTTGAGCAGTCATAGTAGACATCATATCAACAGTGATATCATTTGAATAAACTTTACCTTCTTCAGTTTTAATATTCTCATCACTACCAGTCATAGAACCCATCATAGACTCTATATCCATAGCAGACTCTTCTATCATAATAGGGTAGCTAGATAATGTATCTTCTTCTACATTTTTAATATATTCTTGAACTCCATTAGATAAACTAAGTATTAAAGCTATAACTATAATACCAATACTTCCTGCAAAAGCAGTCATTAAAGTTCTACCTTTTTTAGTAAGTAAGTTATTAAAACTTAAATTTAATGCAGTAGCAAAGTTCATAAAATTCTTTTTATTTTTAGAAGAATCTTTCACCTTCTCATCAACACCATCAAATGGATTAGAATCATCTACTATATGACCATCTAAAACTTTAACTATACGAGTAGAGTACTCCTCAGCAAGTTCAGGATTATGAGTAACCATAATAACTAATTTATCTTTAGCTATTTCTTT
>CAYJDP010000017.1:15682-17130 GCA_964368975.1 uncultured Muribaculaceae bacterium
ATGCTCCAGTAGGTTCATCAGCAAGTAAAATATCGGGGTCATTTATTAATGCACGAGCAATAGCAACTCTTTGCATTTGACCTCCAGATAATTGATTAGGCTTTTTATTTATATGAGAACCCAAACCAACTTTCTTAAGCATTTCAATTGCTTTTTTACGACGAATTTTACTACTTACTCCCGAAATAGTAAGTGCAAGTTCAACATTTGCAAGAACAGATTGATGTCCAATCAAATTATAACTTTGAAATACAAAACCAACATTATGATTACGATATCTATCCCAATCATTATCTTTATAATTTTTAGTAGAAATTCCATTAATAATTAAATCTCCACTAGTATAAGCATCAAGCCCACCAACTATATTTAACATAGTTGTTTTACCACTACCAGAAGGCCCAAGTATTGAAACAAACTCGTTATCTCTAAATGATAAACTAACTTTATCTAAAGCAGTTTGTTTAAAATCAGCAAGCTGGTAATGCTTAGTAATCTTTTTTAATTCTAACATATTATCTCCTTATCTTTTAATACCTATTAATTATAACATAATCACCTTTATAAGTATATGATAATATTATGTAAAAATATGTAATAAAAAAGAAATGAATTAATCATTTCTAAGTAAAACCTCTTCAATATCCAACCAACTATTAACACGAATAATATTTTTACTAGCTAACTCTTCATCACTAATATCTTTATTATGATAAGCTGTATATAATAAATTAATATCTGCATTACCTAAGTTGTCTAATTTATCATCAATTCTAATATCACAATTAAGCATTAATTTTTTAGTCATAAATATATAATTGTTTGGATTAATAAAAGGAAAATTTTTAAGTAAATAATCATACTTATATTTCAAACTATTACTACTTTTATCAGGAACTTCTCTCCATACAAAAGCAGAACAAAAATACAAATCATATACTTCATTTAATTTTTCTAAAACTTCATAACAGTTATCATACAAAACAGCATTACTATATAAATTAATCTTATCAAAATTTTTAAAAAAATCATCTTTTTTATCTAATAAAATATCTTGTATGTAATAATTAGAAGTAAGTTCTTCTTCTTTATAATTAGTACCCATAAATTTATTAATCTCTTTTAAAAAAGAACCCCCAGTAATTACATCATCTACATCAATAATAATTTTTTTCATAATAATATCTCCTTATTAAATATAATAGCATATATAAATATATTCAGATAAATAAAATATATGAACAAAATGAAAAAAAATAAATATTTTACGATAAACGATAAAAAAGACTTGATTTTCAAAAAAAAATAACATATAATTACCTCAAGAGGTGAAAAAAATGAAAAAAATAAATTTATCAAAAGTAATGATAATCTTACTGACAATAATTATAATAGGATCAATAATATCAATGTTTTTTATTCCAGAAATATTTAATCTAGTAAACAAA
>CAYJDP010000018.1:0-16072 GCA_964368975.1 uncultured Muribaculaceae bacterium
AATATAATAAAAAAAATGGAAAAATTACCATAAAAAAAAGAGGTTAATCATATGAAGAAGTATAATTTAATAGTCGTAATATCTGAAAATAACAAAGAAATACTTATGTGTTACAGAACTAAAGAACCTTATAAAGGTTTATATAACTTGATTGGTGGTAAAATTGAATCGCCAAAATCATTAGATGAAGCATATAGAGAATTAAAAGAAGAAACAGGTATTTCAAATAAGCAAATAACTTTAAAACAACTAATGAATATAGAGTATTTGGACAATAATTATAAATTAGAAGTTTTTTATGGAATATTAAAAGAAAAAGTTACACTTATAGAAGAAATTAACAAACTAGAATGGATAGATATAAAAGAAAATTTTAATGATATGAAAAAATTTTCAGGAGAAGGCATTATCTTTCATATTATCGAAAAAATAATATAGGAGTAACATATTTATGAATACATTTCCAAAAGATAAATCAAACAGAAATAATCACTGTAATAAAGTAATCACAATAGCCAGTAGTCTGACCTTTATAGATAAAATAAAAGAATATGAAAATAAATTTTTAGAATTGGGTTATAAAGTAAACATTCCTTTTAAAGAAAAAGGATTATATCATCAAGATATAAAGAAATTCAATACTTATGTTGTTGATTCTAATATTTTATTTATATTAAATGAAAAAAAAGAAGGAATAGATGGCTATATAGGTAATAGTGTTTATAGTGAATTGATTTTCGCACTTAGTCTTAATGTAATCTATAATAAAAATATAAAAATTATCTTATTAAATATGCCATCACCTAAAGTAAATTGCTATGAAGAAATATTGATGCTAATAAATGAAAAACAAGTAGAATTATATAAAGAAAATATGTTGTGAAAAAGAAAGGAATGAGAATATGAATATAATTATTCGCGAAGCAAAGTTTGAAGATATAGAAAAAATAGCAGAAATTAATATTGAGTCATGGAAAGATACGTATGATTCTATAATTGATAACAATGACTTATTAAATATTAATAAAATAGAACTAATAAAAAAAGAACAAGAAACATTTTATAAAAAAAGAAAGCTAGTTGCCACAATAAATAATCAAATAGTAGGATTTGTTTGGTATAAAGAAAATTTACCAGGTGGTTTATATGAAAATGAAATTGTTGCATTATATATAGATATAAAATATAGAAAATGTGGAGTAGGTAAAAAATTATTTGATGCGGTAGCAAATAACATAAATAAAAAAGGTACTAGTAATTTAGTTATATGGTGTTTAGAAGAAAATTACAATGCTAGAAAATTTTATGAATGTATAGGTGGTAAGTTAATTAATGAGAATAAAAAGTTTTTATTTTACGATAAGGAATACAATGAAGTAGGATATGTATATAAAGTATAAAAGCCAGTAAATTTAGCTCTCAACTTTCTAAATATAACTAAATGTGCTATAATATGAAAAGTAATTTATATTAATCAAATAAAAGTAATAAAGAAGAGGAGTGTGAACTTTATGAATATGCAACAAAAAAGAAAAATGCGTAAAGAAAAAAAAGAACAAACAATAGAAGAACAATCAACAATAAACCAATCTAAAATAAATTGGTATCCAGGTCATATGGCCAAAACAAAGCGTGAAATCACCGAAAAACTAAATCTAATTGACGTAGTTTATGAGGTTGTTGATGCAAGAATGCCTATATCATCTAAAATAGTAGATATTAATAATTTAATAAAAGATAAACCTAGAATATTAATAATGACTAAGTATGATATATGTGATAAAACTGAAACTGATAAATTTATTAAATATTATGAAAAACTTGGATATATTGTTATACCAGTAGATTTAATGAATGGGTTGAATGTAAAAAAAATAACAGATGAAACTAAAAAATTAATGACAGAAATGAATCAAAAACGTGCTGATAAAGGGATGAAACCAAGAAATATCAGAGCCTTAATAGTAGGAGTGCCTAATGCCGGTAAATCTACTTTAATAAATCGTTTAGTAGGTAAAAAATCCGTAACAGTAGGGGATAGACCTGGTGTTACAAAAAGTCTTAGTTGGATAAGAATAGCTAAAGATATAGATTTAATGGACTCTCCTGGAATACTATGGCCAAAATTTGAAAATCAAGAGCACGCTCACATATTAGCAATCATGTCATCTATTAAAGAAGAAATTCTAAATATCGACGCATTAGCTAAATTCACTCTAGAAAGAGTTATGAAATTATATCCAGAAAGTCTTAAAGAAAGATATGATATCGAAGAATTAGATGAAGACTTAGTTGAAGTATATGATCAAATAAGTAAAAAAAGAGGTGCAATTTCTCGTGGTGGAATAACTGATTATGAAAAAGTATCTCACTTAATTGTACGAGATTTAAAAAATGGATATTTAGGTAATCTTACACTAGATAGATTTGAAGATGAATAAAAAACAATAAAATTTACATAATAAAAAATAAATTAGCACTTTGTATTGACAAGTGCTAATTTTTATAATAAAATATCATTAGCACTCATATATTGATAGTGCTAGGAGGTGTTTTAAATGCTTACTGAAAGACAAAATGAAATGTTAAAACTTATCGTTGAAGACTATATTGATCAAGCAAGACCAATAGGATCAAAAGCAATAAGTAAAAAGTTTAACTGTTCACCAGCCACAATCAGAAATGAAATGAGTGGTTTAGAAGAAATGGGTTTGCTAGAAAAAACTCATACATCTTCAGGAAGAGTTCCAAGTGAAAAGGGTTATCGTTATTATGTAGATAATTTAATGGAAGCTAAAAAAATGACTGGTGAAGATATGTTAAAACTACAACAAGTTTTTCATAATCAACAACTAGCCTTATCTGATGTTATTAGTAAGTCTTTACAGATAATTTCAGATGTAACTAATTATGCTACTGTGGTACTAGGAAGTACTTCTCATGACAATCTTTTAAAGAAAATTGAAGTAATTGCTTATGATGATGAAAGTATAATAGTAATTATAGTCACTGATAAAGGGCATGTAGAACATAAGAATATTAAATTAACAGATGTATCATTAGATGAAACAAAAAAAATAGTTGATTTAATTAATAATTTAATAGTTGGTACTCCAATTGATGAAATAAGTTCTAAACTAGAATATGAAATCAAACCAATTATAGGTAAATATGTAAAACAGCATGAACAACTATACAATGCTTTTTATAATGTATTTACAGATTTTACTAATACTAATTTCAATGTTGTAGGAAAAAATAAATTCTTAGATCAACCAGAATTTAGTAATGTAGAAAAAATAAAAAATGTTTTTAATAAACTAGATGACCAAAAATTGCTAAGAGAAATAAAAACAGAGGATGACAAAAACATTAAAATTTATATCGGAAACGAGAGTAATATAGATGAAGATGTTACAGTTATAAAGACAAAAGTAAAAGATGGTGAGATTGCAATCGTTGGACCAAAGAGAATGGAATATGATCGAGTAGTTGCAATGTTGGAATACATTAAAGAAAATATTGAAAGGTAGTTTTATGAACGAAAATATAGAAACTTTAGAAGAAAACAAAACATGTGAATGTGGATGTAATCCTTGTACATGTGATCCTTGTGAATGCAAAGATAAAAAGGAAGAAAAAACTTCTAAAAAAGATAAAAAATTAAAAGAAGAAATCAAAAAATTACAAGAAGAATTAAAAACAAGTAATGATAAAGCTTTATTAGCGCAAGCAGAAATGATTAACTATCGTAAAAGAAAAGATGATGAAGTATCAAATATGATGAAATACGCTAATCAAGACATCATTAAAGAACTAATTGCATTAGAAGACAACTTTGAAAGAGCAATTAAATTAGATGATAATGAATTAACTGATGAATTATCAAAATTCTTATCAGGATTTAAAATGATGTATGCAACTCTAAGTGAAATTTTAAGAAAATATGGAGTTGAAGAAATAAATCGTGTTGGACAAGTGTTTGATCCAATGCAAGAAGAAGCTTTAATGACTGATTCATTAGAAGAATATGATAATGATGTAGTTACTGAAGTATTACTTAAAGGTTATAAATTAAAAGATAGAGTTATCAGACCTGCAAGTGTAAAAATAAATAGTAAATAAAAATTATAAATTAAAGGAGAAATTAAATAATGGGAAAAATAATAGGTATCGATTTAGGTACAACAAATTCATGTGTTGCAGTATTAGAAGCTGGAGCACCAACAGTAATTCCAAATCCAGAAGGAGCAAGAACTACTGCATCTGTAGTAGCAGATAAAAAAGGAGAAAGATTAGTAGGAGATTCAGCAAAAAGACAAGCACTTACTAATCCAAATACAATTTCATCAGTTAAAAGATTAATGGGAACTGATAAAAAAGTTGAATTAAATGGTAAAAAACATACACCAGAAGAAGTTTCAGCAATGATCCTTTCTTATATTAAAGAATATGCAGAAGCATATTTAGGTGAAAAAGTAGATAAAGCAGTTATTACTGTACCTGCATACTTTAACGATGCAGAAAGACAAGCTACTAAAAACGCTGGTAAAATTGCAGGTCTTGAAGTAGAAAGAATAATCAATGAGCCAACTGCAGCAGCGTTAGCTTATGGATTAGAAAAAGAAGAAGGACAAACAATATTAGTATATGACCTTGGAGGAGGAACTTTCGATGTATCTATTCTTGAATTAGGAGATGGAGTATTCGAAGTTAAATCAACAAGTGGTAATAATAAATTAGGTGGAGATGATTTCGATAAAAAAATCATTGATTACTTAGTAAAAGAATTTAAATTAGAAAATAGTGTAGATTTATCTAAAGATAAAATGGCTATGCAAAGATTAAAAGAAGTAGCCGAAAAAGCTAAAAAAGATTTATCTGGAATGGTATCAACTCAAATATCAGCACCATTTATTGCAAAAGGTGATGATTCAGAACCTCTTCATTTAGATATTACTTTAACAAGAGCTAAATTTGAAGATTTAATTAGAGATTTAGTTGAATCAACTTTAGATCCAGTTAAAAAAGCATTAAAAGATGCTAAAATGACTAAAAAAGATATTGATAAAGTTATCTTAGTAGGTGGATCTACTCGTGTACCAATGGTATATGATTTAGTAACAAAAGAATTAGGACAAGAACCTTCAAGAGAAGTTAATCCTGATGAAGTAGTAGCACTAGGAGCTGCAATTCAAGGTGGAGTTTTAACAGGAGATGTTACTGATATCGTGTTATTAGATGTTACACCATTATCACTTGGAATTGAAACTATGGGAAGAGTTATGACAACTTTAATACCAAGAAACACAACAATTCCAACAACAAAATCTGAAACATTTTCAACTGCAGCAGATAATCAACCAGCAGTAGATATTCACGTATTACAAGGTGAAAGACCAATGGCATCAGATAATAAAACTCTAGGACATTTCCAATTAACAGGAATTCCTGCAGCACCACGTGGAGTACCACAAATCGAAGTTAAATTTGATATTGATGCAAATGGTATTGTTAATGTTACTGCAAAAGATTTAGGAACAAACAAAGAACAATCTATTACAATCACATCTTCAACTAATTTAAGTGATGAAGAAATCGAAAAAATGAAAAAAGAAGCTGAAGAAAATAAAGAAGCGGATGCAAAAAGAAAAGAAGAAGCAGAAGTTAAAAATGAAGCTGAACAATTAGTATTCCAAACTGAAAAATCATTAAAAGATTTAGGTGATAAAGTAGAAGAAAAAGAAAAAGAAGAAATCGAAGAATTAATTAAAGAAGTTAAAGAAACTTTAGAAAAAGATGATATTGATGCTGTTAAAGAATCAAAAGAAAAACTACAAGAAAAAGCAATGGCTTTAGCAACTAGAGTATACGAAGAAGCAGCAAAAAACAAAGAAAATGCAGAAGCAACAGAAACTGAAGAATCAAGCGAAAGTGATGAAGAAGTTAAAGAAGCAGTTGTAGAAGAATAATATAATTTTAGAAGTAAAGTTCTGGGTAACTGGAACTTTCTTACTATGTAAGGAGCAATAATGGAAAAAAGAGATTATTATGAAACCCTTGGTGTAGATAAAGGTGCAACTGAAGCTGAAATAAAAAGTGCTTTTAGAAAAAAAGCCAAAGAATTTCATCCAGACTTAAATAAAGACAATCCAAAAGCAGAAGAAAAGTTTAAAGAAGCTCAAGAAGCATATTCTGTATTAAGTGATGAAAACCAAAGAAAACGTTATGACCAATTTGGACATGCAGGAATGGGAGGAAACTCTGGATTCGGTGGACAAGGTGGTTTTGGTGGATTTGAAGGATTTGGTGGAGCAGCTGATTTTGATTTCTCTGATTTATTTGGAAATATCTTTGGTGGACAAGGTGGAGGTTTTTCATCATTTGGTGGTGGAAAAAACAGAGCTCAACGTGGTTCAGATGCCTTAATGAGAATGACTTTATCTTTTGAAGAAGCCGTATATGGAGCAGATAAAAAAATCAAATTAGAAGTAGTAGAAGACTGTGAAGATTGTAATGGAGAAGGTGGATTTGATTCTACTAAATGTTCAGAATGTCATGGTAGTGGAACAATTACAACAGAGCAAAGAACTATACTAGGTTCATTCTTATCAAAAACTACGTGTCCTCACTGTAATGGTAAAGGAAAAGTTTATAAAAAGAAATGTTCTACATGTAATGGAAAAGGTAAAACCAAAAATAATAAAACAGTAACTGTAACAATTCCAGCTGGAATTAATGAAGGTGAAAGATTAAGAATATCTGGAAAAGGACATCCAGGACATAATGGTGGACCTAACGGAGATTTATATTTAGAATTTCATATAGAACAACATGATTTTTATGAAAGAGATAATGATGATATTTATTTAGAAGTACCACTTACAATAACAGAAGCAATTCTAGGTTGTAAAAAAGAAATACCAACAATTCACGGAAATGTTAAATTAACAGTAGCAGCAGGTACTGATAGTGGAGATAAACAAAGAATTAAAGGCAAAGGTATTGAAAATGATTCTACAAGAAGAAAAGGTGATATGTATATTATTTATCAAGTAATTACGCCTAAAAAACTTTCTAAAGATGAAAAGAAAACTTTTGAAAAATTATCAAAAACTTTAGCAGAAGGTTCTGAAATAAAAGAGTTTGAAAAATTTACAAATAAAAATAATTAAAAATAAAAAACAATTATCTATTTGATGATTGTTTTTTCTTAATTATGATATAATAATAAAAAAGAAATGGAGAATAATATGAAATATAGAAATTTTTGTGGTAATAATATATCACTACTAGGATTTGGATGTATGAGAGTACCAATGATAAATGATAAAGTAGATTTAGAAAAATCTATGGAATTAATTGATTACGCAATAGAACAAGGGATAAATTATTATGATACAGCTTATGTATATAGTAATGGATCAAACGAATCATTTGTAGGAGAAATAGTAAAAAAATATGGTAGAGAAAAACTTTATCTAGCAACAAAATTACCATTATTTAGTTATACAAAACAACAAGAATTTTATACTCTTTTAGATGAACAATTATCTAATATGAATACAGAATTTATAGATTATTACTTGTTCCATGCACTAAATAAAGATAAATTTGAAAATATGCAAAAAGAGAATTATAAAGAATTTATAAAAGATATAAAAGATAATAAAGTAAAACATATAGGATTTTCTTTCCATGATGACTATGAAACATTTGTGAAAATTGTAGATGATTATGATTGGGAATTTTGCCAATTACAATTTAATTACATTGATGCATATGATCAAGATGCATTAAAAATGTATGAATACGCAAAAAGTAAAAATATTGAAGTAGTAATAATGGAACCATTAAGAGGTGGAAGACTTACTCATGTTCCAAAAGATGTAAGAACTATATTAGATGAAAAGTTTAAAGAATTAACTGATGCCGATATATCATTTAAATATATTTCTGATTTTTCAAATAATAAAGTTATTTTAAGTGGAATGAGAACAATAGAAGATATTAAAAAAAATTGCGAAATTTTCTCAACATTTGAAGCAAACTCATTAACAAACGACGAATTAGAATGTTACAAAAAAGCAGAAGAATTATTCAGAAGTTATAGTATTATTAACTGTACTAAATGTGATTATTGTAAAGAAGGATGCCCAGTAAATATTCCAATATCTTCAGTCTTTGAAAAATATAATCATCAACTAGAAAATCCATATTTAAATGAAGATGTAGTAAAAACTTGGTATAAAAACTTAGACTCTAATGGATCTAATTGTATCAAATGTAAAAAATGTGAAAGAGTATGTCCGCAACATTTGGAAATAGTAAATTTATTAGATAAATGTGATGAATATTTCAAGTAAAGGAGTAAATGATGAAAAAAACAATATATAACTACATTAAAGATGAAATAAATGAAACTAAATTATTAACATTTTATAAAAATTATGAAAAATATGGTTTAACTAAAGAAAATAGATTATCAGAAATTATTAATACATACGTAAAACTATATGAAGAAGATCATCCATATTTTTATGAAGACGAACCAAAAGATCAATATATATCAACAAGTGAATTGCTTTTAATTTTATTAAACCAATTACTAGAGCAAACAGAAGAAAATTCTATAACTTTAATCGAAAAATATTCAAAAATTACAGCAAAAAAATACTTTGATTTAAAATATATAAAAGCAAATAAATCAAAAGGTTATAACATAGATGGATTCTTATATATTCCAAATAATATCAAAAAAAAATATTTAATAATTGAAACATTAAAAGGAACAGCAATAAACAAACAACAATTTCTTTCACAGCTATCATCAAAACATCCGATTATATTTTTTGCAGAACATCTAAATTGTCCAATCTTAATACCTTTATTACCATATTCAAAAAACGATGAGGAAAATCCTAGAAATTTAGGAGTTAAATTATTAAGTATAACTGATGAAGATAATAAATTATACAGACTAGACAGACAAATTATTAATATGATAGATGAAGCAAAAGAGATTGTAAAAGAAATTAAAAATATAAAACTAAACGAAAAAAATCTATTATATGGATATGAAGAAAGCGCCAGTGTAGCATCAAAACTTGCATTTTTCCATCCAAAAAAATTTGAAGCAGTATATACATTTAATATAAAAGATAATTTACTTTTACCGCAATCAAATGAAGGATTAGAAGATTATAAAAAAGTAAAAAAACTTTATGAATATACTATAAATAGAACACCAGCAATTAATTTAAACGAAGCAATAATGAATGAAATATTAATGAATGATGCATCAGAAAAAGAAATACAACCAATAATCAACAAAAAAGCTAAGAAGAAAATTTATGCAAATCCTGAGTCAATAAAAAAAATAAATGATGCACATAATAATTTAGGTATTAAAAACTATAAAGGTGAAGATTTACTTACAAAAAGTATCCTAGACTATCCAATAGAAAATATTTCTGTTAGTAATGCAAATTATTTTTTTTATCATATAAAATAATACTTGAAAATTTTAGAAAAAAATGATAAAATAAAGCCCACAAAGGGGAAATACAATGTTGGAATATATAGAAAATTTAGATATTAAAAAAACTTTATTAGCGTTATTAGTCAGTGCAAGTATAACTGTTGTTGGATTAGGTGATATAAGAGAGGTTATTGATAAAACGATAACAGAAGAAACAGAAATAATTAATCCAAATGATCCGTTTATTGAAAGATATGGGTTAGAATCATTTTCTGATATAGTAAGAGATAAAAATATAATTGATGGGATAATAACCTCAGATCATGATTTAGTAGAACTAATAAAATATGAAGATATAACTACTATGGATGGTAGAAAAACTTCAATAGCAACCAAATATCAAATACCAAAAGATTATGATAAATCTGAATTAGCAAAAGCAATTGATACTGGTAAAATAAATGAATTAGGTTTTGAAAAACAATTGTATAATGCTTACACTGCAGAAAAAATAGAAATAGATAATTATTTTGTTGATTCAAGAATGTTTGAATATATATTTGAGGATTTAAAATTAGAAGATCAAGTCTTTGTAGTAAGAGATAGAGTATGTATAGCTGAAAGAGGCGAAGTTTTATTTAATTCACAAACAGGTATGATTGATACAGCTTATGATTATATGAAAAATAAAGATTTGAGTCTTAATAACTTTATTAACGTTATACATCTAGATTTATATAAATTAGATCCAACTCTTAAAAGTGAGTTAGAACAGGCAGATAAAACTAATAATTTTGATAATTTATCAGAAAAACATATTTTTATTCCGGTTGAACTAGATGAAACACCAACATATCAATTATTAACTGAATCAAAACAATTAACAAAAAAAGAATTATAATCAAATAATTCTTTTTTTAGTATATCATTGTATGTAAAATTCTCTCAGTATTTTTAAAATTAAGTTTTGCAACTTCTCTTAATTTATCTTTATCAAATTTTTCAACTAACTCTTCACCAAGTTTATCTACTTCCTTACCAGCACCTTTAGGAAGTGGAAGTCCAACACTATCACAAATTTTATCAAATTCTTTTAAGAAAATAAATCTAGAAATAATTGATGCAGCAGCAACAGCTAAATTTTTATCTTCTGCCTTAGTTAAAAAAGTAATACCTCGTTGAACTGGATTAACACCTCTTAAATATTCATAATATCTAGCTTCTCTAGCAAACTCATCTACTATAATCATATCGTATTTTTCTTCAATAGAATTAACTAGTTGGTATAAAGCAGAGTTATGCATAATTGCTTTAATCTTATTCATGTTATTGTCACTACTGTGTTTATCATTATATTCACTATTAGATAAAATAACACTTTTATACTTTAGTTTTTTTGCAAGTTCAGGAGCAATCTTTAAAATTTTATCGTCAGTAATCTTCTTAGAGTCACCAACACCTAATTCTTCTAAAAACTTAATATCATCTTTATTAACATAAGCAGCAGTAACAACTATTGGTCCAAAATAGTCACCAGTACCAACTTCATCACTTCCGATAGAAGAACAATTATAATATTTTTGATCAACTACTTTTTCTAATTCTTTTTCTTCTTCAGAATTATCAATTACATAACCCCACATACTAGCGTCAACATCAGCACTTGTACCTTGAAACATAACTTTACCAGACTCATACATCGTAATAACAGTATCCTCTTCCTGTGCTTGAAATACAACATATGGAATAACTTTATCTCTCATTTTATCTTTATAATATTTAATCATTTTTTCTTTGACTTCATCATTTACTTTAATAACAACGTTCATATAAACACCTCATAAATATTGTATCAAAATAGTCAAGTAATGTCTACTAACTAAAAATAAATTAAAATAGATAGTCTTTTTTATAAAATTTGGTATAATAATAATATAAGGAGTGATAATAATGAATGTATTTGATATAGTCATATTAATATTTATGGCAATGTCTGGAGTAGTAGGATTTAAAAAAGGTGCAATAAAAGGAGCAGTTAATCTAGTAGGTATGCTTGCTATATTTTATATAGCATATTTATCTAAAGGAATAGTTGGGAATTTTTTAAGTATAAACTTACCATTTTTTGAAATGTTTGGTAGTTTTAAAGATATAGATATACTTAATGTATTCTTATATCAACTAATAGGTTTCTTAATTGTATTTGCTGTATTATATTCAGTATTTGCAATTGTATTAAATGTAACGGGAGTAATCCAAAAATTTATAGACCATACAATAATTCTAACATTGCCATCTAAATTAATTGGTATTTTAGTAGGATTATTAGAAGGATATTTAATATTATTTATAGTATTCTTAGTAGCGTCAGTTCCTTTCGAAAACGCTCTAATTTATCAAGAAAGTGAGTTTGTAAATAAAATAATTTATGAAACACCTGTATTATCTAGTAGTACAGAAAACATAACTAATTCAACAAAAGAAATTCTAAATCTTGCAGATGATATAAATAATGAAACTAAAAACAGTACTGAAATAAGTATTGAAGCAGCTGATATTATGTTAAAATATGATATAGTTTCTGCAGAAGTATTAGAAAAAGTTTACGAAAAAGATAAACTTGGAGAAATACCTGGTTTAGAAGCAAAAATAAATGAATATAAATAGGAGATAATATGAAATATTTAGAAAATAAAGAAGAATTCAAAACACTAATTAATAAAGAAAGAACTTTAATAGATTTCTATGCTGATTGGTGTGGTCCATGTAGAATGATATCTCCAATCCTAGAAGAAATGTCTAATGAAAGAACTAATGTATCTATTGTAAAAGTGGATGTAGATAAATATCCAGAAATTGCCAAAGAATATGGAGTAATGTCTATACCAACATTAATATATTTCAAAGAAGGAAAATTAATTAAACAAAATGTAGGATACATGGAAAAACAAGACATAGAAGAGTTAATCACTGATTAATTCTTTTTTATTGACAAAATCTAACTATATGTTAAAATATAACAACAAAAAGAGGTGTACCATGTCTAAAATAGAAATATATCCCGAAGGAACAAATATATCAAAATATAAAAAGAAATTTATAGGAGAAGGTGATGATTTTTCCTGTTATAAAATAGGTAATCAAGTATACAAAGAAATAAAATCTGATAGCAAATATAATTATTCAAAAAATAAAACTTGTTTAGAACTACAATTAACTATAGAAAATAACTCGTTTGCCTTTCCAGTAAAAGTAATTTATTATAAAACATCTAATAATAAATATAAATTTCAAGGGATAATCACACCATTTGTAGAAGGAATTAATTTAGATAAAATACCTGATAGTGAACAATTACAAAATATAATAAAAGCCTTTCAAACATACGAAAAAAATTTATCAGAAATAACATCTAAAAAAATAGAAATAAGAGATTCATTTACTGAAAATTTAATATATACCCCTTCCAAAGAAATAGTTTGTATAGATACAAATTCATTTAAAATAAATAATGACGTAACAAGTGAAAATCAATACGAAGATATTAATGACGATTTAAAAAGTGCTTTTTTTAGTAACTTGGTAACTATAAATACTTATCCCTTTAGAATTGCAGGAAAAGACATTTCAATATATTTTAAAAATGCACATAAAGGGAAATTATCTCCTAGTCAATATTTAACATTAATAAAAAAGTATATTGAACATCAAACTAAGCAAAAAATAAGCACTGTTGGAGAAATGAGAACCTTATCACAAAAGATATATCAAAAGAAGTGAGTTTACTCACTTCTTTTATTTTGAAAAATATAAAAAATATTTGTCGGAAAACTATTGTATTATTTTTTAATTAGAGTTATATTAGAGACATATAATAATGCAAGGAGGTTTTATATGAAGCATGTTTATTTATTTACTGAAGGAAGTAAAGAGATGAGAAATCTATTAGGAGGAAAGGGTGCTAATCTTGCAGAAATGACCAACTTAGGCTTACCAATCCCCATGGGTTTTACCATAACGACGGAAGCTTGTACAAATTATTATGACAATGGTAAAATGATAATCGACGAAATAAAAGAAGAAATAAAAGAAAATGTTAAAACCTTAGAAGATATAACTTCTAAAAAATTTGGAGACTTACAAGATCCCTTACTAGTATCTGTAAGAAGTGGTGCTAGAGCATCTATGCCTGGTATGATGGATACAATACTAAACTTAGGACTAAATGATGAAGCTGTTAAAGGACTTGCTAAAAAAACTGATAATGAAAGATTTGCTTATGACTCATATAGAAGATTTATTCAAATGTATTCTGATGTAGTTATGGAAGTGCCAAAGTCTTATTTCGAAAAAATTATTGATAAGAAAAAGAAAGAGTTAAATGTAGTGGATGATACTGATTTGACAACAGAAGATTTAAAAGATTTAATTACTAAATTTAAAGAAGTTTATAGAAAACACATGAATAATGAAGAATTCCCACAAGATGTAGAAGAACAATTAATGGGTGCAGTTAACGCTGTATTTAGATCTTGGGATAATCCTAGAGCAAATGTTTATAGAAGAATGAATGATATACCTAGTAGTTGGGGAACTGCTGTAAATATACAAAGTATGGTTTTTGGTAATATGGGAGAAACATCAGGTACTGGAGTAGCATTTACTAGAAATCCTTCAACTGGAGAAAAAGCAATTTATGGAGAATATTTAATAAATGCTCAAGGTGAAGATGTAGTTGCTGGAGTAAGAACCCCAAAACCAATTACTAAACTAGAACAAGATATGCCAGAAGTTTATGAAGAATTTATGAATATCGCAAATAAATTAGAAGAACATTATAAAGATATGCAAGATATGGAATTTACTATTCAAGATAAAAAACTATATTTCTTACAAACAAGAAGTGGTAAAAGAACAGCTCATGCAGCTTTAAAAATTGCTTGTGACTTAGTAGATAGCAATGTTATTACTAAAGAAGAAGCAGTTCTAAGAATAGATGCTAAATCACTTGATCAATTACTTCATCCAACTTTTAATAAAGAAGCTCTAAAAGAAGGAACAGTAATAGGAGAAGGATTAGCAGCGTCACCCGGAGCAGCCGCTGGAAAAGTTTATTTTACTGCAGAAGATGCAAAAGTAGCAGCAAAAAAAGATAGAGTTATTTTAGTAAGATTAGAAACTTCACCTGAAGATATTGAAGGAATGCAAGCTGCTAAAGGAATACTTACTGTAAGAGGAGGAATGACTTCTCATGCAGCAGTAGTAGCCAGAGGAATGGGGACTTGTTGTGTATCTGGTTGTGGTGAAATAATCATGGATGAAGAAAATAAAACATTTACATTAGCAGGCGAAACATTTAAAGAAGGAGACTATATCTCACTAAATGGCTCTACTGGTAAAATATATAAAGGAGATATCAAAACAGAAAAAGCTGATATCTCAGGAGATTTTGAAAGAATAATTGCTTGGGCTGATGAAATCAGAACAATCGGAGTAATGGCAAATGCTGATTCACCAACAGATGCAATAAATGCAATTAATTTAGGTGCAGAAGGAATAGGACTTTGTCGTACAGAACACATGTTCTTCGAAGAAACAAGAATTCCAAAAATCAGAAAGATGATTTTATCTAATACTGAAGAATCAAGAATAGAAGCTTTAAGTGAATTATTACCATTCCAAAAAAGTGATTTTAAAGGAATGTATGAAGCATTAGCAGAAAAACCAATGACAATAAGATATCTAGATCCACCACTTCATGAATTCTTACCAACTGATGAGGAAGATATTAAACAATTAGCACAAGATATGAATATTTCAGTTGAAGACTTAACTAATAAAATAACATCTCTTCATGAATTTAATCCAATGATGGGGCATAGAGGTTGTAGATTAGCAGTAACTTATCCAGAAATAGCTAAAATGCAAACAAGAGCAATAATTGAGGCAGCAATTGAAGTTACAAATGAAAAAGGTTATAACATTACACCTCAATTAATGATACCACTAATTGGTGAGTTAAAAGAATTCAAAGTAGTTAAAAAAATAGTAGTAGAAGAAGCAGAAAAAGTGAAGAAAGAAATGAATTCAAATATTAAATATGAAGTAGGTACCATGATTGAAATACCAAGAGCGTGTTTAATAGCAGATGAAATAGCACAAGAAGCAGATTTCTTCTCATTCGGAACTAATGACCTAACACAACTTACTTACGGATATTCAAGAGATGATGCTGCTAAATTCTTAGATAGTTATTATGAAAAGAAAATACTTGAATCAGACCCATTTGGAAAACTAGATCAAAATGGAGTAGGGAGACTAGTAAGTCTAGCGTGTACTTTAGGTAGAGAAACTAAAGAAGAACTTCACTTAGGCGTATGTGGAGAACACGGAGGAGATCCTAGTAGTATAGAATTCTTCTATATTGCTGGAGTAGATTATGTATCATGCTCGCCATTTAGAGTACCAATAGCAAGACTATCAGCTGCACAAGCTGTATTAAACAATCAAGAGTAATTAAAAATAAAGGCTAAGTGAAAACTTAACCTTTTTCTTTACAAAAAAACAAAAAAAAGTATAGTTAAAATTCAT
>CAYJDP010000019.1:0-13149 GCA_964368975.1 uncultured Muribaculaceae bacterium
AATCATATTTAATATTTGGAATGCAAACATTATCTATAGTAGAACAATATAAAACCTCTTTATATAATTTATCATCATAAGATAAATTAACTAAAATATTTTCATTAACAAAATAACCACTGTTATTCGTAAAACCAATACTTGGAGTATATTCTTCAGAAGAACAATAAATATCATCTCCATCATATATACAATAATCTTCTTTTTTATCATTATCTACTTTACATCCATAAAATTCTATTGTAGATCCATAGTATAATGCATCATCACAAGAAAACTCATTATCTAAATAATCTTTATCAATAATTCCTTCTTGAATACCATCAGTATTCAAAGTAGTATATAAATTTCTTGCAAATACTAAAAAAGTATCTCCACCTTTAATAAAACCTAATATAAAAATAAATATAATATACAAAAAAAATAGAAGTAATAAAAATAATAATATTCTTTTCTTGTAAGATTTTTTATTATAGTTAACTTCCATCATACATCTATCTCCCTATGTTTTAATAAAGTAGTATCTTAATATATTTTAACAATGAAACTAAAAAAAAACAATAAAAAAAATAATTCTTATGTAAACATAAGAATTATATAATTAAAAATCTCCTAATGCCTCATTAGCCTCATCTAACAATGTAACTAATGTTTCTTTACCAGCAACTTGTGGTTTTAAAATACTTAATTGTTCTTCAAAATATGCTTTTTCTTTTTCTAAATCCTCTAACTGAGCAGTAATCATTTGATTACGTCCTTCTAATTTAGAAACAATATTTTCAAACTTAATAACTTTATCTTTAAAAGAACTTAATTCTCTAGTTTGTTTTGTACATAAATTATGTAACTCACGATTATCATCTCTTAATGATGTTATTTCTTCATCTTTGTTAAGAATACTAGTTCTTTGAGATTTATTTTGTTCAATAAGTTTTTTCATAGTACTACCAACATCTTCAATAATTGAATCTCTAACAACTCCTGAATATATATCTTCAACAGATTCATTAGTATCAACCGAAATATCTACTGGAACTTCTTCTGCACTAACCTCTTCACCTATATTTAATTCAATATTATCATTAACAGGTACTTCTACAGGAACAACTTCTTCAACTGAATCAGTTAATCCTAAATCAAAAATACCAGTTTCTTCTAAATTAGCATCTTCTACTGCATTATTTACAGTATCATTATCAATTTTCATATTAGCAATGTCTAAATTAATAGACGGTACCTCTTCAACAACTTCAGTATCATCAACTTTTTCTTGCGCTACTCCATTAAATTTATAAGTAGCTAATTCTGTATCAAAAGTATTTTTAGAAAATACAAATCCATCAGTATCATACCCAATAAAACTAAAATATTCATTATTTATAATATTATTACCATCTATATCAAAAATAGTAGCTTCACTAAATTGATCATTAAATAAAAATCTACCTAACTCTTTCATATTAGATGTAACTTTTTCTTTAATACTAGCAGCATTAGTAACTAATTTAGTAGCAGCTAAAGGATCACTTTTCACTTTAATTGCATCAAGAACATTTTGGTCAGTAGGATCATTCTTTTCCACTAATAAATACTTATTATCAATTAATTTGATAACTTTATTATCAAAAGGTATTAAAATATCTCCATCTTTATTAATAAGTCCTAATTTAGTATTTTTAGCATGACCAATAGCCTCTTTTAAAACAACACTTGCAATTATATTACCATTATCAAGCATTCCCTCATTAATAAAATAATATTGAGTTCCATCATCCATTATTCCATAAGTTAACTCATAATCAGGATACCCTTGATCCTTAACAATCCCTTTTTCTATTCTCATATTAACACCACCTATTATTCTACCTTTAATATTAACATAAATTAAGTATTTATACAACCATTTAATTTGCATTTTATAAAAAAATGTAATACACTATTCTTGGTGATAATATGAATAAAAAAACAAAATTAAATTTAGGAATGGCTATACTATATTTAGTAATATTTGTGGTATTTGGAATAATAATTGTAAATGAAAAACTAACAATTTTAATAATGCCTAAATTTGAAGAATATATAAATAATAATTACAAAGAAATATCTCATACAATAGAATACTCTAGTCTACAAG
Source organism: uncultured Muribaculaceae bacterium (assembly GCA_964368975.1). Classification (GTDB taxonomy): domain Bacteria; phylum Bacillota_I; class Bacilli_A; order RF39; family UBA660; genus CAYJDP01. The sequence continues at coordinate 2,135 of CAYJDP010000019.1, forward strand.
AAGAAAATAATAAACATTATTTAATTATAGAAAATACTTCAAATAAAAATCTTAATTTTAAAATAACTTATTCAAATAATAACTTTATAACTACTTATCAAGAAGATTATATTGAAGGTAATTCTATAATAACTTATTTAGAAGAAAAACACTCTACTGATGATTATAAAATAAATATAGAAAAAAAACTAAATGAATACACCAAAGAAATACAAGATAAAATAATAGATGATAATTTTCTAGACTTATCCATATATCAAATAAATAAAGATATAACCTTAGATAACTTCACTATAGAAGAAATTACCAATATCTTAGTAAATTCACAAGAAGAAAACCTAAATCCTTCTACACATAACTTTACTATTACAAACAATCAAAATATAGTAGAATCAATTGAAATAAATAATTTAACTACAGAAGTATTAAATAATCCCTATTTTTATCTAGTAATAACTGATATACTAAATAATAACAAAAGTGATTTTATAACAGAAAATAATATTACTTTTAAACATTTAAATTAAAGGAGAACCAATTATATGGAAAACTGTATTTTTTGTAAAATAATAAATAACCAATTACCTAGTAAAACAATTTATGAAGATGAAACTACTCTAGTATTTCTAAATATTAACCCCTCAACAAATGGACACTTACTAGTTATTCCAAAAAAACACCAAGTAAATATAAATGATATAGACGAAGAATTTATTCCTCATGCACACAAAATTATAAAAGAAATTTTATATCCCAAATTAAAAGAAAAACTAAATTGCCAAGGATTAACTATTTCTTATAATAATGAATTAGGACAAGAAATAAACCATTTTCATATTCACTTAACACCTAGATATGAAAATGATCAAGAAAACCATACTTTTAATAAAGATATATTAAAAGATATCGAAGAAATCTATTCTACCTTATCTGAATAATATAACCTATATAAATAAATACTAGTGAAATTATAAACAACACTAGTATTTTTTTTATCTTCATAACATCACCTATTACTAAGATAACCAAAAAAAAGAGTTTAAAACTCTTTTTTTATTAACAACAAGTATTGCTAGCTCCACCAAGGATAATCGCTAATAAGATATATAACACGATGATAATGATGAAACCACTTCCTGATTTTTGATTAGTATTTTCACATGACATTAAAATGCACCTCCTTAAATATAAGCACCTAAGATAATTACTAATAAAATAAATAATACTAAAATTATAGCTGAAGACGATACACAATTACTCATATTAATTCCTCCTTTTTTTATGCTTTCAAAGTATTTTATGGTTAATAGTCAAAATATGTGCTTATATTATTGCAACTATATAAAATATTTGTTATGATAAATAAGGAAATAGGAGGAAAATATGAAAAATAAAAAATATTTATTCGTAGTTGCACTACTTACAATTACATTATCTGTAACAGGATGTGGCGAAGTAGCAACTCTACAAAACGGAGAAGAAAAAGTAATCTCTATTGGTGAAGAAAATGGTATAAGCGCTGATGCATATTATGCAGAAATAAGAGATAGTCAAGTATCAAAATTAGTTGATATGATTGATTTAGAAATTTTAAGTGAAGATTATCCTGAAACTGAAGAAGAAACTTCATATGTAGAAAGTCAAATAGAACAAATAAAATTATCTTATACTGATAATGAAGAACAATTTTTAACAGATATTAGACAATATTATGGTGTTAATAACGAAGATGAACTAAAAGAAGTTTTTAGACTAGAATATAAAAGAAGTGAAGCAGTAACTGATTACATTGAAAAAAATCTAAGTGAATCTGAAATAAATAGTTACTATGATGAAAAAATAATTGGAGATATTGATGCAAGTCATATCTTAATAATTCCAGATGTAGCAGAAGATGCAACAGCAGATGAAAAAACTGCTGCTGAAGATGAAGCTAAAAAGAAAGCAGAAGATTTAATCAAACAATTAGATGATGGAGCAGATTTTGCAGAACTTGCAAAAGAAAATTCTGATGATACAGGTTCAGCAGAAAACGGTGGAGCTCTAGGTTATTTTGGTGGAGACACTATGGATGAAAGTTTTACTGAAGCAGCTAAAAACTTAGAAAATGATAAATATACAGATGAACCAGTTAAATCTCAATTTGGTTATCATATCATTTTAAAACATGATCAAAAAGACAAACCAACTTTAGAAGATGTTGAAACTGATATAAAAGAAACACTTACAAATGACAAATTAAATGAAAGTGTGACTTTATATCAAGAAACATTAATGGAAATCAGAGATGAAAAAGGTGTTAAATTTGAAGATGATACACTAAAAAAAGAATATGATACTTTAATGGAAACAATTCTTGAAAGTCTTGAATCTCAAACAACTTATTAAAATAAACAAAAAAAGCACAATGTGCTTTTTTTTACTAGTAAAACCCTTTTTGTCTTAATTTTAATTGTACTTGTTTTTCGAGTTCTATATCTTTATATTTACGACTTAATCTTTTCCGTATCTTTTCCTCTTCTTTTTTCAAAATATCATTATCTGTATCAAAAGAATAGTCATTTAATATATTATTAATACTACTACTTGTATACCCTAAACTAATAAGATTACTATAAATATTTTTTTTCAAAAACACTCCACTCTTATTCCTATTTGAATTAATTGATTTTTCAATAAATTTATTAATATTCAACTCTTGCTCTACCTCAGTATATTCAAGTAATACTTCTTCAATAAGAGTATTATTAATACCCATGTTCAATAATTCTTTTTTTATATACAAAGGACCCTTATTCGATAAAGTTCTTCTTTTATGTAAAAAACTTTTAGTAAAAACCCTATCATTTAACAATCCTAATTCTAACATTTTATTTATAGAAAATTCAACATATTCTTTTGGATAATCTTTCTTTAATAAATAAACTTCTACATCATAAACACTTCTTAGTTTCTTTTTTATATAAGAAATACCCTCATAATAAACATCTATCATATTATTATATATAACGATATCTTTAAGCAATACCTCGGTAATATCTTTCTTTAATAATAATTCATATTTTAAAATAGTATCTTCATATAATATAATTTCTCTATCTTCTAAATAAATAGTATATTTATCCTGTTTATTTTTTTTATATTTTAATATTTTCATGTCATCACCTACTTAATATAATTTAAAATTCTGTAGAACGTTTGTTTGTATTAAAATTGTAACATACTAATAAATATAATTCAAGTATATATATAGTTAAAAAAAAAGAATATTACTTCTTTTTAATTATAAGACCTTCTACAACTTCCTCTAAAGATCTACCTATATTTTTTTTACTTTTATACTCTGATTCAGCCATTTGTAAATACCCATCAAGTTCTATTTGTTTACTTCTTCTAGCTGCAATATGAACTAATTCATATTTTGAATCAACTATGTTTAGTAATTTATCAATAGACGGATAAATCATAAATATCACACTCCCTATTATTAGAATAAACATTTTATACTAATTATTCAAGTATTATTGAATAATTAGACAATACTTTACAATAAAACTTATTCTTTATTAAATACTGTAGTATTAAAAGTATTCATATTTACTAATTCTAAAGTATTACCACTATCAAGTAAAAATCCATAATAATATGAATTATCTAATTCAGTAACAACACCATCAGAAACTAATGCTTGATCATCTAGTACTAAAACAACCAAATTATCAAGATTATATTCAGTTCCTATATTTCTCTCAAAGTAATCATCTAATTCATCAGTAGTTATATAATAATCACTCAAATTAATTGTAATATAATCATATGCATATGCTCCACTTTTAAAAGTAAATTCACCCGTATAATAATTATTATAATCATCTTTAGTTTGATACCAATTAAAATCTCCTCCAGAAAAACTAATATAAGAACCACTACTACCTACCCATGTAGTATAATTAATTTTCTTAGAATCTGTTATCATATTATCATATTCTTCATATATTTCTTCATTATCAGCTAAATTTTTCTCTACATCTTCTTTTGCATTATTCAAAAAATTACTCATAGTAATTACTGAAATAACTGCCATAACAATAAAAAATAAAACAATTACTCCAATCACACTAAGTATAATAATTAATATTTTTTTATCCATTCCTCTTCTTTTACCACAATTACCACAAAAAACTTCTTCTTTTGCCAACTCTTTACCACAATCTTTACATCTCATAAAAAAACTCCTATTCTAATATAACTATATCATAAAATAAAAAAATACAATAACCTAAGTTACTGCATTTACAATAAAATTATCTAAATTGACAACAAGAACCACATTGTACATTTGAAACTACATTTTCTTCTGAACATGTATAACATGGTTTATAAGTGTGTTTATAAACATGATGATTTACAACTTTAGTGTGAATAGGACAAACATGTGGAACTTCATGACAAATAGTTTTATGAATTACTTTCTCCATAACAGGTTCATTCATAGGCATCATCATAGAAGAACTATTATCCATATTTCCCATCATATTAATATCAACATTCATATCGTTTTCTACAACATTATTATTTCCAACTACACTTGAGTCAAAATTAATGTTATTCATACCAGCTTCATACATATATATTACCTCCTAATTTATAGTATGTTACCTAAATTATATAGACACTATAATAGCCTAAAAAAATGCCTAAAAAGGCATTTTCATATTTCCAGAATTAAATTGTTTCATCATTTTCTTCATTTGTTCGAATTGTTTTAATAACTGATTTACTTCTTGCACAGAAGTACCACTTCCTGATGCTATTCTAGTCTTACGACTAGCTTTAATAATATCTGGATTGCGTCTTTCCTTCATAGTCATAGATAAAACAATTGCTTCTACCCTAGCCATTTGTTTAGGGTCAACTTTTACATTATTTAACCCCATTTTAGAAGCACCAGGAATTAATTTTAATAAATTCTCTAGTGGTCCTAACTTTTTCATTTGTTTCATTGTAGATAAGAAATCAACTAAATCATATTTACCAGATTTCATTCTCTTAGCAGTATTTTCTGCTTCTTTTTCATCAATTGCCTCAGTTGCTTTTTCAACTAAAGAAACAATATCACCCATTCCAAGAATTCTTCCAGCAACACGCTCTGGATCAAAAGAATCTAATCCATCCATTTTCTCAGATACCCCAACAAACTTAATTGGAACATTTGTTAAATGGCGAACAGATAATGCAACACCACCTCTAGTATCCCCGTCTAATTTAGTTAAAATAACACCAGTTACACTTAAAGCTTCAGTAAATCCAGTAATAACATTAATAGCATCTTGTCCCATCATAGAATCAATTACTAACATAATTTCATTAGGAGTAACAATCTCTTCAATTGACTTTAACTCATCCATTAAAGCTTCATCTATATGAAGTCTACCAGCGGTATCTATTATTATATAATCATAACCACCGTCACGAGCATACTCCATAGCACTTTTAACAATTTCTAAAGGTTTACCTGAATCATCACTATATACCTCAATATTTAATTCCTTACCTATTTGTTTTAATTGATCTATTGCTGCAGGTCTATATACATCACATGCAACAAGTAAAGGTTTCTTACTACATTTTTTACGTAAATGTAAAGACAATTTACCACAAGTAGTAGTTTTACCTGATCCTTGTAATCCAACCATCATTAAAACAGAAGGTTTACCATCTACAAATAAAGGAGAACTCTCTCCACCAAGTAATTCACATAACTCATCTTTTACAATTTTAACAAACAGATCCCCTGGATTAATACTAGATTTAACCTCTTCACCCAAAGCCTTCTCTTTAACTTTATTAGTAAATTCTTTAACAACTTTATAATTAACATCAGCCTCTAGTAAAGCAAGTCTAATCTCTCTCATCATAGCAGAAATATTATCTTCTGTTATCTTTCCATATCCTTTTATATTATGAATAGCATTTTGTAATCTATCCCCTAAGTTTTCAAACATTTATATCACCCAAACATATTATAAAAGAAATTCCTAATATTTACAAGCATTATTATCTTTTTAAAGACTTATTATCTAAATTAATCTTAGTAAACGATAAAATCTCATCTTTATCATTAAAAATCATTTCACTAAACTTACATAAATCATTATAATTAAACTTTTTATAATGTCCATTCTTTAACCTTTCTATTCTATAATCAATATATTCACTATCAAATTCACTAGAAGAAGAATACATCATCATCCTAGTAAACATATTAATACCATTTTGAATAATAACTGGGTCAAATGTAGAATTCATACTCCTAAACTCTACAGTATCATTTAAACTAGATTGTAAAAAGAAACTCTTATAAAAATTTAATCCCAAAGTACTCTCATTATTATATACAAAATCTTTTAATTTAGAAGAATTATAATCAAGAAAAACCCTTTCTCTAAATTCACTAATATCACAAGTAAAAGGAACAGCCCAATCAAAAATATTATTTCTTAATCTAGATTTACCTACTAAAGAATAATTATATATAATATTTTCAAAACAAACCCATAATTTCATCAAATTAAACCAATTATTAAAATCACTATTTAATATATTACTTCCCACATGAATATGAGTAGCAGTAAAATCAGTAGATTTAGCACCAACACTTTTCATCAACTCACAAACTCTATTAATTTCATCAAAGCTTTTCTTATTATTAACTAGTATTGGACTAACAACTTCTCCACCTACACCAAATTCAGTAACTGTAAATTCATCAACTACTTTCCAATCAACTAACTCTTCTCCTATTAATTTTTTCATAACATCCAATTTTACCTTTTCAAATTCTATTTCTATACCAAATGTAGAATTTATATCAAACCCTAATTTATCTTTATATAAAACTTTATGCTTTTTAATATCTGTTCTATTCATAACCTCTCCTATAGCAAAATATTATAAACAAAAAAAAAGTATAATACAACTGTATTACACTAATTACCTAAAGAATCAATTTCACTAGGAGGAGCAATTGTAACAACACCTTCTGTAGGAGTTAATGAAATATCCACACTAGGAGTAATAGTAGAATTATTATTAATAATATTAAATTCACTAGGAACAACACTAGTATCAACACTAATATTTAAAGGCTCCAACTCAATAGGTTTAATCTCAGGAATAGCCTCAGTATTCATACTACTAACAGGACCAGCATCACTAACCACATTTAAACTTGGATTTTCTTCAATTTTAACAACTGGTTCTACTATACTAAGTGATGGATTAACAGCGGCATCAATACTAGGAGCAACTACATCACTAACCACATTTAAACTTGGATTTTCTTCAATTTTAACAACTGGTTCTACTATACTAAGTGATGGATTAACAGAAGTATCAACACTAGGAGCAACTACATCACTAACTACATTTAAACTTGGATTAACTGCAGTTTCAACACTAGGAGCAACTACATCACTAACTACACTTAAACTTGGATTAACTTCTTCTTTCATAGTAGGAACTTCAATAGAAGAAACTACATTATCTACAGTTTGATTAGTAACTACTGGAGCAGCTACTTCACCATTATCTACTTTAGCACTTCTACCATTCCAAATTCTAACAACATCAACATTTCCACTCCAAGGTCTAGGATTAGGCATTTCTAATTTTACTATTAAAGGAATTTTAAAAGCAGCCCCAAATCCTAAACAAGTACCAGCTTGTAAAGTCTTTTGTTTTTCAACTATCTCATCACTAATATTTGGAACCATCTTTCTAATATAATCAACATCTACCGGATGATTCATTTTAAATATTAAAAAATTTGAACACTGAGATATAACAGTATCAGAAAGTTCAACAGGTCTTTGAGTAATTAATCCAATAATAACTCCATACTTACGACCTTCTTTAGCAATTCTTTCAAATATATTAAATCCAAATAAAAATCTATCTTTATCATTTTGTATATATCTATGAGCTTCCTCAATAATTAAATGAAAAGGAATACTTGCTCTATCATTTAACCCCTTAGCAAAATCAAAAAACAATCTAGAATAAATTTTAGTAATAACTTTAGCAAAATCATCATCTATATCACTTAAATTAATATTAACTATTTGATACTTCTTACCAGAATCAATTAACATAGAAGATAAATAACTTTCTAAAGTAATATACTCAGTAACATCAAAATACTTAGCATTATTACCAGTAATTAAAGAATGAAGTCTAACTTTTACAGTAACAGCATCACCGTAAGTCTGATCATTTCTAAGCCAACCTTCACTAATTAAAGTAAAGTTTAAAGCCTTTTCTAAAGTCTCTAAATTATAATAAGAACTATTCTTAACCTCATAATTTTCAAACTCTTCTTTAATAAATGAAATAACATACTCAGTAAGTAAAACACTCTCAGTAAAGTTCCCTGAATTATCTATTAAAAAACACTCTCTAAATTTACGAGAATAACCTACTCCAGTTAACTCAGCTTCTTGATTAAATTTATCTGTAGAACAACTACTTAAAATTGAAAATATTTCATTTCTCTTATTCGGAGCAGTTTCATTAGTATATAAAATAGCCATAATAGCTTTAGCTATTAAATGGTTTTTATAATCATCAGTCCCCTCATTAGAAAAAATACGCGCTAACTTAAGCATTCTCTCAATAATTGGTAATTGAGAATGCTTATCTACTTGTAATAATAAAGCTAAATCAACTGCATTAAGTAAATAAATAGGAAGTCTTAACTTCTCAGCATCAAAATTATCTTCATTAGTAGAAATATATCTATAATGATAATTAGGGTCTATAGAATTTAATGTTTTAAAAGCATTATAATACTCCCCAGAAGAATCAAAGAATAAAAGATTGGCTTTATATGGAAATAACTTCTTATCTAAAAACATATTTTGTACTAATCTAGAAACACCACAACTCTTACCAGAACCACTATTACCTATTATAGAGAAGTGATTACTAAAAAAATTATTAACGTCCAAGTAAACTGGAGCACCATCATAAAAAGGAGAACCACCTAAACTCATAAATCCTTCAGTCTCAATTCCTAATATTAAAGGAATCTCATCTTTAGAAATAACCCTAATAGTAGAATCCAAAGAAGGCTTTCTAATAACCCCACCTAATAATTGATTATTAACAATTTCACCAAGAAATCTAACCTTAACTAAATCTCCATCCAAATCATCAACTTCACCAATTACTCTCTTATCTCCATCAGTAAACACTATATGTAAATTCATTAAATTAATAGCAATATCTTCACTATTATTAACTCTTACAGTAGCACCCCTATCACTTATATATATTATCTTATCAAACATATTTCCACCTTCTTATTCTTATACTTAATTCTTATTTATTCTTAATCACTATAAACGAAAATTCACTCCGTGATTTTTCTACCACCTCTTGCACAAACCACATTATACATATTTCTCATTTTTTAATTCTCCAAAAGCCAACGCACTTCTAGTTGGCTTTTTATCACGTTCATGAAAAAAGATAAATCTTTTTACTTTCACGCTCTTTTTAGTTAGTTGGTATATGAACCTTTGTTCCTACCTCTGACCTTTACTCAAATGCCCTTTAGTCTTCCTTTTCCAAACATAGAGGATGCTCAAAATGGCGTGTCTTCAATCGCCTTCCAGGCTCTTAAAGACAGGTTTGAAAGTTGGAGCCTACGGCGCTAAAGCTAAACGAAAGCTGTGATAACTGTAGTCGTAACCGTAGAGGTTGCCGAAGCCTACGAGCCCGGCATTAGAATTGCCGTAGTAACCACCTCTAGTGAACCAGGGGTTACTCCCGTAAACGAAATATTTGTAATCTGAGTAAAAACCTACCATTTCTTTTGTGGCATCTCCCTTTATATATCTTGTATAATCACTAGAAGATGATCCATTTACATAGTTATTATAATATTTTGCTTCTGGCGCTGTTGTAAATCCTGATGATCTTGAATAAAAATTGCCACTTGAGTTTTGCATATTTCCCATTACATATTCATAAGCACCTCCACTCATATCATATATTCCGGTGATATTTCCTGTAGTTGATGCTCCTCCTCCACAACTTCCTGTACCGTTCCCTCGGTCTTCTATATTATCATACGCACATTGTGTTAATGTAGCCTCCTGAGATGGTGTTCCGTTTGAATTTCCGGTTATACATGAAGAATTTTTATTTTGATAAATTTCTTTATTTACTCCAGTATAATCTTCATTTCCATACTTTCCATAACGAGATTGAGTAAGATATGCTACTGCACCCCATTCTGTATTTTTCATCATATGAGCGTCATATGTAGAACCTGATAATCCATAAATAGTTTCTCCATTTGTGCTATTCATGTTTGATTGAACTGTATTAAACATAGTTGAAACATTTATATTTCTCCAACTAGTTACATTAGGTAGCGAATTTGGTGTAGAACTACCTGAATTACTTATTTCAAATTTTGCTACCCAAATACCTGAAAGTTCTCTGTTTTCTGGATTAGTTCTTGTTGATTCATCATCACAGGAGTTACCCCAACAAAAAGCTGAATTTGTAAACCAATTTTCTGCTATATCACCAGTGTATTCTGCACTACCTAAACAAGTTGTATCACTTCTAGTAAATCTTATATCAAATGCTCCTGGTGTTTCAAGCGACGGAGTATCCCCTCCATATCCTTGTACTCCATAAGTATCTTTTATTGTATAAGAATATCTTGGTATCCATACCATAAATGTATTTATATCTTCCATTGGTATTGTTGTCCCAACTGCTGCCGCAACATGTGTTGCTCTATTAGTAGATGTTACTGTAACTGCGTTTGCCCATTCTTGAGTATTATAATTATACCAAGAATTAGATGTATTAGATGTATCTGCTTTTACCCAATTAACTCCATCATAAACTACTGGTATCATATCACCTACTAATTCCGGATGATTAGGTGTTCCTGCTGTATCTGGTAAATCTTTACAACTTGTATCTGGTTCTAC
>CAYJDP010000020.1:0-12882 GCA_964368975.1 uncultured Muribaculaceae bacterium
AAATGTAAATGGAGATGTAATCGATGAAAATAACTACTCATCTGAAAGTTGGTATGATCAATCATATATTGATTCATATAATGAGTATTATGAAGAAACTGAATATGAAGATTTAATAATAACTGATGCAGGGGATTACTTTATATTAGAATTAACTCAAGAAGACTGGGAAATAATCAACTCAATTACTTGCGAAGTATTATATGATGATGGAGAAGGTTATATTGATTTAGGTAGTGATAATTACTTTGAATTAACCGATGATGACAACTTAATAGTATCATTTGACGGAACATGGATAGCACTAGACGATAATATAGTACCATTTTATGTGATAGAAGAAACTGATGTTTTAACTAAAGCAATAGTACCAGCATATTTAAATGATGAACTTGTAAATATAGTAGTAGTGTGGGATGAAAAAAATCCAGATGGAGCAGTAATTGGAGCAACACCACAAGAAGATTATGGAGATACTTCAATCGAAACAAGAAGACTTATTGAAATAGAAGAAGGCGATAAAATAGAATTTCTATTTGATTACTATACACATGATGGAGAATATGATGATTCATATATTATAGGAGAACCTTATATTGTAGAAGATACAAATATAAAAATAGAATATCAAGAAGTAGGGGATGGAGAATTCTATATCTATTATAAAATTACTGATATTTATAATAACGAATATTATACTGAAGCAGTTATAATATCATAAGAAAAAGAGTTTTTTAACTCTTTTTTTCATAATACAATTTTGCTTTTCTATATATATGTTCACTAGGTCTTAAATAATTAATATGTCCTCTATCAGGTCTCATTACTTCGTTAATTCCAATATTTTCATCTGGATTATTAACAGAAGTCATAAATACATTAGGAAGTTGCATACTCTTAATAATTCCATTTAAAAGATTATAATTATATTCATTTAATTCATTAGTAAGCAGCAAACCAGTAGTAACAATTAAATCTCTATAATATAAATTTTCAAAACTCTCTTGAGAAAATTCTTCAACAGCATCAACTAAAATAGAATGATAATCCATCCACTCAGCTAAAACTGAATGTGGGTGTTCTTGTAATAAATTATAACAACCATTTTCCCCACCTAAGTATCCATCTGGTCCTGGTACTAATATTTTAGCACCAGTTGGCTTAACATCAAGACTACAACCATCTGCTTTAATAGCAATACACTTAGTAGAAGGAGAAAATAAATCAATAGCATCTCTTCTTCTTCCTCTAACAGTTATAATAGGAACTGGAACAGTAATTATTTTATTCTTATCTGAAAAACGCATAATTTTAACTTTAATAGAAGTTTTACCATCATTTAAATATTTCAATATATTTTCCTTAGATAACTCTAAATCCTTAACAAAATAATTACAAGGAGTTAATCTACAACAAGCCCCTCTACAAGCAGAACATAAATTTTCATTAGTTAATTTATCTTTATTCTTTTCTATAATATCATATATATTCGCCATAAACCCTCCAAAACTTAAAATATTATATCAATTTATTATAATAAATACAAATGTAATAAAAAAGAGTAGTATATAATTTTAATAATTTACTTTTTCATCTCTTTGTGTATCATTTTACATAAAGGTTTATCTCTTGTCTCTTCAACTATATTTATTTCACTTAAGTTATCATATATTGATAATGGACTAAAACCATATTCTTTTAAAGAATTAATATCTACCTCTTTAAATGCAGGACACGGTAGTATATAACCATCATATCTAATAGTTAATTTAGATAAACCCGCAGTACAAAGATGTGTATCTTCTTTAGTCATTGGAATACCCATTCTAACTTTTACTCTAGGATAATTCTTCATTGCAGTAGATAATAAGTCTTTAAATTCTAAAAAATCATCATCACTTAAAAGTAATTCATCCTTATTTTTTAAACCTCTACCTTGAGGAATAAAATTAAGTATACTTATATGAGAATCATCATAAATATCGAGTATTTCAATTAAATCAGATATTTCTCTATAATTAAGTTTTGTCGGAATAAAATGATTATCAACTTCAAATTTCATTTTATTAACTATAGATATAGATTTAGGTAAAACCTCTCTCAATTTCTTTTGACCCATAATATCATCTAGTATCTCACTATGTAATGCTTGATGATCAAAAACAATTTTATCTAAACCACACCATTCTAAATAAGATAATATACCTCTATCTAAAGAAGTATATTTTTCATTGTAATATTCATAAATTAATTTTTTTTCATTTTTATAAGCTCTTTCTACACTAGAATCATCAAAATCAAAATCTTCAAACTCCTTATTTAATAGTCGTAAATGTGTTTTTAATTCTTCTTCACTCATAGGTTTTTTATAAACCATACCACTAGTATAAATTGTTGTCTTAATTCCTAAATTTTTACAAAGCATAACCATTTCAACTAAATCAGGATGTAAAAAAGGCTCTCCACCAGATAAAGATATTTCTTTTATACCAAATTTATTATGTAAGTATTCTACTGTTCTTTTAAAATCTTCATACTTTATCATATTAAGACTATCTTCGTTAGAATTAGAAGAACAAAATTTACAATTATTCAAACACTTTTGTATTATCTCAAAACATAAATCATTTAGCATAAGTATCACCTCAATACTTATTATATCACTTTCTACTAATATTTAAAATAACCCCAATACTAGCAAGTGATATTAATAAAGAAGACCCACCATAACTTAAAAAGGGTAGAGTAACACCAGTAACTGGTATCATTCCAATTACAACCATTAAATTCATTAATGCCTGAAACATAATTTGAAAAATCATTCCATACGACAAATACTTACCGAATTTATCTTCACATCTTAAAGCAATCTTAATACCTTGATATAAAATTATTAAGAAAAAACCAACTACTATAACAGCACCCATCAAACCGAATTCTTCACAAATAATTGAAAAAATAAAATCAGTTTGAGGTTCAGGTAAGTAAAAATGTTTTTGTATAGAACTACCAAATCCTTGACCAAGTAATCCCCCAGGCCCAATAGCATATAAACTTTGTATAATTTGAAATCCAGTACCTAGAGGATCATTCCAAGGATTAATAAAAGAAGTAATTCTATCCATTCTATAGGGAGCGATTACAATTAAAATAACTAATCCAATTAAACCAGTAATTCCCATTCCAATAAAAAACTTCATATTAACACCAGCAACAAATAACATAGCTATAATTGAAATAAATAAAACACTACCAGTACCTAAATCAGGTTGTAACATTATTAATCCAAAAAAAACAATTAATATACCAAGTATTGGTAAAACTCCTTTTTTAAAACTAGATAAAAATTTATTTGAATTACTTAAATACTTACTAGTAAAAATAATTAATCCAATCTTAGCAGCTTCACTAGGTTGAATACCAAAAGGACCGATTCCAAACCAACTTTGACTACCATTTCTAATAGTACCTATCCCTGGAATTAATACAAGTACTAAAAGTATAAAACATAATATTAGTATCTTATTCGCATATTTTAAATAAATTTTATAATCAATCTTACTAGCAATAATCATTCCTATAATACCAATTAATAAAAATATACTTTGTAAAATCATATAATGGAAACTATTATCAAATTTATATTCAGCCCAAATACTAGAAGATGAATAAATCATTATAATACCAAAAATTGATAAAAGAATGACTCCAAAAAACAAAATATAATTAAACCTCTTCATAGCATCACCTAAATAAGTTTATGACATAAAAAAAAAGATATGCAAATCATATCTTATAACCAAACTCCAAAGATTATCCCAGCCATAGCAAGAAGTAATCCAGCTACCCAAAATAATTTAACTATATCAGTTTCTATCCATCCCAATTTTTCGAAATGATGATGAATAGGAGTCATTAAAAATAATTTTTTCTTAAATACCTTTACCCAAAATACTTGAAGTATTACACTAAGTGTTTCAATAACAAATACTCCAGCAACAACAAGTAAAGTTAATTCTCTATGAGTTAGTATTGCTATTGCTCCCATAACACCACCTAGTGCTAACGAACCAGTATCTCCCATAATAACTTTTGCCGGATGTCCATTGTATATTAAAAATCCCATTAAACTACCTACTAGTACTAAACTAAATATTCCAATATCTTCAAATCCAACTACTAAAGAAATCAAACTAAATGCAATAAATGCAATAGCCGATAATCCTCCAGCTAAACCATCAAGTCCATCAGTTAAGTTAACAGCATTACTCGCGCCAACTAAAATAAATAGTATGAATAAACCATATAACCAAGTAAGTTCTAAATCAATTCCTAAAGTTCCAACTACAAATGCAGTTTGACCTCCATTACTCATATAAATATAGAAAAAAACTATTGCAATTAATACTTGCATAAATAATTTCTGATAAGTAGTCAATCCTTCATTCTTACCACTTTTAATAGATTTAAAATCATCAATAAATCCAATTAAAGCATAACCTAAAAATACCAATAAAACAATTCCTAAATTAGAAGTATAAGAAATCGCCCCACTAATTAAAAAATATAGTATAGACCCAATTGTTGGAATAATAAATATTAAACCTCCCATAGTAGGAGTACCTTCTTTTTTTCTATGACTTTCTCCAACAAAAGAACTAATTCTTTGTCCAAATTTCAATCGCTTTAATAACGGTATTAAGATTAACCCAAGTATTGCTGATGATAAAAAACCTATCATAATAGCAACTACTGCTTTAGTTAATAATAACATAATAAAATCCTCCATTTCTTTAAAGTATTATATCACATATAAATATTTAATAGTTCAAAAATTATATTTTTCTACATAATTTTACATAAACAAATAATTTAAATAAACACTAAAGCATAGAAAAATAATAATTTTAATAAATAATTATTTATTTCAACATAACTTTTACAATGCTTTTTTCTTCAACTATTTCACCTGCAACAGGCGATTGTTCAAATATAGTAGTACCAGTACCAGAATATTCAACAGAAAATGGAGCAAGTAATTTAGATGCTTCTTCTACACTTAAACTAATTACATTAGGAACTTCATAAGTAATTGGGTCAGTCCATTCACTAACTTTAGGCATACCTTCATCTGTTCTTTCTATCTCTAAAGCCTCAATTATATCAAGTAATATTCTTCTAGCAATAGGAGTAGTTGTATAACTAGATAAAAGAGCAGTGTTTTTTGGATTATCAATTGCTAAATATAAAACAGCCTCGGGATCATTACTTGGAACTACTGCCATAAAAGACATAATATAGTTTCCAACTAAATAACTCCCATCAACTGCTTTTTGAGCAGTACCGGTCTTTCCTCCAATTCTATAACCTTCGATATAAGCAGATTTACCACCACCATTTGCAACAACACTTTCTAAAGCACTTCTCATAATAGCAGATGTTTCACTACTAATAACGTTTCTAACAAAAGAAACATCGTTATCTACTAAAATCTCATCACTATCTACTTTAGTAATTTTATCTAAAATAAATGGCTCATTTAAATAACCACCATTAACAACAGCAGCAGTAGCCATAATTTGTTGAATAGCAGTAACTGAAACACCTTGTCCAAAAGCCGAAGTAGCAAGTTCAACATTACCAACATCTAAAACATCAAATAATATACCAGAACTCTCTCCATTTAAATCAATTCCAGTCTTTCCACCAAAACCAAAAGCATGAATATATTCAAATAATACCTCAGTTCCAAGACGCATACCTAATTCAACAAAACCAGGATTACAAGAATTTTCTAGCACTTGTAAAAATGTTTGTTCTCCGTGTCCACCAGCTTTCCAACATCCTAATCTAGCCCCATCAACAACAACACTGCCACTATCATAAAAAGTATCATTATATAAATCAACTACACCTTGATCAACTGCAGCAGCCATAGTCATAATTTTAAAAGTAGAACCAGGCTCATATGAAGACCAAATAGGGAGGTTTCTACTTAAAATTTCTTGAGAATAATCACTATAATTATTCGGATCAAATCCTGGTCTTGAACCCATTCCTAAAATTTCTCCTGTTTTAGGATTAACAACAATAGCCATAGCATTATCCGCATCAAACATATCCATAATATTATCTAATTCTCGCTCAATTGACTTTTGAATATTTATATCAATTGTTAAAAAGACATCATTTCCAGCAACAGGTTCTGTATATTCTTCACTTAAATTCAAACTATTTCCTTTAGCATCACTAAAATACTTTATCGCACCAGCCTCACCAGTTAAATAAGAATCATATTGTAACTCAATTCCAGCTAATCCTTGATTATCTATTCCAACATAACCAATAGAATGAGATAATAAATCTTCATATGGATAATACCTTTTAGCTTCACGTACTAAATAAACTCCTTCAATTTTTAAAGACTCAATCTCATTAGCAACATCATAATCTAGTCTACGACCTTCAGGATGAACACGTTCAATAGAAGTATTTTTAAACACATGTTCTTCCATTTCTTCATAACTAACACCTAATATTTCACTTAATTTATTACAAGTATCTTCTTTATCAATAATTTGATTCGGAACAAGTATTAAACTAGTAGTAGTTAAATTATCGGCTAAAACAACTCCATTTCTATCTAGAATTCTCCCTCTATCAGCTTCTATCGGTAATTCACGACTCCATAAATCAATTGCTAAATCACTAAGTTTTTTATACTCAAACACTTGTATATAAAATACTCTAAATATAATCAAAATAAATAAAAAAGACAAAATAACTAAAACAACTCTAATTCTAGTATCAATACTTTTATTAAACATAAATATCCTCCATATTACTAGATATGTCTTAATAAAAAAAATAGACCAAATAATTAATACATGATATAATAATAAAAGAAAACAAGGAGTGTTTATATGGAAACAAAAGTATTAAATGCAAAAAATAGGTTAAAAAGATGGAGACTTAACCAAAAACGCCGAAAAAAACAACTTGAACAAGCTAAAAAACAAGGTAAAAGAAAAAATCAAACTTTATATAATACAGGAATAATTTTATCTATCCCAATAGTTGCAGCTATTAAAGCTTTATCATTAATAACTAATCCAGATAAAAAAGAAGAAAAAGAATTTGGAAATAGAATAAATAATCAAAAAATAGATGACCATAGTATCAAAAAAGAAGATTATAAACCCACAACTAATGATATAACAAATGATTATTCAAAAGAACCGATATCTAAAGAAAAAGAATTTCCTACAAATATGGCTTCTAAAGATGATATATCTAAAATGATCGATGATATACCTAAAGTAGAAACACCTAAGTTAACTGATGGTGAAAAAACTTTTTCAAAACAAGTGAATAATAGTAACGAACCAGTTTATAATAATTATAATAATCAAGCTACTACTACAAATAATCAAAATACTGCAAATAATCAAACTATTATAAATAATGATAATAGAGTAGGAGATACTATTATAAATAATGGTGATGTAAATAATTATAATCATCATAATCACACACATCAACAACCAACACCACAGCCAAGACCAAATCCATCGCCACAGCCAACGCCACAACCAAGACCTAATCCACCACAACCAACACCGCCAGCACCTGCTCCAACACCAGAAGAAAGAGAAACAGAACAACCAGAAATAAATCCTAATCATTTAAATGAACAAAGAGAAGTATTAAATGATGTTAGAGATAATCATATTATAATTGCGGATTATAAAAATAATTTAACTAATCCCGAAAACGATAGAAAAAAAGAAATAGAAAAATCTTTAAGGAAATTAATTAATAAATCAAAAAGAGAAATAAGACATCCAAGAAATATATTAATGAATAATCCTATAGTAAAAGCACTTACTCAAACAAAAGTATCAAATAATTTAAAAGCGATGAAAAGTGTTTTAAATGATGGTTCACCAATGGAAAATCTTAATCAATTCCCAGTACAACCACCAAATAGAATGAGACAAACAACAGCTAATATGGCAAGAAGTAGTTTGTTAGATATAGCTTCAATTAGAAGACAAATAATTGCTCAATTAGGAAATACACCAGAGGCAATGTCTTTATTAGATGAACTTGATGAATTAGAAACATATGCAAATGAACAAATAAATGAACAAACCCTAAATAATGGACGTTCAATGTAAGGAAGGAATTAAAAAAATGGATTTAAATAATATAAATAAAGAATATATCAACAAGGAAGTAAAATTATCAGGATGGATAAAAAATCATCGTAAACAAGCTAGTTTTGGATTTATCGCATTAAACGATGGAACTAGAAATAAACCAATACAAGTAGTATATGATAATAACTTAATTAATTTTGAAGAAATAAGTAAATATAACTTATCTTCATCAATAGAAGTAGAAGGTATTATAAAAGAAAGTCAAGGAGGGAAACAAGATTTAGAATTACAAGCTACAAAAATTACTCTTTTAGGATCATCTACTGAGGATTATCCATTACAACCAAAAAAACATAGCATGGAATTCTTAAGAAGTATTGCTCACTTAAGACCAAGAACTAACCTATTTAATGCAGTATTTAAAATAAGAAGTTTATCTTCGTTTGCAATACATGAATATTTTAGAAATAATAATTATGTATATGTACACACACCATTAATTACAACAGCTGACTGTGAAGGATCTGACCAAATGTTTAAATTAACAACTCTAAATATGAATGATTTACCAACAGTAGATGGAAAAGTTGATATGACAAAAGATATCTTTAAAAGACAAGCATACATTACTGGAAGCGGACAATTACATGGAGAAACATTTGCTCATGGATTTAAAAAGATTTATACTTTTGGGCCAACTTTTAGAAGTGAAAATTCAAATACAAAAACACATGTAAATGAATTTTGGATGATTGAACCAGAAATATGTTTTTGTGACTTAGAAGAATTAATGAATATTGAAGAAGATATGTTAAAATACATAGTAAAATATATCTTAGATAATGCAAAAGATGAATTAGAATTCTTACAAAGTTATAATAAAGATAATTTAGTAGAAAAATTAACTTCGATAATAGATGCTCCATTTGTAAGAATTGATCATAAAGAAGCAATAGATATTTTAAATAAAGCTACTAATAAATGGGAATTTACTCCGTCATACGAAGAAGATATAGCCAAAGAACATGAAAGATATTTAACAGATCATTTCAATTGTCCAGTATTCGTAAAAAATTGGCCAAAAGATATTAAAGCGTATTATATGAAATTAAATGAAGATAATAAAACTGTAGCAGCAGTAGATTTAATTGTTCCAGGTTCGGGAGAATTAATGGGTGGATCTCAAAGAGAGGAAAACTTAAATATCTTAAAAGAAAGAATGACTTCATTCGGAATAGATTCAAAAGAAATAGAATGGTATCTAGATTTAAGAAAATATGGAACAACAATTCATTCAGGATTTGGTATGGGATTTGAAAGATTAATAATGTATTTAACAGGAATAGAAAATATTAGAGATGTAATTCCTTATCCTAGAACACCAGGAAATTGTGATTTTTAAAAGAAGAAAAGAGGATAAATATGAAAAATAAAGTTGTATTAATAGGTTGTGGTAATGTAGGAATGAGTTATGTTTATGGACTTGTAAATCAAAGAACTTATGTAAATGAACTAGTACTTATAGACTTAGACGAAAAAAGAGTAGAGGGAGAGGTAATGGATTTAAACCATTGCCTTGCATTTGCTCCATCAAAAATAAAAATAACTAAAGGAACATATAAAGATTGTCATGATGCAGATATTATATGTATAGCAGCTGGAGCTAACCAAGCGCCTGGGGAAACAAGAATGGATTTAATTCATAAAAATGCATCAATATTTAAAGTGATTATTAATGAAATTATGAAAACAGGATTTGACGGAATTTTCTTAGTAGCAACAAACCCTCTCGATATAATGACTTATATAACATGGAAAGAATCTGGTCTAAATCATCATAAAGTTATCGGTAGTGGAACAACTCTTGATACTGCTAGACTTAGATATATGATAGGTGATAAATTACACATATCTCCAAAAAATGTTCATGCATATGTAATAGGAGAACATGGAGATAGTGAAATAATTCCTTGGAGTAATGTAACAATAGGACTACAAAACATAAAGGATTTTATGTCAGAAGAAGAAATGCAACAAATTACAACTGATGTAAAAGAAGCAGCATATGAAATAATTAATCGAAAAGGTGCAACCTATTACGGAATAGGAATGTGTCTTGTTAGAATAACTAATGCAATTCTAGGAGATGAAAATACAATAATGACAATTTCTTCGTATGATGAAGAAAATAATATATATATAGGTAATCCAACTATTATAAATAGAAAAGGTGTAAATAAAAGAGTATATGTATCTCTTAATGAAAAAGAAACTAATGACTTACAAACATCAGTAGATACTATAAAAGATGCAATATCAAAGATTTAAGTGTAAAATCAAATAATATTAATTGACTCTAGTAACTAAATAGACTATAATTATATCGAAGCAAGAAAGCTATAGTATTAAAAAAGAGGTGAAGCATGTATTATAATGCTAAAAAACAAAGAATAAAAGAACTGATTTATATAACTATAATATTATTAACAGCAATAGTAGGAACATATAATATTTATAATCATTTTGAAAGTAGTAGAATAAAAGAATATAATTCGAATTCACTAGATGTAACATTTCAAGAGACAACTGCAGAAAAAGTAACTCTAAATAGAGTAACACCAGTAACAGATTCTGTTGGACTATCATCTAAAGCATATACTTTCAAAGTGGAAAATAATCAAGATCACACTGTTGATTATAGTATTAATTTAGTAGATGACAAAGAATTAAATGAAGAAGAAAATTCATCACTAATTCCTAAAGATATAATTAAAGTATCAATTAGAGAAGAAAAAGAAGATACTGTTATCTATACATTAAGTTCACTAGAAGAAGGTATTTTACTAGAAACAACAATTGATCCAAATGAAGAAAAAGAATATAGTATTAGAGTTTGGACAACTAATGAAAACAATAATTTATCTGGAGCAATTCTAAATTATAATGGATTAATTCAAATAATAGAAGAAAATAATGGAGTTGCATTAGTTAAAGGAAGTGAATAATATGGAAATAGATTTAAGTTTACTACATAGTAAAAGTATAAAAGATTTAAAAATAGAAGAAGTATATAATCTACCAAAAGAATATTATGAAAATTATGAAGGTGTAATCTCTATAGATGAAATTAAAGTAAATGGAGTTATTACAATAACAGAAGATGAAAAAGAATATTTTGAAGTAGAAGTAAATGCCAATCTTATAATAGAAGATTCAATATCTTTAGAACCAGTAAATTACCCAATTTTTATTGAATATAATGATTTAATTGAAGAAAATTGCAAAAAAAATCAAAATACACTTGATATTTTTCAATTTTTATGGGAAAATATACTACTAGAGATTCCCCTAAATTTTACTAAGGTTAAGGATCTCAGTAAATACAACGGGGATGGATGGAAATTAATTAGCGAAGACGAGTTAAAAAAAGAAACCAATCCTTTCGCAGATTTATTAGAAAATTTTAAAGAGGAGTGATTATAATGATGAAATTAGATATTCAACTATTCGCAGTTCCTTTTCGTAAAGTTTCAAAAACTAGAAAAAGAATGAGAAGAAGTCACATGGCTATGGATATGCCAGGAATGACTAAATGTACTAGTTGTGGTGAAGTAATTAAACCACATAGAGTATGTGTTAAATGTGGAAGCTACAAAGGTAAAGTAGTAATTAATAAAGAAACAGCTGAATAATAGTTGTTTTTTTTTGCTTTTTTATGAGGTGTTTCAACTACTATTGGATAATAATTATAATGAAGAAATAATTAATAACCAAATGATAGGAGGAATTTGTGATAGAAATAAAAAATTACAAAGAAGTAGTATTTGAAACAATAAAAAGATTTGATGATCAAGGCAATGAATATTGGGAAGCAAGAGAATTAATGAAAGTCTTGGAATATTCCAAATGGGAGAACTTTCATAAAGTCATCAAAATCTCAATTGAAAGTTGTATAAATAGTGAGAAAAATCCAAATGACTATTTTCCTGAGGTTAGGAAAATAGTAAATACCGGTGTAGCAACAAAAAAAATAAAAGACTACAAACTATCAAGGTATGCTTGTTATCTTATAGTACAAAACTCTGATCCAAGAAAAAAAGCTATTGCCCTAGGACAAACATATTTTGCAGTTCAAACTAGAAAACAAGAATTAAACGAAGAAGAATATCAAGAATTAAATGAAATAGAAAAAAGATTTTATATTAGAAAACAAACTAAAGACAAAAATTTAATTTTATATAAAATAGCAAGTAATGCTGGAGTTAAAAATTTTGATAATTTTACTAATGCTGGATATAAAGGTTTATATAATGGAGAAACAGCAGATGATATAACTAAAAGAAAAAAATTGAGATATAGAGAAGATATCTTAGATAATATGGGAAGTGATGAATTATCAGCAAATCTTTTTAGAATAAGTCAAACTAGTCAAAAAATTAAAAATAAAAAAATAACAGTAATGCCCATTATGAAGTAGGGAAAGATATCAGAAAATTCATCAAAAAGCATAATAACACCTTACCAGAAAAACTACCTACACCTAAGAAAAGTTTAAAACAATTAGAAAAAGAAAACAAACGTATTAATTCATGATATAATATTTAAAGGTGATAAAATATGTTAAAAAAATATATAAATAAACAAATTCTAATGATAACTCCAAATGAAAATAAGAAAAGACTATTAAAAGATTTAGACTTTTATAATATAAAATTTATGA
>CAYJDP010000021.1:0-12671 GCA_964368975.1 uncultured Muribaculaceae bacterium
TTATTATTACTAGTTATATTATTATTTGTAATAGTATTTACATTATTAAATAAACTAATAGTTGAATCATTAGATGATGTAATATTAATAGTATTATTACTAACTAAACTAGTAGAGTCATTAAATACAGTAGTGTTCTTATTATATTCATGAACAATTGTATTATTTGAAAAACTAATATTTGAAGAATTTGTAAATTCAAATAATTCTTTACTCTTAAAATTTTCTATATTTGAATTATTTATATTAATATTATTACTATTAGAAATATTTAAAATACTATTATATTCCTTACTATTTCCTGATGCAATTACTGTAGATATTCCATCAATAACTATATTTGAAGAATTACTTATATTAATAATAGAATTATCAGAATTAAATTTATCTGAAATTATTATATTAGAATTATTTAATGTAAAATTAACATTATTTATATTATCAATATTAATTGGAGATTCTAATACATAATCATCTTTAACTAAATTTATTGATATACCATCAACTATAGCCTTATTAATTATATCTGAATCATTATTGATACCATCTCCATGAAGACCATAATGGTCAATAGTCAAACTACCACTAGTATCAGAAAATTTTGCATATAAACCGTTATCTAATTGAAAAACATTAACATTATCAACAGATTCTGTTGTAGTAGATAAAATATCATACTTAGCACCACCTCGATTTTTATCTAAGTGATAACTTATTGTAGTAACTATATCTCCTTCTTTAAGATTTGTTTTTTCTATCATTTCATTAACTGAATTAACAGTATAATTCATAGGTGTATTTACATATTCATTTAATTCTAAATTATTTTCAGGTAACGATAAAGGGTTATGAGTAAATCCAACTAAACTATCAAAAGTAATAGTTTGTTCAGCATTTGATTTATTAGTAATAACTAAATTGTAAGTCTTGCTAATACCTTTTTCTATAACTTCCCCTTCTTCACCAGGTGGTAAATCTAAGTCATTTTTATATGCTGCAATTGCATCAATAGAAGTAGAAGAGTAAAAGAAATTAAACTTAGCGTCTATATTATTATTATTAGATAATTCTACTTCTATTTCTTTTTCTTCGTTAGGTGCAATTACTATTTTTTTATCAATTAAATCAGTTGAGGTAATATTTGCTTTTAAATCAACAACTTTTATTGAATAGTTATTTACTCCACTTACTTCTAATGTAAACCAAGCATAACTTGTTAGTAAAATAGATATAACTATAAAAAAAGCAACTATAGCATAACTTTTAATATTAAATAATTTATTTTTTATGTTTTTCATACTTCTCACCTCTTGTATATTGATAATATATTTTAACTTTTAGGAAATAACAAATCTAAATGAGGCATTTACAAAATTAGTCCCTGTTTCACTTCTAAATTTTGAAGGTCCTGAATGAGTAGTATCACTATAATATCCTCCTCTAAAAAACCATGTTACTTCTGAATGAACAAAACTTGCTGAATCTCTATAAAATCCTGACATTTCTTTTGTAGCATCTCCTTTTATATATCTATGGTATTCATTATAACCACTTCCATATTTATAACTATTGTAATATTTTGCTTCAGGAGCAGTCGTAAAACCAGATAAATTTGAATAAAATAAATTGTCTTTTTGCATCGTACCCATTACATATTCTCTTGCTCCGCCATTCATGTCATATATTCCAGTTATATTTCCAGTAGTTGATGCTGTTTGACCTATTTCTGTATCATAAGTATTTGTAGTGCAAGTAGTAGTAGTCATACTAGCAGTAACTGTATCACCAGCAATACCAGTAATCATTGATTGACAATTATTTATTGCAACTTCTTTATTAACTCCAGTATAATCCTCATTTCCATATTTTCCATAACGCGATTGCGTAAGATATGCAACAGCTCCCCATTCTGTATTTTTCATCATATGAGCATCATAATTATCCCCAGTTAATCCATAAATTGTTTCTCCGCTAGTACTATTCATATATTGCTGAACACTATTAAATGCATTAAATACATTAACATCTCTCCAACTACGAATATTTGGAATTGATGTTGGTTGATTTGAAGAATTACCCCCACAGCTATAAATTGTACATGTACTATGACTACTTTCAAATTTTGCTACCCAAATACCTGAAATTTCTTTATTTTCTTCGTTTACTCTAGTCGCTTCATCATCACAACTATTTCCCCAACAAAAAGCTGAGTTAGTAAACCAGTTTTCTGCTGTATCACCAGTGTACTCTGCACTACCTAAATCAGTAGTATTTGAATCAATAAATTTAATATCAAATGCTCCAGGTGATGTTGCTGCAGGAGTATCACCTCCACAGCCTTGTACTCCATAAGTATCTTTTATTGTATAAGAATATCTTGGTATCCATACCATAAAGGTATTTATATCTTCCATTGGTATTGTTGTACCTACTGCTGCCGCAACATGTGTTGCTCTATTGGTTTCTGTAACAGTAACAACATTTGCCCACATTTGTTCATCATAATCATACCAAGTATTATCTACATTATTTATATCCGCTTTTATCCAATTTGTTCCATCATATATAACCGGTATCATATCCCCTACTAATTCAGGTTCATTTGGTATTCCTCCATAAGTTGGTAAATCAGTACAACCACTTTCTTCATAATTAATTGATTCTACTCTAAGTTTTGTAAAAAAACTCTTACCAGCAATTTCATTACCCGAATTACTATCGATCCAAAATCTTAATTCATAAGTATTAGTACTAGAAGCATTTATAATACCATTATCTAACACTCTAGTAGGATTAACTCCAGTATCAGATACTAACCCTGTACTATTAGATCCATTTTTTACTAATGAATATTTAACATTAGAATCACTTATTCTTTCTCCACTAGATAATTCTAAATCATCTAAATAAATTGAATATTGTGAATCTAATGTCCCACTATTTTCAATAGTAAAAGTACAGGCTAATTGAGCCATTCCTTCATTATCACTAATTGGGTAATTATTACTTAAACTAATTCCACTACAAGTAGATTCATCTAATGTGATGACTAAATTACCTGTTGAAACAGTATGAGTCTTAGTTCCAAATACTTCAATATTTACCCAAGCATAAGTACTACCTATTAAAAAAACAACTAAAATAAAAATTATTAATATCATATATCTTATTTTAAATATAAATTCTTTTATTACATTCATTTTTTCACCCTCATTCTATTATATATATATATTGTACCCTTATCATGTAAAAAAATCAACTTTTTATTTTTTTTTATTTATTTATTGATTTATTTTTTTATAGTTGTATAATTAGTATAGAGGTGTTTAGTGTGAGAGATGTAGTTTTTAATCCATATTTTTTAAAAGAGGATATGATAGAAAAAAAATCTAAGAAAGTAAGAGCTTTAATCATAGATAGTTATGGAAATATTACTATTACAAAATGTGGTGATATATTAATTTTACCTGGAGGTAAAATAGAAAAAGATGAAACTACTTATAGTGCATTAAAAAGAGAATTAAGTGAAGAACTTGGTTGTTCTTTAGTAGGTGTTCCTACAAAGTTTTTAAAGACTACACATTATTTAAAAGATTATCCTGAGTTATATAAAAATACTTGTACTAATAAAGTTACTGAAACCACATATTTTTTTATACCTGAGGGTAATTTAGTTAAGGATAAAAATATTTCTTTAGATGAAAAAGAAATTAGAGGTGGTTTTACCAGTTGTAAAATTCCTCTGGATCAACTACATTGTATGATTAAGTTTGGAGGAAATGCTAGAGAAAATTATTTTAATACTGAGTTATATACTGCTATTATTAATTATAATAATTTTATTCCTGAAAATACTAATGTAAAATTATTACAAAAAGCATAAAAAGATGATTTCTCATCTTTTTTTTATTGTTTCATTTATAATTATTTATTTTACGTAATTTATATATTCTTGAAGGGATGTTGATTTCCAAATAGTTATTCTGGGTATTTGGAAGCGATTAGCTTTTTTAGTTACTTGTTGTTGTCCACCAATATATGCTGTTTTAAAACCAGCTTCTTTTACTGCAGTAATTGCATGATTATTAAATTCATAAAATGGATAACAGAATGCTTCTGTATTATTAAGTAATTCTCTACTTGTTTTTAAATCTTGTACTAATTCATCTTTATTTAGACAAGTTAAGGCACTACCTTGTCCTGTGGGGCAAACTCCTGGAGTATGTAAATTATTTGTGTGAGATGCTATTTCTAAATAATTACTTTGGAAATTATCTTTTGAATACCAAGATGTTACTAGAAAAAGTGTAGCATTCATTTGATATTCTTCTAGTAGAGGAATAATATTTTCTGCTCTTGCTCCATCATCTATTGTTATAAGAATAGAATTTTCTGGTAGATTTATTTTATTATCAAGGAAATATTCTACTTCTTTAGTATTTAGAGTAAAGTAATTGTTTTCTTTTAAATAATCAAAATGTTCTCTTACTTGAGATATTGGATGACAAATTATTTCATTACACGTTTCATTATCTGGATAAATAAAATGATAAACTGTTACTGGAATAGATGTTTCAATTGATGATGTATTATTATTACTAGGTATTATTTCTACTTCATTATTATTTACATAATATAATTCATTATTAAATTCTATATATGAGATATTATCATCTTTTTTTATAATTGGTTTTTCTATTGATGAATTTAGAGTTATTTTTAATTCATTATTTTGATATAAGTTAGTTGTTGTTGTCTTAATGTTTTCATTAAATGGAATATAGTTTTTATATCTATTATCTTTTATAGTTAAGTTTTCTAAATTTTCTATATCATTGTAATCAATATAATAAGTGTTTTCTTCTAATTGGTATTCAAAATATTTAGTATCTTTAGTAATAGGTATTTCTTTTAGAGTTAATTCATAATTTATTGGAAGTTTTCCTACTACTTGATACTCTTTATTATAAATATTTGTTTCTTTAGTTGTTTTTACATAGGTTGAATACTTTGAATTAATTAATTCAATTAGTTTTGTTTCTTCTTCTAGCAATTTTATTTCTTTTTCTTCTGTTTTTTTGTAAACAAAAAAGACAGATATTGCTCCAATTATTAAAGTTAATATTAATATAATTGTAATTATCTTTGTCTTTTTTTGCATATTATTCTCCTTTTGGATTTTCTATTATCCAAGCATTAGATACAGTTCTTCCACCATATTCAGCTCCAGCTGAAGGTTTATTATAAAGTTTTCCATTATATGACATTGTAGTTGATGCTCCTCCATCAAGATTTGCAGCATTATATGCTCCATATCTTAGAAGTACTTCTATTACATCATTCATAGTTGCTCCAATACTATGACCTGGTAGTCTTCCGTCAATTACTAAAAATAAAACTATTCCATCTTTTCTTTGTGCTATAACTGTTCTTGGTGCAGTACCCCATCCTCCATCGCCATGTATTTGTGATACTTTTCCATTTACTATTAAATTAGGTCCAAATTCTACAGCATCTTCCATACCCATAGCGATTGCTTCTTCAGGTGTTTTTGATGTTAGTAACATTTTATTATCAGTAGTAAATCCAATTAATTGACCACTTCCTCCTGGATGAGTCCAAATAAGTTCTCCATCTTCTATTATACTTCCATAAGGAGTTGATCCATTACCCCATCCATCTAAATCTTCAAATCCTCCACCATTAATTCCAATAATACCATTGTTATTAGTAGTTAGTTTATTAACTGATTCTCCTTGTATACCTAATTTTTTAGGAGTTGCTAATTCTACATTAGCTGGATCATATATTACTGTTAAATATCCTTTGAAGTTTTTTTCTTCGATATTTATTATTTTATAAATATCATTCCCTGGTTCTTTTGTGAAAAGATCTTCTTCATAAGTTGAAGAGAATGTTGTTCTTTTACTAGGGTCAGTTAAAACTATTTGTGATAAGTCTACATCTTCTAAGTTTTGTTCTATATAATTTTTACTTAATACTTCATCTATTGTTTCTTGTGAATAAAAAGTGTATGCTAAATACTTATGTGACATAGTTGTCATTGCTGTAGTTATCCAAAATGTTTTAAAATCAGTTAAATAAACTACGTAAAAACAACCTACTACTAGTAAGTCTAATATAAGAATTAGGTAAGTTGTTTTTTTTATTTTTTTCATTCATTACTCCATTGTATGTGGATTTTCTAAATCCCCTGTATTTTTTATTATTTTTGTTTTATCTATACATATAGTTGGCACTATATGTTTTTCTTCTTCTACATTAGTTTGTTCTAGTATTCCAATATTATTATTAACTAAAGCTATATCTGTTGATGGAGATATATTATTTAAGTAATAGTAATTTGCTAAATTAGGCACTGCATTATAATCAAAAATATTTAATAAACCTATTTTTGATATAGTATGATTAGTGTATATACTTTGAAATAAATTATTTGTTGAGTCACTTATTTCTCCAGTATAGTGAGTACAATCTAGTAATTGATTCTTATAAGAAAGATTGTTTAAATAAGTTGTGTTTAAATAATAAGCTAGATTATTTTTATCTGTTGGATCAAATAGTGAATTTGTATTACTATAAGATAATTCTAATAATTGATTATCTTCTTTTATTCCATCATTTAATACTAGTCTTAAATGAGTAGATGTTTCTTCGTAAACTTTATATGTGTCATTTCCTAAAATAAAAAAATTATTTATATAATTAGTGTTATCTTTTTGATTTATTATATAAGGGTTATCTACAGTACCTATTCCTGCTAATATATCAGTATTTTCTTTTAGAGTTATTACTGGTTTTATTCCATAAGAATTATCAGTTAAATCCGTACTTATTGTTCCTAGTTCATCTATGTATAATTTATTATTATTTTCATCAAGACCTATAATATGAAAGTATTTATTATTATTTATAAAACTTGTATTAGCGCCTGCTTTTATATAATCATCTAAAGTAAGTGTTGTTATATAATCTGTTTGTATTTCATTAGAATGAGATATTTTGCTATCCTTTATTGTACTTTCTTCATATTTTGTTTTTATTAATATTTCTTCATAATTATTTATTGTATTTAAATATATTCCACTATTAGATATATCTGTTTTTGTTAAGTAGTTTCTAATATTAGATGTTTGATATGATGAAGTGTTTCCATACATAAAAATAGAGGTATTTTCTTCTGATATTAGTTTTACTTCATTATTAGATATACTTAGTATTCTAAATATTTGATTATTAAACATTACATAATTATTAGGAACTTGTCCTACAAAATAATATTCTTCTTTTGATTGATATAATCCTGTGCCTTCTGTTATTATTTGATTTTGTGATAAAATGTTTTTTACTAAATTTAATTCTTGCTCTATTGGTTTATTTTCTAATGCATAGTAATTCATACTTCTTATTCCATATATTATAAGAATTATTATCATTATAACTATGCTTGTTATATTAAATATATTTTGTTTACTTATTTTTTTTGTTTTTTTCTTTGCCATAATTATTATCCTCTAGTATAAATATTATCATTTTT
The DNA here is from genome assembly GCA_964368975.1 of uncultured Muribaculaceae bacterium. Classification (GTDB taxonomy): domain Bacteria; phylum Bacillota_I; class Bacilli_A; order RF39; family UBA660; genus CAYJDP01. Next base: position 7,559 of record CAYJDP010000021.1, read on the forward strand.
TTTAGTTTTTTTCAACTATTATTTACTATAAGAAAAGAAGGTTGGCAATTGTCTTAATCCGTTTTCTCCTCCACCAACTGGAGTGTTTATTATTTCATTATTAATTAATAATTGTGAAGATGAACCTCCATCTAGATTAGCAGCATTTACTGCTTTATAATTTGACATTACTTCAATTAAATCATTATAAGTTGCGCCTATACTTGTAGGTAGTCTTCCATTTATTACTAAAAATAGGACTGTTCCATCACTTCTTTGCCCTATTGCAGTTCTTGGTGCAAGGCCTGCTCCTCCATCTCCTAATGTTTCACTTTTATTATTATTCACTATTAAAAAAGGGCCATATTCAATTGCATCTTTATAAATATTAAGAGCTTCTTCTAATTCATATTTTCCTAAAAGAAGTTTATTATCTGAGGAAAATCCAATATATCCACCAATATTATTAATTGGTCCACTATAAATTAATTCATTATTTTTTATAATGTTTCCATGAGGTATTCCTCCTGTTGAATCATAATTTGTTTCATAAAAACCTGTTGCATTCATTATAACTTTGCTATTATTATCTTTTGCAACGTCTGTTATATATTCTCCTTGTAAACCAAGTTCTTTTGATACTAACAATTCTACTTTAGAGGGATTATATATTGCAACTAAGTATCCTTGATATAATTTACCTTTTATTTCGATTATATTATATTCTTCATTATCTTTTTGCATTATTTGTTTATCATACTCATCTAGATATATATCTTGTTTAAAATCAATTAATTCTGGATTTGATGATATTGTTGATTGAATTATTCTATTATTATTAAGTACTTCTTCTATTACTTTATCACTATATAAAATATGGGCAATCCAATGTGCAGAATTAGTATTTAACGATGTAGTTATTACGGTATTTTTGAAATATGTAATTGGTCCATATAATAAGAATATAATTAATATAATTATAATTATAAATAAATATAATGTTTTTTTCTTCATAAATGATTCTCCTAATATAAAATATATCATATTTTTTATTTTTTTTATATCTATTTTATTTTTTTTATTTTATAATTAAAGTAACTTTTTTTTTAGGAGGAATTTATGTTAGTATCTAAATTAAGCAAATTATTACAATATAGTTATTCTTTTGAAGAAATGTTAGATATTACTAACTTATCTAAATCTGAATTATTATTTGTTTTATATAAATTTTCTAAAGTTGTTAAAGATGAAGATCTTGCATTTGAAGCTAGTTCTATGTTTTATGATAATTATTTATATAATAAAATTAATTCTACTAAAAAAATAATTTTATGGAGTGATTATCATGCTGGATCTTCTCAAGAAAGTGTTGATAATTTATTAATGATGTATGACTATGCGAATAATAATAATATTAAAGATTTATTCTTTTTAGGAGATTTATTTGATTTTAATAATTCAAAGGTTGATAAGTTTGAAAGTTTTGAGAAATCTTTTGAACAATTTATTAATAGAGTTCCTTCAAATAAAGATACTAGAAGTTATTTTTTACTAGGTAATCACGATTATGAATATAATTTAGGTGGGTATAAATTAGAATCGATGCTTGAAAGAGAAAGAAGTGATTTTATTTCTATGGGATATAAAAGAGCCTATATTTCTATTTTAAATCATATTGTTGCTTTTAAGCATCCTATTAGAAATTATAAAAATTGTTTTAGTGATGAAATAAATTCTTTATTTACTTTTAGTGGACATTCTCATATTTTTAGTTATAATTCTTATGGAGATAATGCTTCGTATGTTAAAGTTCCTGCTTGTTCAAATTTATGTAACTCAAATAATTTACATAGTGAACCAGGTTTTTTAGTATTAGATATTTATAAAGATACTAAGCGTTATTGTGATGAAGATATTAATTTATTTCATTATAAATTTGAAGATAATACAATTAAATTGACTGATGAAATTAGTTTAATAAAAAAATAGTTCATGTACTGTGAACTATTTTCTTTTGAATAATCTATTTAACCAATGAGTATGATTAGTTTCTTCTATATAATTAGTTAAATCATTTATGAATTTTTGATTATTACTTTTGTATTTTTTTGGAGTGAATTCTTTTATTTCTATTAATGTTTTATCTAGTTTATCAAAATCAGATAATTCTAGGATATATTCTTCTTTTACAAATTCTTTTATTATTTCTAATTGGTGATCATTATCATGCTCTTTATATTTTGATAATCTTGCTGCTGCTATTACCTTTTTATTCTTTTTAAGAGATGTAAGAATTGAAGATACTCCTCCATGTGTTATAACTAATGAACTTTCCTCTATTAAGTTAGTTAATTCTTCTTCAGGTAATAAATCAAATATTTCTAAATATTTTGAATTATATTTAGTAGTTCCTGCTTGTACTAATACTTTTTCATTTATATTTTTATTTTTAACCTGTTTTTCAACAGCTTTAAGTAATCTTTCGAATGATTTATCTTGAGTACCTAACATTACTAATATCATTAATAAATCCACCCTCCTACTATTGCTTTTTCATATAGATTTTTCATCGATGGCCATTGTACTATAAATCTATCTGCAAATTTGTATATTATTTTACCAGTTATTGTTTTAGATGAAATATTGGCAAATGTTTCTATATAGATAATTTTACTTCCTAATATTTTTCCTATGCAACACATTGGTCCTGCGATATGAGCACCGGTTGTTATAATATAATCTGGTCTAAATTTCAAATAAAAAAATAGACTTTTAAAACAATTTGCTACTAACTTAAATGGGTAAACTAATTTATGACTTTTACTACCATATATTAAGAAATTTATTTTTTTATGTTTCTTTGTTAAAGATAAATTTGACTTTGTTTTTTCGGTAATTAAATAGTAATCATATTTATTAAACATTGGAGATAATTGAAGTAATTCATTTAAATGACCTCCAGTTGATGCTATAAACATTATTTTTTTCATTATTTTATTTCCCTTCTATTATTTTAATCCAATGTTTTTTAACATTTTCTTTAGAATACTTTTGAATAGAATTATACCCATTATTTCCAAGTCTTTTTCTTTCTTCTTGATTATTCATTAGATAATTCAATTTATTTAAATATTCGTTTATATTTCTTGATTCTATTAAGTAACCATTTTCATTGTTTTTAATAACTTCTGTTGCACCTATTGCTGAAGAGTATGCAATACATGGTAAGTTATAGGACATTGCTTCAATCAATACTATTCCAAATGATTCAGAATGAGATGTCATTAGGTAAATAGATGATTCCTTTAAAATACTATTTATATATTCTTTTGATTGAAATCCATGTAGTTTTACTATTTTGGTTAACTTGTTTTCTTTTATATATTCATTTAAACTATCAAATTCAACACCATTTCCAATAATATCTAAAGTCCATTCATTATTATTAAGGTTTTTCATAATTTTTAATAAATCTATATATCCTTTTTCTTTAGAAAGTCTTCCTACAGATACAAGTTTTTTATTTGATAAAGATGATTTATTTTTAGGGATTTCATCTAATACGTTAGAAATATGAATTACTTCACAATTAGTATCTTTTAATTTATCCTTATAATAATCAGTTAATGATTTAGATACTAGTATTAAATAATCTAAGTTTTTTGCAGAGTTAGTTACTTTTTCTATATAAGTGCTATCGTTATTATGATGATTGTGTTCCCAGCCTATTTTTATTATTTTATCATTATTAATATTACCAAGAATTTCATTATACATTTCTTTGGAACTTATTATTATATTTGCAGAAGAATTTTCTAAATATTTTTTTAATTTAGATTTTCTATCAAATACCATCATTTTAGTTCCTAGAATAAAATCTTTAAACATAGTTATTATTTTGAATTTTTTTATATAATTTTTATATAATAATTTAAATAAATTAGCTAATTTACGTTTTTTTAATAATATTTTATATTCTGCTAATTTAAGAGGTAAATCGCTATTTATTAAATAGGTTATTTTTACATTATCTTCTATATGAAATGATGGGTTTTGATATAATTTATACGTTGAAATTATTTCTACTTCATAGTGTTTTGATAACATATTTGCTAATGAAGTTACAGCTTGTTCTGCTCCTCCATATCCTAAATGTAGTGAAATAATAGATATTTTTTTCATTTTATCACTTCCTATATTAATTATAACATTTATTTATAAAAAGAAAAAGAGTATTTCTACTCTTATAGTACTTCTATATCATCATCTGAAGAGTTTGCTTGTTCAACTATTTCTTCTGGTTGTGCTGGTTCTATAGTCTCAGTTACTTGAGGTATAGGTAATTCGATTGGTGTTTCTATATTCTCGGATACTTGAGGTATAGGTAGTTCAACATCTGTATTTATAACTTCTGGCGACTGTTCAACAGGAGTTTCTTGTTCAATCGAATTTAAATCAGTTGTTTGTTCCATCATTGATGTATCTTCTTCAATATTATTTTTATTTTTCTTTTGTTTTTTTATTAATTTTATTATTACATATCCAAGTAACATTACTAATGGAATAGTAATTACAATTATAAATCCAAGTGGTGATAAAATAAAGTCATATACAGATCCTACAAATACCATTTTTTGACTATTATTCCATTTACCTACAATATTAGTAGCGTTTATAGTTACTATTTCTTCTTCAGATTGGGCATCGCCTTTTAAAACTAAATTAGTTTGATTATCTTCTTGATTAACTAAATATACTCTACCTGTTAATACTTTTATTTCATTTTCTTCTTCATATAAATATGTTACTACGTCATTTTCTACAACATTTTCTATAGATTGTTTATATACTACGATTAAATCTCCTTTATCCAGAGTTCCTTTCATACTTTCATCATTTATAGAAATTATGCTTCCATCACCTACTGTAACAATTCCATTTTCATTTGTATTTAAAAATAAGAAAGTTGCAAATATTGCTAGAGTCACAATTATTACTATTATAAAATTAATTATTCCTGAAAAAATTGTTTTCATCTTTTCCCTCCTTATTATTGTTGATTTGGAATTGTTTGTGGTTGTTCAGTTACTAATGTTGGTGCAGGAGTTGGCATTGCTACTTCTGGCATTACTGG
>CAYJDP010000022.1:0-4428 GCA_964368975.1 uncultured Muribaculaceae bacterium
ATGAGGTGTATATATGAATGAAATAATAATAAAACAAATAGCTTTAGAGTTAGGTGTTTCAAAAGATAAAGTTTTAGTAGTACTTAATTTGTTAGAAGAGGGTAATACAGTTCCTTTTATTGCAAGATATAGAAAAGAAGCTACTGGTGCAATGGATGAAGAGATGATTAGACAAATTAATGAGGTATATGAGTATCAAGTTAATTTATTAAAAAGAAAAGAAGATGTTATAAGACTTATTGAAGAAAAAGGTATGCTTACAGATGACATTAAAAAATCAGTTCTTGCTTGTAGTAAATTAGTTGAAGTAGAAGATATTTATCGTCCTTATAAAGAAAAGAAAAAAACAAAAGCCACAGAAGCTATTGCTTTAGGACTTGAGCCTTTAGCTAAAATGATTATGGCTTTTCCAACTACTGGAGATTTAGAATCAATTAGTATGAAGTTTATTAATGATAAAGTTAAGTCTAGTAGCGATGCTTTGATGCATGCGTCTTTTATTATAAGTGAATGGATTAGTGATAATGCAAGTTATCGTAAATATATTAGAAGTTTTATATTTAGAGAAGGTAGTGTAGTTTCTAAGATTAAGAAAAATGCAATTGATGAGAAAAAAACTTATGAGATATATTATGCTTTTAGTGAAGTAGTTAAATTTATTAAGCCTCATAGAGTTATGGCAATTAATAGAGGAGAAAAAGAAGGTATTTTATCCGTAGGACTTGATTATGATAAAGAGGTGATTGTTTCATATTTAGAAAGTAAAATAATTAAGAATAAAGATTCTTTTGTTACTGATTTAGTTCGATGCGCTATAGTAGATAGTTTAAAAAGACTTATATTACCTAGTGTTGAGAGAGAAGTTAGAAGTGAATTAAAAGAAGTAGCAAGTGATGTTAGTATTGATAATTTTGCTGAGAATGTTGAAAGACTTTTACTTACTCCACCTATGAAAGAAAAGATAGTTTTAGGACTTGATCCTGCTTTTAGAACTGGGTGCAAACTTGCAGTTTTAGATAAGACTGGTAAACCTTTAGAAATAAGTGTTATTTATCCTACTGAGCCAAGAAATGATATTGTTGGTAGTAAAGCAGAAGTATTAAAATTAATTGATAAATATAATGTTTATATTATTGCTATTGGAAATGGTACTGCTTCTCGTGAGAGTGAAGCATTTATTGCAGGTGTTATTAAAGAAGTTAAAAGAAAAGTAGAATATATTATAGTAAATGAAGCTGGGGCTTCTGTATATTCAGCTTCTAATATTGCGATTGAAGAATTTCCAGAGTTAACAGTAGAAAAAAGAAGTGCTATTAGTATTGGTAGAAGACTACAAGATCCACTTGCAGAATTAGTTAAGATTGATCCTAAAAGTATTGGAGTTGGATTATATCAACATGATGTTATTCCTAAAAAGTTAGATGAGTCACTTGATTTTGTAGTTACTAAAACAGTAAATAGTGTTGGTGTTAATATAAATACGGCTAGTAGTAGTTTATTATCTTATGTTTCTGGGCTTAGTAAAAAATCAATTAAAGAGATAATTGATATTCGTAATAAATTAGGTAAGTTTAATAATAGAGAAGAAGTTAAGAAATTAAAGTCGTTTACTCCTAAAGTATATGAACAAGCAATTGGATTTATAAGAATAATTGATGGTGATAATAAATTAGATAAAACTAGTATACATCCAGAGAGTTATGACGCTACTAAAAGTTTACTTAAAGAATTAGGTTTTACTGTTGAAGATATCGGAACTTCTAAGTTAGTAGATAGTTTAGGTATTGATATAGATAAATATAGTACTAAGTTGGGTATTGATAAATATACTTTGGAAGATATTATTTTATCATTAAAGTCTCCTGAGAGAGATCCACGTGAGGCTATGGATAAACCTATATTAAAAAGTGATATATTAAAAATAGATGATTTGAAAAATGGAATGAAATTACAAGGTACTGTTAGAAATGTTGTTGATTTTGGACTTTTTATAGATATTGGTTTAAAAAATGATGGATTAGCTCATATATCTAAACTTACAACTAAGTTTTTAAAACATCCTTCAGAAATGTTTGGAGTAGGAGATATTTTAGATTGTTATGTAGATAACATTGATTTAGAAAAAAATAAAGTTGGACTTAGATTAATTGATTAATAGGAGTTGATTATATGAAGTGTAAAAATTGTGATAGTGATTTAAATAACGATATTGTTTGTCAAAATTGTGGTAAGTTAATTAAAGATGAAAGTTATTATAATAATCGAGGTAGAAATAAAAAAATTGCTTTAATTATTTCAACTTTGTTTTTTGCATGTTTAACAATTATTGCACTTGTTTATTATATTTTAGTTTATATAGTAGGTGATAATGCAGATGATTCTAGTACTGTTGATATTATAGGGGATTTTGATTGTGGTGATACTTATATTAGATTTAGTGATGAAAGTATTGACTTAGATGGTACTATTAATGGGAATGTTAAAGAATTTGGAAATATTACTTTAATAAATGAAGGATTTTATAATTTAGGAAATGATACGGTTGAAGTATTTTTTGAAGATTATAATATGATAGGTATTATTAATAATGATATTATTGAATTTTATACAGTAGATAATCAATTAATATATGAATGTGTACGAGATTAAGTTTTTTTAAGAAAATGGTCTAATGAAAGTTAGATTGTTTTTATTTGTTTTAACAACTTATTTATCTAGAAAAATTATTGTTTTGTTAGACCTTTTAATTAAATGTTGTTTTTCTAATTGTGTAAGTGTTTTCATTAGATGTACTCTATCTACTGATAAGTATTCTGCTAGTTCAGTGTAGGTAACAGTTAATTTAAATACATTGTTTTTATCTTTATATTTATTTATTAGGTGAAGAAGTCTATCTTTTAGATTTCTTTGGGTTAATAGGTCTATTTTTTCATTTAGTTTTTTGTTTTCTTCAATAATTAAATTAAATAAATTAATAGTGTCTGTTTTATTATTAGATGTTAAGATATGATAATGATCAATAAAGAGTACTTTTGTCTCTTTTTTTGTTTTTATGAATACTTCATCTTGGGTATTTACAAAGAATAGGTCTGAGAAAATATCTAAGTTTCTTAGTCTTCCAAGAATTGATGTGTTTCCATTAATATCTGTTTTTATTATTTGGGCAACTCCTTCGATAATTATTCCTATTTTCTGTTTACTTTGGTAGTTGTTTAGAATTATTTCATCTTTTAAATATGTTTTTATATTTGAGTTGGTTGTCATTTTGTTTACAAAGTTTATTTTATCTTTTTTTTCCATATATATAACACTTCCTTTAAGGATATTTTAACAAAAAAACAAATATGTTGCAAATGCAACAGTATGTTTTTCGTTTTTTTGATATGATGTTTTTATCATTATAGAGAGAGGTTATTATGAAAGAAGTAATTATATTAAAAAATAGTGGATATACAGAGAAGTTTGATCCAGAGAAGATAAAAAAAAGTGTTGGGGCTAGTGCTGAGAGAGCGATGATTAAATTAACAGATGATGCTTATGATAAGATAATTAGTTTGGTTTATGATATGTTAGTGTCACAAGAGAGTAATCCAACAATTGAGCAAATTCATAATTGTGTTGAGAATGCTTTAGAGTTAGTTAATCCTATGGTTGCTAAGAGTTATAAAGAATATCGTAATTATAAAAGAGATATTGTTCATATATTAGATAAAGTATATAAACAAGCTCAAGTTATTACTTATATTGGGGATAAAGAGAATTCTAATTCTGATAGTGCTTTAGTATCTACTCAAAGATGTTTAATTTATAATGATTTAAATAAAGAGTTATATAAAAAGTTTTTTCTTACAAGTGATGAAATTCAGGCTTGTAAAGAAGGGTATATTTATATACATGATATGAGTGCTAGAAGAGATACGATGAACTGTTGTTTATTTGATATTACTAGTGTATTAGATAATGGTTTTGAAATGAGTAATATTTGGTATAACGAACCTAAGAGTTTACAAACTGCTTTTAATGTTATGGGGGATGTTATTATTAATACTACTGCTATGCAATATGGTGGTTTTACTATTGCAGAGGTTGATACTGTATTAAAAAAATATGCTGTTAAAAGTTATAATAAATATTATGATGAATATCTATCTATTAAGGGGAAAGAGTATGTTGTTGAAGCAGAAGAATATGCCTTTAGAAAAACTATTAGAGAATGTGAACAAGGTTATCAAGGTATAGAGTATAAACTTAATACAGTTTCTTCTAGTAGAGGAGATTATCCTTTTGTTACATTTAGCTTTGGTCTTGATCAAGATAAATTTGCTAAGATGATTACTAAAGTTATTTTATCTGTACATAAAGAAGGGCAAGGAAAAGATGGTCATAAAAAACCAACTTTATTTCCAAAACTTGTATTTTTATATGATA
>CAYJDP010000022.1:4438-12264 GCA_964368975.1 uncultured Muribaculaceae bacterium
GATAAGGCTGTTCATGAAGACGGTGGTGTATTGCGAGAAAGTTTTCTTAATGCTATTGAGTGTAGTAAAAAGACAATGTATCCTGATTACTTAAGTTTAACTGGAGAAGGTTATGTTCCAGATATGTATAAAAAATATGGAAGAGTTGTTTCTCCAATGGGATGTAGAGCGTTTTTAAGTCCTTATTATGAAAAGGGTGGTATTAAACCTAAGAATAAATCTGATAAAGCTGTATTTATTGGTAGATTTAATATAGGTGCTATTTCTTTACATTTACCAATGATTTATGCTAAAGCAAGAGAAGAACAAAAAGATTTTTATGAGGTATTAGATTATTATTTAGAAATGATTAGAAAGATTCATTTAAGAACTTATCGTTATTTAGGTAAAAGAAAAGCTTCAACTAATCCGCTAGCTTACTGTCAAGGTGGTTTTTTAGGAGGTAATTTAAATCCTGATGAGTCAATTGAGTCTATATTAAAGTCAGCTACTGCATCATTTGGTATTACAGCTTTAAATGAATTACAAGTTTTACATAACGGAAAGAGTTTAGTTAATGATGGTAAATTTTCGCTTGAAGTGATGGAGTTTATTAATAAGCGAATAAATGAATTCAAAGAGGAAGATGAATACTTATATGCAATATATGGAACTCCGGCTGAAAATTTATGTGGTTTACAAGTGCAACAATTTAGAAAAAAATATGGGGTTGTTGAAGGTGTTAGTTCTCGTGAATATGTCTCTAATAGTTTTCACTGTGGTGTTTTTGAAGATATAAGTGGTATTGAAAAACAAAATCTTGAAAAGAGATTTTGGGATTTGTGTAGTGGAGGTAAGATTCAATATGTTAGATATAATTTGAATTATAATACTAAAGCAATGATTACTTATATAGAACGAGCAATGGAATTAGGATTTTATGAAGGAGTTAATTTATCTCTTGCATATTGTAATGAATGTGGTCATGAAGAATTAGAAATGGATATATGTGGTAAATGTGGTAGTATTAATCTTACTAAAATAGATCGAATGAATGGTTATTTATCATATTCTAGAGTACATGGGGATACTATGCTTAGTGATCATAAAATGACAGAGATAAGTGAAAGGAAGTCGATGTAGTGAAATATCATAATATTACAAAAGATGATATGCTTAACGGAGAAGGTCTTAGAGTAGTTTTATGGGTAAGTGGTTGTTCTCATAAATGTCCGGCTTGCCAAAATGTTAAGACTTGGGATAGTACTGTAGGATTAGAATTTGATAGTGAAGCAATTGATGAAATATTTATGGAGTTATCAAATGATTGGTGTAGTGGACTTACTTTAAGTGGTGGTGATCCACTATATAAAGATAATCGTGGTGTTATTTTAGATTTAGTGAAATCTGTTAAAAAGAAATTTCCTATGAAGAGTATTTGGTTATATACTGGATATCTTTATGAAGAGATTATTAAAGATAAAGTTATGTTTGAAATAATTAACTATGTTGATGTATTACTTGATGGTAAGTTTTTGCTAAGATACGCTGATATAGATTTAGAATATGTAGGTAGTAGTAATCAATGTGTAATTGATGTTAAGAAAAGTTTAGAGATGGGTAATAAAATATTATATATAGAAAATAAAAAAGAGATAGGAGTGTAAATATGGGAAGAGGATTTAAAGTAGTTAAAGGATATGAAGATAAAGGTATTAATTTACCAATTAGAAAGACACGTCATGCGGCAGGTTATGATGTAGAAGCGGCAGAGGATATGGTTATTCCTCCATTTAAGGCTGGAGATAAACCTAGTTTAGTTCCTACAGGATTAAAAGCATATTGTGAAACTGATGAGTATTATATGTTAGTAAATAGAAGTAGTGGTCCTAAAAAAGGTTTTATGAAAGCTAATAGTGTTGGGATAATAGATGCTGATTATTATGAAAATGAAGCAAATGATGGGCATTTTTATTTCCAATATATAAATATTTCAGATAAAGATTTAGTTATTAAAAAGGGTGATGCTATAGGACAAGTAATTTTCCAAAAATTTCTTGTTTGTGATGAGGATAATTTTTTAGATGTAGATAGAACTGGTGGAATTGGTTCAACTGATAAAAAATAAAAAATTAAAAAAATAGTTTTTCTATTTTTTTTATTTTTTATTTTTGTAATTTTATCTTTTTGTTGAAAAATAAAGAAATGCGTATTTGTATTTTACAAATAAAATTAAAAAAATACAAAAGTCATTTCGTTAAAAATGTAAAAAATTGTTCGATTGTCGTAAACAAAAAAACTTTTTTTTTGCTATTTTGTTGATATATAAGGGTTTTATAAAATTAGTTAAAAATTTACTATTGCATTATATTATTTTTTTTTATAAACTTTAAATATACAGAAGATGTATTTATAATTTTGGAGGTATAATCATGGTAGAAGTAAGTGAATTATTTGATGATGTTTTAGTAATTAAAAGAAATGGTAAAAAAACATCATTTGATGGTGCTAAAGTTGCTTTAGCAATAAAAAAAGGTTTTGATAGTGTAGAGAATTATGATGAAGATGGAAATATTGTTGATCGTAAATATACTGCTGCAGATATACAAAAAGTTTATCAAGCTGTTTTAAAGAAAATGAAAAAAGAATTAAAAGATATTAAGAAAGTAAAAATTGAAGAAATTCAAGATTTTATAGAAAATGAATTATCTAGACTTGGATATGAAGAAGTTTATAAATCTTTTTCAGAATATAGAGATAGAAGAAATGCTTCTCGTCAATCATTTTTTGATGATAATAAAGCGCATAAATTTTTAAAATCTTTAGAGAATTTAGGACTTAAGAGTGCAAATGAGGATGATAGTAAAAGAGAGAATGCTAATGTTGATGGAAATTCTCCTATGGGATCTATGCTACAATATGGAGCTACTGTTTCTAAAGAATTTGCAAAAAGTTATTTAATAAAAAAAGAATATGCTGATTTACATGATAATGGATCTATTCATATTCATGATATGGATTTCTTAGCAATGGGAACTACTACTTGTTGTCAAATAGATTTAAGTCGTTTATTTAAGAATGGTTTTGATACAGGTCATGGATTTGTTAGACCTCCTAAGGATATATCAACATTTGGTTCACTTGCAGCTATAGTTATTCAAGCTAATCAAAATGATCAACATGGAGGACAATCAATACCTGCTCTTGATTATTATTTAGCTCCTGGGGTGTTAATGACATTTAAAAAAATATTTAAACAAACTGTTTATGATTTTATGGATTTAGATGGATTTTTAGAATTGATTAATATAGATAGAATAATTCGTGAAATTGATAAGTTAGATTGTATAGAATTTGATTTGAGTGAGTTAAGTGATTATGTAAAAGGTGGAGAAAGAGTAAAAGAAATTTTTGAAAAAGCTTATGAAAAATCATTAGTTAAAACTAATAGAAGTACTGAACAGACTATGGAAGCATTTATTCATAATTTAAATACTATGCATTCTAGAGCAGGTGCTCAAGTACCTTTTTCATCAGTTAATTTTGGTACTGATGTTACTCCTGAGGGAAGAATGGTTATTAAGAATTTTTTGATATCTTTAGATAGAGGTTTGGGTAATGGAGAAACTCCGATATTTCCTATTTCGATCTTTAAAGTTAAAGATGGAGTTAATTCTAAAGAAGGTGATGTAAATTATGATTTATTTAAACTTTCTTGTAAAGTTAGTGCTAAAAGACTTTTCCCTAACTTTTCATTTATAGATGCTCCTCATAATTTACAATATTATAAAGAAGGTAATCCGGCTACTGAAATATCTTATATGGGATGTAGAACTAGAGTAATTGGAGATATTACTTCTCCTGATAATGAGGTTGTAGTTGGACGTGGAAATATATCATTTACTTCGATGAATTTAGTTCGTTTAGGTATTAAACATGGTATTGTTACAGACGACCGAAAAAAAGCTGATATTGATGCTTTTTATACTGAATTAGCTGAATTAATGGATTCTGTTAAGGATCAATTACTTGAAAGATTTGAAGTTCAATGTAGTAAACATAATTATAATTTTCCATTTTTACTTGGACAAGGTATTTGGACTAATGGTGAGAAATTAAAACCAGGGGACAGACTTAGAAAAGTTTGGAAACATGGATCATTATCTCTTGGGTTTATTGGTCTTGCAGAATGTTTAAAAGCTTTAACTGGGGAACATCATGGAGAAAGTAAATCTAGTCAAAAGTTAGGTATTGAAATTGTTTCATTTATGAGAAACAGATGTGATGAATATGCTAGTAAATATAACTTAAACTTTAGTTGCCTAGCAACTCCAGCAGAAGGTTTATCTGGAAGATTTACAGCAATTGATAAAGCAATTTATGGTAAAATAAAAGGTGTTACGGATAGAGATTATTATACTAATTCATTTCATGTACCAGTTTATTATAAAACAAGTATTGCAAATAAAATAAAAACAGAAGCACCTTATCATACATTTACAAATGCAGGACATATTTCATATATTGAATTAGATGGGGATACATGTAATAATGTTGAAGCGTTTGAAAAGGTTGTATTAATGATGAAGGATTCAGGAATGGGATATGGAGCTATTAACCATCCAGTTGATAGGGACCCTGTTTGTGGATATGTTGGAATTATTAACGATAAATGTCCAAGATGTGGAAGAAGTGAATTTGAAAGTGTATCAGTAGATAAAATTACTAACCCTGAACTTGGGCGTTAGTTTATATAAAAAAATATAAATAGAAAGAGGTAGAGATTATGGAAAAAGTAGTAGGAGAAGGACAAGGTTTTGAAAGAATTAGAAGAGTTACAGGTTATCTTGCAGGAGATGTAAGTCGTTTCAATAATGGTAAAAGATCTGAAGAAAAAGACCGTGTTAAACATTCTGGTGCTAAAGAACTTTGTAATTCTAAATAGGAGAAGTTATGAAAATTAGATTAGCAGCTGATTTAGAATTTGATTCAATAGTTAATGGTAGTGGACTTAGAACAGTTGTGTGGACTCAAGGTTGTTCACACAACTGTAAAGGTTGTCATAATCAAAAGACACAGGATTTTAAAGGTGGAGTAGAGGTTTCGATAGAAGAAGTAATGGAAGTGTTTGATGAAGTTGAACATCAAGATGGAGTTACATTATCTGGAGGTGATCCATTCTTTCAAGTAGATGCTTGTGTTGAGTTGTGCCATGAATTTAAAAAAAGAGGTCTTAATATTTGGGCTTATACAGGATTTACTTATGAAGAGGTTTTATCAAATAAGAATTTAAAACCATTACTTTTAGAATTAGATGTTTTAATAGATGGTAAGTTTGAAGAAGAAAATAAGTCTTTTGAAGTTCCTTTTATTGGATCAAGTAATCAAAGAATTATAGATGTTAAAAAAAGTTTAGAAGAAGACAGAGTAGTTTTATGTGATAAATATTATAAGAATAAAGAAGTATCTTTAGAACTTGATTATTTATTTATATAGACTTTTCTGTCTTTTTTTTGGAGGTTTTATGGAGAGATGTTTTGTGATGATTAAGCCTGGAGCATATAGAAGAAATTTGGTTGATTATATTATTAATAGGTTTTATGATATTAATTTATGTATAGAGAAAGTTGAAGAAAAATCTTTAACTTTTGATGAAATTAGTAATCACTATAAGCATTTATTGGATGTGGATATTAATATTTATAATCGAGCAATTGAAGAAGGTCTTAGTGGTGAACATTTTTTAATGATTGTTAGTGGAGATGAAGTTATTTCTAAGACTAGAAAATTAATAGGACATTGGGATATAAATAGAGTTAAAGTAGATGATCCTAATTGTATTAGAGCTTTAGGTAATCCTTTGAATAATGCTGATAATTTAATTCATGCATCTGATAGTGTTTTATCAGCGGAAAAAGAAATAAATAATTTTTTCAAAGAAGATGTTTCTAATTTAGTAAAGATTAAATATTATTAAGAATAATAATTAAATAATTTTTTTGTTGTTATCTTTTGGTATTGATGTTATAATATGAAACATTAATGGAGAGATATTATGAAAAAATTTGATAAAAGAGGCGATATTAATTTAGTAATTAAATTAGTAAAACGAATAAAAGAATTAACTACTAAAAACCATGAGTATTATGATGGTCTTTCTTTAGGGCAAGATAAAGGTTTAGATTTGATGTTGATTTCAAAGATTTCTGAAGGTGATAGTAAAATTAAAAAGATACAAGGTAATATTAAGTTTTTAATGCTTAGTTTTACTGATAGTGATAATCTAATAGATAAGTTGTTTGAAAATTTAGATAATGATTATGATATGACTGATAAAGAATTTTCTTTAGAGTATTTAGACTTATTAAAAGATTTTCCTTATGAAAATGATTATTTTGAAGAAAATGAGCTAGATGGTAAATTAAGAAGAATGAGTATTATGAGTGATTTATATGAAGATGAGGTTATTAAAGCAAATGATATTTTTACTAGTAGATTATATAGTGATGAATACTTAAAAAATATTGAAGTTGATGCTAGAAAAATTTTGGATAAATTTAAATTTAATGATTATTATATTAAATTAAGTGATTTTACTAAACTTAAAAATGGTTCTTCTTGGAATAATTTAACTGATTTAGCTGAGTTTGATACATTGAATTATTTAGTTAGCTTATCTACAGTATTTGGGTATATTGATAATACTGCATTTGATAGACATTTATTATTTACTTCTATTGGTGATTCTATTAATCCAATATATAAAGCATATAAGGATCTAAGCAATGGTATTTTAATTAATGAGCATTCATGGACAGGTGCTGTAAAAGAATTATCTGATAAGATTAAATTTGTTACGTCTAAAAACAAAAAAAACAAAGTTGCGGAAAAAGTTATATGATTATGACTTTTTTCTTTTTTTATGTTATTATTATTATAGAGGTAGATTATGATAAAAAGAATAAAAAAATTATTTAATAAAAAATTAAGTAAGACAGGTGAGAATAGATTTACTATTAAGTTGTTTTTATCTATTATTTATATAATAGTTATTACTATACTTATAGTGGTTGCATTTTTAATATTTCAATATAATGAGGAAGATATATATTTTAGTGAAGCTACTAATGTTAATAGGTATAGTTATGTTGAAGTTGATTTAATGAGTGAAGCTTTTGCTAGTTATGATGACGATGAGAAAACTATTCATTTTATTATAGATAAACATGATAGTGGAGCATGGAATACTTATGTTGTTGCTATTAGTAAAGAGGATTATAGTTTGTATAAAGATATTATAGATTATACCTATGAAAGAGTTGAAGTAGTTCCTCCTACATTAAAAGTATATGGATATCCTGTTATTATAGATGATTCACTACTTCAGTTAACCCTTGATAATATAGTTAATTTTGTTCCTAAGGAAAATGAGGTAATATTAACTACCGAAAATTACTTTAATTATATTACTAATAGTTATTTAGATACTACAATTGAGTTTGATAGTAGTTTTGATATATTATTATTTATAATTGCTTTATTGATATTTATAGTGTTTTTCTTATTTTGTTATACTTTATTTGGATATAATAAAATAATAGAAGTAATTGAGACTGAAGAGAAAAAGATTAAGAAGAAAGTTAATAAAAAGTTAAAGGTGTTTAAAAAAGGAGATAAATAATGGACTATAATTATAAAACTAGAGGAGTATGCGCAAGTAATATTTCTTTTAAAATAGTGAATAATAAAATATATGATGTAGATTTTTATGGTGGATGTGATGGTAATTTAAAAGCTATTTCATCTTTAATAAATGGTAAGGATATTACAGAGGTTAAAGCTTTATT
>CAYJDP010000023.1:0-11157 GCA_964368975.1 uncultured Muribaculaceae bacterium
TCTTCTAAATAATCAACTATATCATAAAAATATTTATGTTCTATTTCTCCAGTTTTTTTATCTACCACAAGTAATCTTGAATGATCCCTTTCAACTAAAGGAACCTGAGCAATCAACTCATCTGGTAAATTATAATCATAATCTTCTACTTTCATAAACACCTCTTATATAACTAAATTCTTCATAGATTCTTTAACCTTATTTGCATATAATGTACAATAATCTACTTTATCCGGACCATTATTTTTTATTTCATATAACATACTATTTCTAAATAAATTAATATTAGATAAATCACTTTCTTCACTACAAAAATAATCTTCTCCACATATTTTATCCGTTAAATACCAAATCATCGAATTATTAACATCATTACTTTTTTCATATAATAAAACAGAATTTAATATTTCCTTACTATAAAAATCAATACATAAATCCAACTCAACATCTCTTCTATGATAAATAGAAGACCCAAATATAACAAATTGCTTAGAATTTAATTTTCCTATTTTAGGATTACCAGTATTTATTAAACGATCCATCCCATCATAAATATATTTTTTCTCTCTATCTTTAACAGATAAAATTTTACTATTAATAAAAGCATTAATTACTTTTTCACTTAGCATAATTACCTCTTTTCTATTCCTAATACTTCATAAGCTTTATCTGTAACAACTCTTCCACGAGTTGTTCTTTTTAATAAACCTGTTTGTAAAAGATAAGGTTCATAAACATCTTCTATAGTAGTCGACTCTTCTCCAATAGATGAAGCTAGAGCTTCTATGCCAACAGGTCCACCATTAAATCTATTTATAATTGCTAATAACAATTCTCTATCAGTCTCATCTAATCCATTATCATCTATTTTTAAACGAAGTAAAGCCTTTTTAGTAATATCTAAATTAATTACACCATCTGCCTCAACTATAGCAAAATCTCTAATACGCTTAAATAATCTATTTGCAATTCTAGGAGTTCCACGACTTCTAAAAGCGACTTCCTTAGCAGCATCTTCATCAATCAAAATATCCAAGACTCTAGCTGTACGTTTTACTATTAAAGTTAATTCATCAACTGTATAAAATTGAAGTTTTGAAATAATTCCAAATCTATCTCTTAATGGAGAACTCAAATCTCCTGCTCTAGTAGTAGCACCTACTAAAGTAAAAGGAGGTAAATCTATTTTAATATTACGAGTATTACCTTCTCCGCCAACAACTATATCTAAAGTAAAATCTTCCATAGCAGAATATAATATTTCTTCAATATATCTAGGCATACGATGTATTTCATCAACAAATAAAACATCCCCTGGTTCTAAAGAAGATAATACCGCTGCTAAGTCACCAGGTTTTTCAATACTTGGACCACTAGCAGTCTTAACATTACTACCTAATTCATTACCAATTATTAAAGCTAAAGTAGTTTTACCAAGTCCAGGAGGACCATATAATAAAACATGATCTAAAGTCTCATCTCTCATTTTACAAGCTTTAACATAAATCTTTATATTTTCTTTAACTTCAGTTTGTCCTATATATTCACTTATCGATTCAGGACGAATACTATTATCAACAATTCCATCATCATAATTATTTTTATTATTTATTATTGTCTCCATTTGAATCATCACCTTTTCTTCGTCTAAAATTAATTATATTTGTTTTATCACTCTTATTAACAAATCTTTCTTTATCAGATAAATTATATCTATCTAACATCATATTTTCAATAGTAAAAGTATTAAAAGAAAAATCTTTATCAACAAATTCTTTTAACATAGATAATCCATCTACAAAATCTCCTATTAAAACTTGCTGATTAAATTCACTATATAATTTATAATAACCAATTAAACAATTTCTTAATAAATTCTCATCTACATCAACACTAATTCCATATTTTTCATATAAATCAATAGAAAATTCATCAGTCATTAACATCAATTCTTCAACAACACTTTCCTTTTTTATATCTAATTTATCTAAAAAAGTAAAAGTTCCAATATCTTCATCACTATTTTTTTCATCTACAATAGCACCTAATATTTCTTCTAAATTACTAATTCTAAATATACAAATTTTTTTATCTAATACCTCAAACTCTTCTATATCAAATACTTCTTCAAAATCTTTAAATAATTGCTTAATATTATAATTACTCTCATACAAAGAATAATAGTACTCTAAAAACTCTTGTATTTCAAAATACTCAATCTCATTTCTACAACCCAATTTTAAAGAAATATAAGTTAAAAAATTAACTACTTTATCACTTAATTCTTTAATAATTTTTTCTTTATCTCTAAAATAAACAACCTCACCCATAAAATTAACCTTTTAATAATAGTTTTAAAGCTTCTTTAATTCTATCTTCAATAGATAAACTACTATCTACCTTAGATATAATAGAATTAATTTCTTTAGCTTTATAACCAAGTCCAATTAATACATCATTTAACTCTTCATTACCTTTATCTTCTTCATCTGATATACCTACTCCAATAAATTCTAATTTACCTTTTAAATCAAGAATCATTTGCTTAGCAAGTTTATCTCCAATCTTTGGAAACTTTTTCAAATATAAAATATTTTCTCTTTCTATAGCATCCATTATTCCATCAATTGAACCTACTGCAAGTATTGGCATAGCCATTTTACAACCAAGACCTTTAACAGATATAAGTTTTAAAAACAACTCTTTTTCTTCACGTGACTTAAATCCAAATAAAGACTGTTCATCTTCCCTAACTTGTTGATAAACAAACACTTTATATTCATTACCTAATTCAAAAGAATAAGGATTACTAACATTAATTAAATAGCCTATTCCCATATTATCTACTACGATAGAATTATTTTTCAATTCACTAATAACACCTTTTATATAATCATACATACCCAAGTCCTCCGTCTTAACTTATTATATATTAAAACCAATTATTAATCAAACATATATTTGAAAAATAATGATATAATTATATAGAGGTGAAATAATGTATAGAAAAACTTATGTTGAAGTAAATAAAAAAAATATAGAATATAATGTATCAAAAATAATAAAAGACACTAATTACCAATATTATATAGCCGTAGTAAAAGCAAACTGTTATAATCATGGAATAAACATAATAGAAAATATTATCAAAAAAGGATCTAACTACTTAGCAACATCTTCTCTAGATGAAGCACTAATTATCAGAAAAACATACAAAGATATACCAATTTTAATACTAGAACCAATAAATTTAAATGATATATCTATTTGTATTAAAAATAACCTAACTATAACAATAACGTCTCTTAATTATTTAAAACAATTAAAAGAAATACCTACTATTCATCTAAAATTAGATACTGGAATGAATAGATTAGGAATAAAAGATATAGAAGAATTAAAACTTATAAATGAATACCTAATAAATAAAAATATCAAAATAGAAGGAATATATTCTCACATATATCATTCAAATAACAAAGAAAGAACTCTTAAACAAATAAACTTATTTAAAGAAATGCTTAATTACTTACCCAAAGCAAAAATAATTCATCTACCTCAGTCAGAAACAATAATAAATTATAAAAAAGAAGACTTTATAAATGGTTGTCGCTTAGGAATAATAATGTATGGATTAATAAATAATGAATATAAATCTACTTACAAATTAATAACTGAAGTAATTGAAATAAAAAAAGTACTAAACGAAGAAACTATTAGTTATAATGGGAATTATACCGCAAAAAAAGATCACCTAATAGCCATATTACCTATTGGATATGCAGATGGTTTAATAAGAAAAAATACAAATAGATATGTCTATATTAATAATAATAAATATCAAATAATTGGAAATATCTGTATGGACCTAACTATTATAAAAATAGATGATAAAGTAAATTTATATGATAAAGTAGAAATAATAAAAGATAATAACCATATCAATGAAATATCTAATCACTTAGATACAATTAATTATGAGGTACTAACCCAAATAACCTCACGAGTACCTATTACTTATATAAACTAAAAAAGAGACAAACGTCTCTTTTACTATGGGACTAATGCTACTCTAAAAGAAGTTGCATAATTACCACCTTCATGAAAATCAACATAACCAGCACCAGTTGTCCCGAAAGAAGTAAATATATCTCCATAAGAATAATCTCCAATACCACCTCTAGTCATCCAATATGGCGTTCCTAAACCACTATATTCCCCATCTAAAAAATGATTATCATTAAATTCACTACCATCTCCTAATATAAATGAATAATTATAATCATATATATTAAAATACTTATTTTCTAACTGACTACTAAATCCAGAATTTGAAAGTTCATAATTACCATCAATATCTTTTCTATTTCCCATTACGCTCTCTACTGCACCACCAGCCATACCATAAATACCATAAATATTACCTGTAGTAGAAGTAGACAATCCATGTTCTTGATTATAACTATAAAATACATAAGGAGCATCCCAAGTTTCCTGATAAAAATTACCTCCTGTAATAGTTGTATTCGAATAACTTTCTGTACATGAAATTCCCACCTTTTTATCACTTACATAACTAACATTTCCATACTTTCCATATTTAGATTGACTTAAAATTGCAACTGATCCCCATTCAGTATTTTTTATTAAATGTGCATCATAATCAATTCCAGTTAACCCATAAATTGATGACCCATTAGAACCATTCATATAAGTTAAAATCGAATTATATTGATTAGATAAATTAGTAAACATCCAAGCATAATTATCAGGAATAATAAATGGTTCAAAAATTTGATTACAACTAGATTTATCAGATGAATAATCATCTACTTCAATCAAATTGTTACAATCAACATCAGTAGTACTAGTTTCAAACTTAGCTACCCAAATACCAGAAAGTTCCCTATTTTCACTATTACTTCTAGTAGTTGGATCATCACAAGAATTACCCCAACAAAACGCTGAATTTGTAAACCAACCATCTACTGTAGAACCAGTATAACTAGCACTACCTAAATCAGTCACACTGCTATCTACAAATCTTATATTAAAAGCTCCTGGAGTATCTGCACTAGGAGTACTTCCACCATATCCTTGATACCCATATGTATTACCTAAAGTATAAGAATATCTAGGAATCCACACCATCATAGTATTAATATCATCCATTGGAATAACTGTTCCAATTGCTGCTGAAACATAACTTGCTCTATTTGTCTCAGTCACTGTAACAGCATTAGCCCACATTTGACTTCCATAGTCATACCAAGAATCTCCAGTATTTGTTACATCTGCTTTTATCCAATTAGTTCCATCATAAATAACCGGTATCATATCTCCTACTAATTCAGGAGGATTAGCCGGATACAAATCTTCTTCATCTCCTACTTCTCCACTAATTCTTAAATTAGTATAAACAACTTTCCCCATAGCATCAACACTGGCATCACTGTCAATCCAAAGTCTTAACTCATAAGTATTTGAACTACCAACGCTTAAAATCCCACTATCAAGCACTCTATTAGGATTACTACCAATACTAGAAAGTAATTCAATAACAGCAGTACCATTATTTTTAACTAAACCATAACTAACATCAGAGTCACTCATTCTACTTTCTCCAGCACCTAATTCTTTATCATCTAAATATATTTTATAACTACTAGTTAAATTACCTGTATTTTCCAAAGTAAAAGTACAGGCAACTTGCTTCATACCATCAATATCACTTACTGGAGTTGCATTTAATATTTCAATATTCTCACAAGTAGACTCATCTAATTCAAGTTCTAATGTACCAGCAATAATCTTATTAGTCTTACTCCCTAATAATTCAATATTAATCCAAGCATAAGTACCACCTATTAAAATACCAACTAATACAAATACTCCTATAATAATAAATTTATGTTTCAAAACAAACTCTCTCATAAACATTCTCCTATCATTAAATTAATTATAATATAATAATTATCTTAATACAACAAAAAACTATTTACAAAATGTAAATAGTATATTTATTAATGACTACAATTGCAATCACTAGAACAATCTCCTTCACAATGACAATCATCTCCACAACTGTAATTATGAGAATGCCCATGGTCTTCTAAATCATCTTCCATTAATTTTTCATCTAAATAATAAATTAAAGTATCAATACTAATAAGATTTTCTTCACGAGTCTTATTATTTTTTATTTTCAATTCATTATTATTTAATTCTTCATCATTTAAAACAACTACAAATTTAGAATTAATTCTATCAGCTTGTTTAAATTGAGATTTTAAACTTCTTCCTAAATATTCAATTTCTACAATAAACCCATTCATTCTTAATTCATTAGCTAAGTAAATCGCATAATTCTTTTCACTTTCACTAACATACATTAAATATAAATCAACATGGTCAACCACCGGTAATGAAATACCTTCTTTTTCAAGTGCTAAAATAACTCTACCTATTCCTGATGCAAATCCAACACAATCTGTTTTAGGTCCACCTAATTGTTCTACCATTGAATTATATCTTCCACCAGCACCAATTACGTTATTAGAACCAAAATCTTTAATATCAGCTTCTATTTCAAATACTACATGATTATAATAATCAAGCCCTCTAACCATTTTAGGATTAACTACATATTCAACTTCTAATAAATCTAAATACTCTTTGAATTTATCAAAAAATAAAACAGATTCTTCATTTAGATTATCTAAAGTAGTAGGAGCATTCTTAACTATATCTTTGTCTCCATCAATTTTACAATCTAATATACGTAATGGATTTTTCTCAAATCTTTTCTTACAATCATCACATAATGTATCAATATATGGTCTAAAATAATTAACTAATATTTCTTTATATTTTAATCTACTTTCAGTATCTCCTAAAGAATTAATATTAACTTTTATTCCTTTAAGACCTAAAATTTTATAAACATTTACTGCTAAAGAAACAACTTCTGCATCAACCATTGGATCATTACACCCTAATACCTCAACACCAAACTGAGTAAGTTCTCTGTCCCTACCAGACTGAGGTCTTTCATATCTATACATAGTACCATTATAATATACTTTAATTGGTTGAGTAGCATCTCCATACATTTTATTTTCAATATATGACCTTACTACACCAGCAGTTCCTTCTGGACGAAGAGTAATATCTCTTTCACCCCTATCTTTGAAATCATAAGTTTCTTTACTAACAATATCAGTAGTCTCACCTATTCCTCTATGAAATAATTCACTTGATTCAAATATTGGAGTACGAATATAAGTATAATTATATTTCTCCATAACAGAATCAATAATCTTTTCTACGTATTTCCACTTCTTAGCATCAATACCATATATATCATAACATCCCTTAGGTTTACTTATCATAATATCCCTCTCTTTCATTAACACTTATTATACTAAAAAAAACAAAAAAAAACTAGTATAAACTAGTCTTATATAATTTCTTATTTAAAATCCACACTTTTTTCTTTAATACTACCTTTAATAGTATCATTATTAACTCTTCTCATAAAATAACCTTCAGTACTATCAATAGCTAAACTATTACAAAATAATCCTTTAATCGCACTAGCCCAGTTATTAATACCATTATTTTTTAAATCCCTAACGATTTCTTCATGATTAATTAACCCAGTATTATAAAGTTGATTATACATCATATTACAAATAGAATTATATGTATTTTTACCATGTTCATCACAACAGATATCTTGATTTACTATTTGTTCATAAAAACTAAGTCCAAAAATAACTTTTTCCATCTCACCTAAATTAGACACTTTTCTATTATTAACTTTATCATAAAAAAACTTCTCACCACTATCATCACGAGTTGAAATATATCTTTTACCAATTGCAAATACATCTTCAAAAGCTAAAGTACTACTTAAATCTAATTCACTATCAACATTCGCTGTAATCGAATCTTTAGCTCTAGAGCCTATAGCAGTATACAATAAATCTTCATATACTTTACCATTTTTATAATAACCTAAATATCCACCTCTATTAATACAAGCATCACTTATCCTATCAGAACTTAAAAACTTATCAATAATTCTCTTATCTGGAATATTCAGTAAATCCATATCGGTAAATACATTTTGTTTTATTAAAGTTTTACTTTGTAAATTAACTTCGTAAGTTATATATTTATTTAATGTAGCATCTTTTTCACCAACATAATGAACAATTAAAGAAGTACCATCACTTCTACGATAAGATCTAAATTTAATATCTATCTTTTCTTTTTGACTAACATCATAATAGTTACCATTTTTAAATATGTCACCAATATGTGCAGTTTTTCTATTTGCCGAATCATCTAAATTACTTTTACAAAATATTTTTTTCATAGCAGTAGATATTCCATGATCTAATTTCTTCCCTTTTCTTATTCTTTCTGTCATCGCTGATAAATTAAAACTAGTTACAAATAACCCTTGAGCAACAATTCTTTTACTATCATCTTTATCAACACTAGCGCAAAAATATATGTTATTACCTGTTTTTTCATCATAATGAACATGCCCAATATATGGAATATCAGTTTCTGTAATTTCATATCTATGAAAATTTGTAACAGCACAATTCACTCTAGATAATATATTAGATATAGCATCTATCGATTCTTTATTTATACTAGATAGAGTATTAGAATAATCTTGTATCGGTTCTTTAGTATTAGGTCTATGACTTCTAATAAAATTATCAGTTAATTTACAAAAGTAATTTAATTTATTCTTACCATTATTAAGTAATGAAGTATCATAAGTTAAATCTAATGGAAAAACTTTACCGTTAAAATGCAACAAATTCCAAGCATGACCCCATCCCCAAGCAAAATCACATTTAATGTTATTTCTATCACATAACTCTTTATAAATAATACTATATCCTGCACAAACTGTATTTCTTGAAATAATACCACGTATACTTCTAGTCTCTTTTGAATCCAATACTTGATATTTTTTCTAAGAATATCATATATATAAGCAGCTTTAATCATAGGATTACCTAATTTCATTATATCATTTTTTTCAATAGCTTTAAAAAACTTTATAAATCTATACACTTCTACTGCTGAATATGTTGAACAATCAACAAAAACATATTTATAACTATCTCCCTCATCAAAACAACGATTCAAATCATATCTACCAAGAAACTCATCATTAAATTGTCCTTCAATTCTAATACTAATACTATCATCTAATAATTTTAAACATTCTTCATCAATTCCTTTTGTATTTGGAATTTTAATAATAACCTTTTCATTAGGATTAACACTTTTAAAATAATTTATTTTTTTTACGGCATCATCATCAAGTATACCAATATTTTCTATAATTTTCATAAATCCCCCAATTTACTTATTACTCTTTTATTAAAGAAGATTTAGCTTCAACTTCTCTATTACAAGTAGAAACTTCTACTACTTTACCTTCTACAACAGAATAAATTCCTGAAATATTTTTAGTTTTATATATGTTATTTAAAATTTCTTTATCATCTTTATTTACTACATAACTAAAATTAGTAGTAGCATCAACATGAAGAAGATCATCTTCTACTTTTATTGAACCATTTAAACTGGCAAATTCACTTAATGATTTATCATCCAAATCAACTATAGAATTAACTACTTCATATAATCTAGAAACACTACTTTTTAAAATAATAGAACTTAAATTAATACTATATATTCCATCTACATCAGTATAACTAGCTCCATATACACCATTCTTTTTATATTCATTCCCAACATAGTATCCAACAATAAAAGAAAAAACATTATTAACAGCAATTTTTTCATTAATCATTTCCTTACTAATTTTTTTCATATTTACACCCCTTCAAAAGTGAACATATTATACCATAATTAACAAAAAAAATCAATAAAAAAGATATTTAATAAAAAATATCTCTCAAAACATTATATACTTTTAGTAGAATTATTATTAGAAAACCTAATACCTTCTCTAGAAAAACTATTAGCAATAATTGATTCCCTACTAGATTGTTTAATTACACATCTATTAGCACAAACAACTTTTTGAGTAAATTTCCTACCATAAACATTAACCAAATCATCATCTGGTAATTCCTTAATAATAACATCATGCTTATCACTTCTAGCAGATGCTATTTCACCACCATTAACCTCTAATTCATCAATAGTATAATCTACTGCTAAAGAATCTTCATTTACTGTAATTTTAGCACCTCTATGTTCATCAATTACTTTAATAATATCATCTTCCATTAAAATACTAGAGTCAACACTAAAAACATCTTTATCAAAATCAGCAGTTATACATCCGATAACTTTATTAATATTACTAACTACTTCTTCTTTATCAATTGATGAAAACTTAAAAATACTCTTCACACAAATACCCCCTCTTTATTTTTTATTTGTAAACACCTTATTCGTAACATCTACAATTTTATTTGATTTTATTATATAAGCTTTTTCTAAAGGAACAACAGAACTTCTTTTCAATAATTCATTACCATCAATAACAAGCTCTTGATAAGAACTCTTATTACAAGTTATTCTATATAAATCATCTTTTAAAGTTACTTCTCCCTCTGCAAAAACACTTTGATTAAAAGATTTCACATTAACATCTTCAACACTTTTATCTTTTTCTATTAACATATCACTATATAAATTTACTAAACTTTTATCATCCGTATTTGAATAAAATCCAAAATTAAATAAACCTATTCCAACTGTCTCAACTACTAATTTACCCTTTTTCAACATATCTGGTTCAACATATTTTTTTAATAAAAAAGCAGTAAGTCTTTCTACATTATAATATGCAGTAATATTTTCTAATACTTTCTCAAGTTCCTCATTAGATATTTTCATTTTACCTTTTTCCATTACATAATCCTCCTAAATTTATTATATATTATCAAAAACAATCAAATAAATCAACTATTTTTATATACAAGAAAAACACTATATAAAATAATATAAATTGGAATTGTAATAAAAAAACCTAATACACCAAATAAACTAATCATTAAAGTCATTAAAATAATACTAATTAAAGGATTAATATGAATAACTCTTTTATAAACCAAAGGACTAATTATGTAACTCTCTATAATTAGT
>CAYJDP010000024.1:0-10859 GCA_964368975.1 uncultured Muribaculaceae bacterium
GTCTATACTCAATAAATGTATTTTTTGATAGAGTTTCTGCTGATGTAAAGATATCATTTAAATAATCAGTATTTATAAGACTTTGTAGAGATATATTTATTTCTCTTACATTAGTCAGTAAATTTATTTTTTCTTTTAACAATACTCCATTGGTAGTAATATTTACTTTTTTATTATATTTATTTGCGATATCAAGTATATCTTTTAATTTTGAATGTAGAAGAGGTTCGCCTTTTACGTGTAGATAAATATAGTTTGTATATTTATCTATTTTTTTTATAATTTGTTCAAACTCTTCAATGGACATTTCTTTTTTATCCACATTATCTTGTGGACAAAAACTACATTTTAGGTTACAAATATTTGTTATTTCAATATATATTTTTTTAAATTTTTTCATGTACTTATTTTACCATATAATTTTATTTTTGTATATTATGGAACTAGGGTTATACGGAAACCACAGTTAGATAGTGTTCTTCCTATAGTAGATTGATATCTTGAAAATCCATCTATACCTACATTCGCATAATAACCACTTCTATAAAACCAAGGTTGGTCATTATAAACAAATCCACCTCCATCTATATAGAAATTTTTTAGGTCAATAGTTCCATCACCTTTTATAAATCTTGTTAAATCAGATGTTGATGTACCAAATTCATATGAATTATAATATTTTAATTCTGGTGAAGATGTGAAACCTGATGAACTGGAAAAAAAACTACCTCTCGAATCTTGCATATTGGCCATTACATATTCACTTGTACCACCGCTGATGTCGTACACACCTGATATATTCCCTGTTGTTGAAGCTCCTCCACCACAACTACCTATCCCATCTTTCCTATCTATTATTTCGTTATATTGACATTGTACTATAGCTATTTCTTGAGACGGTGTTCCATTTGAATTTCCAGTTATATATGATGAATTTTTATTTTGATATATTTCTTTATTGAAACTGGTATAATTTTCATTTCCGTATCTTCCATATCTTGACTGAGTTAAATATAGTAATGATCCCCATTCAGTATTTTTAATCATATGAGCATTATATGTTGATCCAGATAGACCATAAATAGATAGACCATTGCTGCTATTCATATATTGACTAGCACTATTAAATGCAGTTGATATATTAACACTCCTCCAACTATGAACATTTGGTAAAATAATAGGTTGTTCAATTGTATTAGATTCACAACTTTCTTTACTACTACATCCATTAAAACTAGTTTCAAATTTGGCTACCCAAATACCAGAAAGTTCTCTATTTTCACTATTACTTCTAGTACTTAAATCATCACAACTATTTCCCCAACAAAATGCTGAATTGGTGAACCAATCTGTTGGAGCAGATCCAGTATATGAAGCTGTTCCTAATTCTGTTGTATCACTTGGTATAAATTTAATATCGAATCCACCAGGTGTTGCTTGACTAACTGTATCTCCTCCACAACCTTGTACTCCATAAGTATTTCCTATTGTATAAGAATATCTTGGTATCCACACCATAAAGGTATTAATATCTTCCATCGGTATAGTTGTTCCAACTTCTGCTGCTACATAAGTTGCTCTATTAGTGGATGTTACTGTAACTGCATTTGCCCACATTTGTTCATCATAATTATACCAACTATTATTTGAATTTGTTATATCTGCTTTTATCCAGTTACTTGTTTCTTCATTATAAATTACAGGTATCATGTCTCCTACTAATTCTGGTGGATTAGGAATACCTAAATCATATATATCTAAATCATCACACCCAGGTATATTATTTATTATTTTTTTATCACTGGGAAACTCTAATTCATTAGTAGTAAATCCTCCATTACTACCAAAAGTAATGGTACCACTACTAGTTCCTGGATTTCTGATTAAAATTGTATACGTTAGTG
The DNA here is from genome assembly GCA_964368975.1 of uncultured Muribaculaceae bacterium. Lineage (GTDB taxonomy): Bacteria > Bacillota_I > Bacilli_A > RF39 > UBA660 > CAYJDP01. The sequence continues at coordinate 1,905 of CAYJDP010000024.1, forward strand.
ATTCATTACTTTTTATAATTGTTCCTTCCGTTGCCGGAATATTGTCATTATTATTATACTCTACCCAAATATCAATATTTGTACTTTCATAATATAAGTTAAATTTTGCATCAATTGGATCATTATTTGTAACAGTTATAATAATTTCTTTAGTTTCTCCTGCTTCTAAAGTAATAGAATTATTTACTAAATCATTACTTGATATAGTTGGTATTAAATCTACTACTTCCATTGAGTAAGTATTTTGTCCAATTATATCTTGTCTAAATAAAGCAAAACTAGTTGAAAAAAGTGATATAAGTACTAAAAAAGCTATAATTATATAACCTTTTTTTCTTTGTATAAATTTAGTAACTTTACTTTCTTTCATACTTTATCCTCTTATTATTATTTATTTTCATTATACTCTTAAATTAATTAGAAATCAAATGTTTTTAATAAAGAAAAAATGGCAAAAATTACTTTGTCATTTTATGTCTTAATATTTCTTTCTAGAATGAACTCTAGGTCCTTTTTGAGAGAAAGTTCTTCTTCCGTGATTAGATCTTCTGTCTCTATCTCTTCCTCTTCCACCTGAGTTTTTAGATTTTTTTTCAGATATTTCAGCGTTTACTGTTCTACCATTAAATTTATATCCTGAAATGTTTTTAATTAACATTTTAGTAGCATCTTTATCTACATCTACAAATGAGAATGTTTCTAATACTTCAATATTTGATAGACTGTCTCCAGATACTTTAGTTTGATCTTCAATTAATTCGATAAGTGTATTTTTTCTTAATTTATCTTTTTTACCGATATTAATAAATATTCTATCTTTATTACTTGATCTTTCTCTTACTTTTCTTTCTTTTACTTCAACACTATGAGAAAAGTTAGATCCTAATTTAGTAGTTACTGCTGTTTTTAAAAGTGCAGCACATAAATTAATTAAATCACCTTTATTTAAATCTCTTACATAAGTAAGTTCATTTTCAATATTATTATTATTAATTAATTCTTGAGATGAAGATATTACTTCATTATATTTCATTTCAATAATTTCTTCTTTAGTAGGAACTTGTTTTTCAGTTACTTTACAATTAGCAAATTTTTCAATTCTTCTCATGAAATCTTTTTCTCTTGAAGTAATTAAACTAATTGCTTCTCCTTTAGAGTTTGCTCTACCGGTTCTACCTATTCTATGAATATATGCTTCTTTATCAAAAGGTATATGATAATTAATTACTAAATCAATATTATCAACATGAATTCCTCTTGCTGCAACATCTGTTGCAATTAAATATTTGAATGCACCTTTTTTAAATCTTTCTAAAGTTTTTGTTCTTTGTCCTTGAGAAATATCTCCATGAATTACATCAGAGTCATATCCTCTTAATTGTAATTCTTGTGATAGTTCGTCACAGTCTCTTTTTGTTTTTACAAAGACAATTCCTTTATTAATATTTTTAGAATCAATTATTCTACACATTGTTTCTAATTTTACTTTTGCAGTTATTACGTAGTAAGTTTGCTCAATATTTTCATTTGTTTTAGTATCTGATTTTACTGCAATGTACTCATAATCTTTTCTCATATACTTGTCTACTAATTGTTTAATTTGTTTAGACATAGTTGCTGATAACATAAGTACTTGTTTATCTCTACTTGTGTTGTATAAAATTTCTTCTATATCACCAATGAATCCCATATTAAGCATTTCATCAGCTTCATCAAGAATGAAAAAATCAATTGTAGTTAGATTTAATTTTCTTCTTTCTATTAAATCTTTAACTCTACCTGGGGTACCAATTACAATATCAACATTATCTTTAAGTGCTCTAATTTGTTTAGAAATATCACTTCCACCATATACTGTTAATGTATTGAATTCTTTTGTTTTGTCTAATACTTCAATTTCTTTTCCTATTTGCATAGCAAGTTCTCTAGTTGGAGACAATACTATTGCTTTAATACCTTTTTTATCCTTACTAATTTTTGATAATACACTTGCTGCAAATGCTAGTGTTTTACCTGTTCCTGTTTTCGCTTGTCCGAAAGTATCTCTACCTTCCATGATTACTGGAATTAATAAGCTTTGTATTTCACTAGGTACTTCATACCCAAGACTGTTAATTGAATTCAAAACGTTAGCTGATAATCCCAATTCTTTAAATGTTTTTTTCATTTTACTCCTTCATCTGCTTCTAATAGCAGTGCTAATTATACCATAGAAGTTTTAATAAAGCAAATGTTTATTTAATATTTCATTAATTATTTGGTAATTATATATTTTCGAATATTTTTATTAAATTTAAAGTCTTAGTATTTTTAGTAGAGTCATATGTTTGAAAATATGGTTTATCGTAAATTGATGTTCTTTTTGACTTATAATCTATTGTAATATTTTTTTCTAAATATTTTGTTAATTCTTGAAAATTAGCTGTTGCTAAGTTTAAATTTGCTGCTGGTAGATATGGAGTTTGATAAGTGGTTAGTTGTAGATTTTCATCTTCTTTAGAAAGATTAGCAATATTATTTGATACTTCTTGATAAAATTTTGGTAATAAATCTAATTTAGTTATAGTATTTGAAAGAATAGTTTCATAAGTTATTGGAGTATTTTCAGATAGTTGATATCCTTCTATTATTAAATTTATTATTTCAATTGTAGATGCTTTAGCTCTAAATAATTGTTCTTCTGTTAATTTTTCATAAATTGGTAATTGTCTTATAGGATAATTATCTAGGTGTTTATTTATAATTATTTCTTGCTCCTCAGTTAAGTTAGAAAAATCAAATTGTGATAATTGATTTGTTGCTTTCATTAAATTATCTTCTACTTTTAATTTTTCTTCTTTTCTTGATATACTTATTAATGATATTTCTTCTTGATGCATTTTTTGCAATAATTCATTTATTTCATCTAAACTGCAATATGGGTATTGTCCTTTTTCTATTTTTCTAATTAAATAATTTTTTATTAGTCTTTTGCCTTCTTTATTCATAAACCCTCCTTATTTTCATTATAGCATATAGTTTGACTTATTAAATTAAATATTATAATATATACATATTTGGAAGGAGATTATGATATGCAAAGTTTAATGTATAAAACTGAAAAATACACTATGATGTTAAAAGGGATTACTAAAGATAATATTTCTGGATTTGATGATTCTTTTATAAAATTTATTTTTGGAGAAAATGATATGAAATATATTTTTAGAATTGATATAAATGAAGGGAGCGTTGTAGTATTTGAAACTGACTATAAAGATTGTCCTATTTCTATGGTAAACTATAATTATAATTTATATAGAGTTGCTGGACTTGTTAATATTCATTCTAGTGTTAATAGTAGTGTTGTTACTTCTACTTCAGAAACAGATTCACTAAAGGATGAAGTTGTTAATACTTTAGATTTCTTTAATAAGAATTTTGAAGATGTATTAAATAATGAGTTAGATCAAATATATGATGAATTTTATTTTGATAAAACTATGGAAGAACTAAAATCTAATGGTATTTATTTAAATAAGTCTGGAGAAATGATATTTTTAAGTAAAAAATCTATTCCTAGAATTAATTTAAGTAATCCTAGTAAACATGATACAGGTTTAATTAATGAAGCTAAATTTAATAGAAGTGAATTAAAGTTATTAAATACTTTTAGAAAGCAAATTAAATCATCTGTTTTTAGAAAGAATACTTCTAGAAAAAAATATTCTAAAGTAAATGAAATAAAAACGAGTTAAAACTCGTTTTTTTAGTACTTAGATAATCTTTCATATAGAATATGATATTGATCTTCATAAATAATTTGATAATCTTTATTTTTTAATTGATTAGCTTTTATTATAGTATTTAAGTCTTTTCCTCTAGTTAATAATATATGAGTTACTCCATACATTGTAAATTTTTCATCATAATTTGTTTGTACTGAATTTATTTCATAATTATCAGTAAAAATATCATTACTTAACTCATTAAATTCTGGTGAATAAAGATCTGCTCTAGAATCTATGAATACTGGTATTTCTCTATATAGTAGATAACTTCCATGAGAATATTCGTTAAATAGTTTAATTTCTTCTAAATCAAGATTTTCTATAATATAAGTTGCTGCTTCGACTGGGTATAATTCTTTTGAAATATATTCTTCTTTATAATGTTTTGAATAATAAAGAATAGATAATACTAAATATATTGATATTAATAGAATTTGAATAGATCTTTTATTTAAATCTTTTTCAATTGTAATTAATTTATCTTCTGGTATTAATTCTTTAAATAGTTTTGCAAGTATTATTATTCCAATAATTAGAACTAAACTTGTTTGTCTAGTAGATAAAATCATTAAAACTGTAAGTCCTGAGAACATAAATAAATCTTTTAATCTTATTTTTACTTTAGTAAATATTAAAAGAACTAAAAACACTACTAATGGTATTAGAGATATTATACTCTCTGCAAATATTGTTGGTTGGTGTTCTTGAATATATTGAGTTGTTGTTCCAGTCATTAGTTTAATTAAATGCGTGTAAGGTTCTAATTTTACTGGTGTTAAAAATCCTGTTAAAAATGATATTGCCATTATTTTTATTAAACTTATTACATTTTTATCTTCAACTAATTTAATTTTATAAGGATTTTTTATTGACTGTTTAATTTCTTTTTTCTTTTCATTTAAGTATGATATTTTTTCTATGCATGCTTTTTTGTTTTCTTTTTTCTTAGATAGTTTTTTTAATTTTTTAATTCTTCTATTTATTAAGTAATTTGAATTGATTAATTTTGCTACTAAATATTCTCCTATATATGGAAGATATAATATATATACCATATAGAATACTGCACTATGCAAGTTAGCAATTAAAAATGGAATTAACATTAATGGAATTATATATTTTTTTTCTTTCTTTTCTAAATATCTTTCAATAAAGAATACTTGCCATATAAATAATATAAATGTAACTAATTGAGCTCTTGCTGCAATAAATCCAACCATTCCCGCTAAAGTAATAGTTGTTAAAATAAAACCAATTATTTTACTGCGTGACAGTTTTGAACTTATTAAATATAATGAAATTCCTAAGATAATTGATAATATTACTGTCATTATATAAATTCCTGTGAATGAAAAATTATCATATACTATATATGTTATATAATCATATAACCAGTGTGGGTATGAATAATTTAGATTTTTGTGCCAAGAAAAATTATCTTTAAAGTCAATCCCTTCCGTTGCTATAGTTTCTCCTACTTTTATTGTATAATAGGTATCATTTTGAAATTCTTTTGGAGTTAATGCAAATGAAAATATTCCTATTAATATTATTATAATTATATTTGTATACTTCTTCATATGTTTTCTACCTTTCTTTATAATTTTATCATTAATAAAAAAAAAGTTCAATTTATTCTGAACTTTTTCCTAATGTTACTTTTGTTTTTTGTTCTTTTCCATCTCTAATGTAAGTTATTTCGATTGTGTCTCCTGCTTTATGTTGATAAAGTTCATATCTTAAATATGCTGTATCTTTTACTTCTTTATCGTTTAAAGCTATAATTACATCGCCTTTTTGTAATTCCGAGTTGTCAGCAGCACTATCAGCACTTATATCAGCAATAATAACTCCTTCTTCAACACCTTCTGGAACTTCTAATCCATTTCCTGCTACTGATGCCGAATCAGTTACATTTGCCATGCTTATACCAATTAATGGCCATTCAATTTCTTTTCCAGCTTCTAATTCTTCAATATGACTCATAGCATACTCAATTGGTATTGCAAAACCCATTCCTTCTATGTCATCATCTACTAATTTTAATGATGAAACTCCTATTACTTCCCCATTTACATTTAATAATGGCCCTCCACTATTTCCTGGGTTAATTGATGCATCTAATTGTAAAACTCTCATTATCCAATCATTTGATGCCGAATTTGTTACATTTACTGAAACCATTCTATCTTTTCCTGATAAAATACCAGCTGTTACCGTACCTCTATATTCTTCTCCAAGAGGTGCTCCTACGGTGAATATTGTATCACCTATTTGCATTTCTTCACTACTACCAATGTTTGCTACTTGAGTTACATCTTCTCTTTTTATTTGTAATACTGCAAGATCTAAATATTCATCACCACCTAAAAGTGTTGCTTCTATTTCTTCTCCTGTTGATGTTACTAATTTAACTTCATCTGAACCAGTTACTACATGTTGATTAGTTAATAAATAACCATAATTATCATCAGTTTTATATACAAATCCAGTTCCTGTTGAAATATATTGTCCATTTGAATATGCTTTAACTACCATTGTTGCATCATAGATTTTTTCTACTGCTGGTGCTAGTGATGATTTTTCATAAACTTGTGTATCATTTCTTGTTACTAGGTTTTCTGTGTCTATTACTTCTTCCATTATAGGTGTCCATTTTATTATTGCTACTGTTGATAATCCTCCTATTATGAACGAAAATACTATTAGTCCTATTAATTTTATATTATTTTGGTTATTTTTATTTTTTTTATTCTCCATTAAATACCACACTCCTTTTAATTGTTGATAGGTCTTTCCAGTTTTTTGGAAAACCCATTTCATTTAATACTTTTTCTATTTTTATTGATTGTAAATTATAATTTAATCCTTGAATAATATGTTCTAACTCTAATGTTAAATTATTAAACTCTTCATATTGAAGCATGTGTTTCATAACTATAATTAGTGCGAACAAATCATTTTTACCATTAATATACTCACCCTCTATCTTTGGTATTTCTAGTAACTTATGATATAAGGTGTCTCCTACTTCTTTTTGAGTTTTATTATCATATAATATATCTTCGTGAGCACAAAGATTACGATAATTTGCTAGTAATTGTAGGAATGTTGTTAATTCTTCTATTTCAATATTATAGATATCAGCAATTGTTTTTTGATCTTCTTGTTTAAGTATATTGTACATTTCACTTACTATTCCAAATGATAATACTTTTACTAATATCCATAATGGTATATATCCATAGTTTGCTGCATAATGCATTGTTGCACTATGTTGAGATCCATTTACTCTGATTTGTCTTTTCATTTTCTTGATTAAATCATTTACTTGTCTTTGCTTAATATTATCTTGATTAAAGTTTTTTGATTTTAAATAATCTTTTTCTCTATATCCATATTTTTTAGATAATTGATAAGATATTACTGACTTTATATTATTTTCAATTACAAGTAAGTATTTAAATAATACATTTCTAAATGATCTATCAAATAAAAATACACTATATAGTTCTTCAAATGTTGATCCTTTTATAAATCTTTTTTCATTATGTTTAGGATCTAGTAGTAAATGTCTATATCCATTGATAAAAAAGTAATTTTCTCTCAAAAGAATTTTTTTAGTATATTCTGGATCTGCTACTAATAATCCTTTTGTTACCAATATGTTAATTTGTTCATCTAAATTTTTAAATTGCTTTTCAATCATATTCTCACCTATTATAGATTATATCAATATATTTAGTTTTTTTCTAGATTTTTTTGATTTTTTTGTTTTTTTGTTATACTATTATTGTATATATATTACTTAGGGGAGGTTTTTTATGGCTGCTACTGCTACTCATACTTATTTTGCACGCGATGTTTTTGATGTCTTACCTGAAGATATTTGTAATAGATTAGATATTAATAAGTTAGAAGCTTTTTCTCAAGGAACTGATCCATTAATGTTTTTTAATGTTATGAATTTAAGAAAAGGTAAAAATATTAGAGTATTACAAAAAATAAGTCATCAAGAAAAAACTAAAGATTTTTTTATTAATTTGGTTAAAAATATTAAAGATAGTTCATTATACTACGATTATGATGTATGTAGTTTTTTATCAGGTATGATTTGTCATTATTCTTTAGATTCTATCCTTCACCCTTTTGTTATATATAAATGTGGTCAATTTAAAAAATTTGATACTTCTACTTATAAATATAATGGTATACATTCATTTATGGAAAGCTATATAGATATAGATATGATAAAAAAAAGAGAAAAAGTTGATCCCTATAAGTTTGATGTTAGTAATATGTGTTTTAATAATATTAAGTATTCTAAAGATTTAAGTTCTATTATAGATAAAGTTTTTTTTGATACTTATAGTGTTTCTAATGTTGGAGAAGCTTATTATAAATCTCTTAATGATATGAAAAAATTTTTACACTTATTTAGATATGACAAGTATGGTTTAAAAAAAAATATTTATAAAATTATTGATACGTTTACTACTAAGAAGTCTTTTAGATTTGAAAGTTTAAGTTATCATTTTCCTTTAAATAAGGGTTATGATTTTTTAAATAATAATCATAAAAAATGGTATAATCCAATGGATAATAATATTTCTAGTAACTCTTCTTTTATTGAATTGTATTTGAGAGCTATTAAATTAGCTAAAATTATTATAGAAGGAGTATTTTTGTATTTAGATGGTGAAGATATAGAATTAGATGCTTTATTTTTGAATAAGAGTTTGATTACAGGACTAGATTGTGATGATGGTGTTGATTTTAAGTATTTTGAATTTTAATGAATAAATTTTAATTTTTTTAAACATAATATTATTAGGTGATATTATGTTTTTTAAATATGAAATTAAAAGTAATGGTAAAGAGGATATATTATATTTATATTTGAATATGTCTTATGAGTTTGCTGAAGAAATTAATTCTAATAAAAATACTGATTTAGAGAGAAGAGCTAAAAATTTTATTAAAAACAAAAATATAAATTTTTCTGGTGATAAAGTTTTTTTGGTAGTTAATGATATTATTGTTAAGACTTTGAATGTTGCTAATAAAAAAAGTGATATTGAAATATTAAGTGATAAATTGGTTTATAGTAATAAGTATTTTATGGTAAATGTTAAACTAGATAATAATACAATAGTAGAAATGTCTTTAATTGAATATTTACTTG
>CAYJDP010000025.1:0-10675 GCA_964368975.1 uncultured Muribaculaceae bacterium
ATGATGAAATAATCAAAGAAATACTTAGAAAAGAAATTAAAGAAGTAGTAGTACACGATGATGTAAAAAGAGAATTAATTGAAACACTTAGAACATCATACGATATTTTAGTAACTATATCAAAAAATAATACCGTTGAAGAAAAGTATCAATATATTTATCAAAATATTGAAGATAATAAACTAATAGATACTCTTACTTTATTATTAAATTATATACTAGATGCTAAAAAAGGAGATCTACTTCATTTACAAGAATGTATTATTATTAAATCAAGTGAATTTTTAAAATTTGATAACAACACTAAAAGAAATTTAGAACTAGTAGAAACTCTAAAAAACAGAGAAAAACAATTCAGTCTACTTTGGTTTTTAGATAAATGTAGAACAGCATTAGGATCTAGATATTTAAAAGCAAACATTGAAAACCCTCTTACTAATAAGACAGATATAATAAGAAGATATAATTTAGTAGAAAAATTATCAACTGAATTTATTATTAGAGATGAATTAATAGATAGTCTTACAAAAGTATATGACTTAGAAAGATTGATTGGAAGAATTAGTTATGGTAATTTAAATGCCAGAGATCTTCTTCAATTAAAACAATCATTATCTTCACTTCCTATTATTAATGATAAATTAAATAAATTAGATTATAATAAAAAATTAATTTTACTAGAAGATCTACATTCTTTACTTGAAAAAACAATCAATGAAAATGCACCACTTACTCTACATGAAGGAAACTTAATAAAAAGTGGTTATAATACTGAATTAGATGAATTAAAAGAAATAAGCAGTGGTTCAAAAGACTTTATATTAGAACTAGAAAAAACAGAAAGAGAAAAAACAGGTATTAAAACTCTAAAAGTAGGATTTAATAAAGTATTTGGATATTTTATTGAAGTAAGTAAAGGACAAAAACACTTAATAAAAGATGAATTTGGATATGATAGAAAACAAACTTTAGCAAATTGCGAAAGATTTATTACTGAAGAATTAAAAGAAAAAGAAAATATAATACTTGGAGCAGAAGAGAAAATAACCAAATTAGAATATAATCTTTTTATGAATATTAGAGAAGTAGTAAAAAGATATATTGAAGATATTCAAAAAAATGCCAAAATCATCGCCGAAGTTGATATGTTACAAGCATTTTCTAAAGTAAGTGATGAACATAAATTAATAAGACCTGAATTAATTGAAGAAAACAATGTAAAATTAATTGATTGTCGTCATCCTGTAGTAGAAGCAGTAACTAAAGAAAAATATGTACCTAATGATATTATAATGGATCAAACTACTAATATTTTATTAATAACAGGACCTAATATGGCTGGTAAATCCACTTATATGAGACAATTTGCAATAACTGTTATTATGGCTCAAATAGGATGTTTTATTCCCTGTTCTAGTGCACAACTTCCGATATTTGATAAAATATTCACAAGAATTGGTGCCAGCGATGATTTAGTAAGCGGAGAATCAACTTTCATGGTAGAAATGAAAGAAGCATCACTTGCCTTAAAAGACGCCACTGTAAACAGTTTAATATTATTTGATGAATTAGGTAGAGGAACAGCAACTTATGATGGAATGAGTCTAGCTCAATCAATTCTAGAACATATTCATGATAACCTAAATTGTAAAACTATGTTTTCTACGCACTATCATGAATTAACTGACTTATCAAAAAAATTAAAACATCTGAAAAATGTTCATGTATCAGCCATAGAAGAAAAAGGACATATAACATTTTTACATAAAGTGAAAAATGGACCAGTAGATAAAAGTTATGGTATTCACGTTGCAACCCTTGCCAAACTTCCTACAACAGTAATTAAAAGAGCAGATGAAATACTTAATCATTATGAAACTAAATCTAAAAAAGAAAAAACTGATTACGTACAAACACAATTATTTACTGAAATAAAAGAAGAAAAACCAAATGAAGTATTAGAGCAACTTAAAAGTATAAACATCCTGGAATTAACACCTATACAAGCAATAAATACTTTAAACGAATTAATAAATAATGCAAAAAAAGACAAATAACTGTCTTTTTTAATTATTTAAAGTGACTTTTATAAAAAAATATGTTAAAATTAACAGCAGGTGATATATATGAAAAACAGAAGTGAATTAAGAGAAATTATAATGAGAATCCTTTATCAAATTAATATTTTAAAAGGAACTTCTCTAGAGTATGATATTAAAAGTATAATAGATGAACAATTAGAAATAGAAAGCGATTATGTAAATGAAAGTGTTAGATATATAACAGAAAATTATGAATCTCTTTCTATCCTTGCAAATACTTATTTAAAAGATTGGACAATCGATAGACTTAGTAAAGTAGATCAAGCTATTTTATTACTAGGAATATATGAATTAACTCAAACTAAAACTCCTTCAATTGTATCTATTAATGAAGCAATTGAATTAAGTAAAAAATATTCAGAAGAAAAAGTAACTAAAATGATAAATGGTGTATTAGATAATATTTATCATAGTGAAGAACAATAAAAGTATAGATTTTCTATACTTTTATTTTATTATATTAATAATATCATTAATAACTTTAGTAACAGTAGCTTTAGGTATTGCTCCTACAAAACCATCTAAATCATTTTCAGAAACTCCAAAGTTTCTAACCCAACCAGAAATACTAACATTACTTTGATAAAAATCAATTTTTATATATTTAGTAGCAGTCCAAAAACCAATTCCTTTTTTATAAACATTTTCTCCATTATAATTAAATTCTTTAAAACCATTAGATATCAATATATTATGAATATTTTTTATTAATTCATCTCTTTCTAATGTATAATCAACAGTTTTAACTGTTCTTGCCATTGTATCACTCCTTCTATATAATTATAACATAAATAATTTATATACAACCACAAATTAATATGATAAACTAATTATTAGAAAAGATGTGATTAAATGAATGATAAATATATAAGTGTATCCCAATTAACTAAATATATTAAATATAAAATAGATAATGATAACCATTTACAAGAAGTATTTTTAAGAGGAGAAATATCTAATTTTAAAAATCATACTAGAGGACATTTTTACTTTACACTAAAGGATGAAACTAGTAGAATAAATGCAGTAATGTTTGGAAGTAGTGCATCAAAAATAAAATTTACTCCTCAAGACGGAATGAAAGTATTAGTAACAGGTAAAATATCAGTATATGAACAAACTGGAGGATATCAAATATATGTAAATGATATGTTAGAAGATGGAGTAGGTAATCTTCATATTGCATTTGAACAATTAAAAAAGAAATTACAAAGCGATGGATTATTTGATGAATCTATAAAAAAACCAATCCCAAAAATCCCAAAGAGAGTAGGAGTAATAACAGCACCCACTGGTGCAGCAATCAAAGATATTATTTCAACATTAAAAAGAAGATGGCCTCTAACTGAAATAATTCTTTTACCAGCACTAGTCCAAGGAGATTTAGCTAAAGATGATATAGTTAAACAAATAGAAAACTCTATTAATTATAACCTAGATACTTTAATTATCGGTAGAGGAGGAGGAAGTATTGAAGATTTATGGGCATTTAACGAAGAAATAGTAGCACAGGCTATCTATAAATGTCCAATCCCAATAATATCTGCTGTAGGCCATGAAATCGACTTTACAATAAGTGATTTCGTAGCAGACCTAAGAGCACCAACACCAACAGGAGCAGCAGAAATGGCAGTTCCACAAATACAAGAAGTTACTTCTTATATAAAACAACTAGATATAAGATTATCAAAAGTAATATCTAATCAACTAAATTTTAATAAAGAAAAATTATTAAATATTAAATCAAGATATATCTTTAAAGACCCAACAACTCTATATCAGCCAAAAGAATTAGCATATTCTACACTTTTAGATAGATTAAAATACGCAACAACGAATTTAGTAAGAATAAAAGAAAATAAGTATAAACAAATTACTAGTAGTTATATCTTATCAAAACCAAATTTATTAATTGAATCTAAAACAAATAAATATCTAAATCTAATATCTAAATTAGAAACCCTATCTCCTCTAAAAACTATAAAAAGAGGATATACTATTACTAAACTAAATAATAAAGTAATAACAAGCAGTAAAAATTTAAAAAAGAAAGATAAACTATCTATCGAATTTAATGATGGAATAGTAGAAACAGAGGTATTATAAATGGAAAAAGAATTATCATTCGAAGAAAGTCTAAGTAAACTAGAAGAAATAGTTAAAAAATTGGAAAGTGGTGAAGTTTTATTAGATGATGCAATAACTGAATTTAATAAAGCCATGGAACTATCTAATATTTGTGATAAAAAATTAAAATCTGCAGAAGAAGCAATAGTAAAAATAGTTAATAAAGATGGAATGACAGAAGATTTTAAAATAGAAGAATAAAATAAAAAGAACTAATTTTTTGAACTGAACCCCATTTCTTGGATATAAGAAATGGGGTTCATATCATTTTTAGTTCTCTTTATTATATACTATTTTTTTACTATCAATACTTTTATCATTTTTACAATCTATAACCATATCATAAAAATAATCTATATCAAAAACACCACTCTTATCTTCTAAAGCATTTATTATATCTAAAGTAACATAAAACTCACTAGAATCATCACTTAATTTTTTATTAGTATCTTTAATACTATTTAAAAATTCATCATCTTGAACAATACCTTTTTTTATCATAGCAGTATAATAAACAAGTTTAACAGCCTCATCTTCAAAACATATTTTACTTTTAACATCTATTACACTTAAATCAGTATTTGAAAGCTTAGTTAATAACTCAAAATGTTCTAAGTCCTCCAATGGTTCTTTTTTCAAATCCATAATTCCCCATACTCGACATCTATCAATAAATCCTTGAATATAAGGTGTAGTAGGGCAATTAGAATATAACTCAATCGCTTCTTCAAACATATTTAATTTAATATAAGCATTTAACAATTGATAACGAATTATTTCATCATCAAGAAAATCTTTTCCAATTTCAGAAATAAAAGAAATTTGAGATCCTCTTCTTAAATGTGCCAAATAATTTGAAACTGTAGATTTACTTTTACCCTTCAAAATTTCTCTTCTCTCATTTATATTTAAATTATCAAGCTTAGAAAATAAATTAACTTTAGAAAAATTAATTGTATTTATTTGTTTACCTAAATCATTTTTTAAAGATTCAGACTTTAATGAATCTATCAAAATTTGAGCTTTATTAACAAATCCATATTCAGATAAACTTATAATAGCATGCATATAAACATTTTCATCTTTTCTAAACATCTTTGCTAATTCTATCACTTGATTAAATCTAGCATCTGCAACTAACGTATCAATAAATCTAATTATATAATCTTTTTCGTAATTTCTAAGAATTTTCGCAATTTCAAGATTAGTACAATCTAGTAACATCGCCTCCATTAATAAATATCTTTTTTCATTATCTATATTATTTTTTTTCTTTAAATTATTTTCTTTTTTCCAGTTATATAAAGTTGATTTACTAACATTAACTAACCCAGAAATATCTTTTATCTTTAAGTCCTTTTCAATTAAAACTATTGCATTATTTTTTTTATCTTCAGTAAACATAAACATCCTCCATTTATTAAGAGTTTATAATAAATAGCAAATAATTACAAGAAAAAAATTATTGTAATCAATAATTTTTCACTCACTTTCTCCTTCTTTTAACATAGTTGTAATAAAGATTCCATATCCTTTATTAGTCTCATTAACTAACACATAATTTACAGCTCCAATTATTTTACCATTCTGAATAATAGGGGAACCACTCATTCCTTGAACAACTCCACCTGTTGCATCTAGAAGCTTTGAATCAACTATTTCGAATAAAATATTTTTAGTTTCACTTTCATGATCTACACTTAAAATATTAATTGAAAAATCTTCGACCACCTCACCACTAATAACTGTTTTAATATAAGCATCCCCAACTAAAACCTCATCATTTTCCGCAACTTCAAAACTTTCTCTATCACTGTAATCAAATAAATAATTTCCATATATCCCTGTAGTGTCATTATTATTTATTTCTCCATGAACAGAATCTTTATTGTAAGTAGCATTCTTTTCTCCAGCAGAACCATTTCTAGACTTAGTAATATCATCAACTACCGCATTATAAATAACTCCATCTTTAATTTCAAATTTACTAGCAGTACTACTTTCTATAATTTCATGACCTAAAGCTCCAAAAACATTTGTCCCTGGATCAATATAAGTTAAAGTACCAATTCCATTAATTTTATCTTTAACGTATAAACCAGTTTTTAAAATACCACTTTCATCAATCAAAGGAGTTAAAGAAATAACATCTTCTTTATTATCTCTTCTAATAACAAAATCAATATTTTCACCATTAAATCTATTAATAGTATCTACCATTTCATTTATATTATTTACATCAACATCATTTACCTTTATTATAGAGTCACCTAGTAAAAAACCAGCATCTTTTCCGATATAGTCATTATTAACTTTGTAAAAGCCAACAACCAACACTCCATCGCCATTAACCTCTATTCCAATAGTTTCTCCTCCAACTATAATAAAATCTGAATAAGCAAATACATTTATGGGAATAATAAATGTAATAACTAAACATAAATAAATAAAAATTTTATTTCTACATTTCAAAAACTCACTTCCTTAAATAACACTACATTATTATATTTAACAAATTTTAAAAAAATATATCGTCAAAATATTACCAATTTTTCAAAAAAAATTGACAACTATTAAATAAAAGTATATATTTAATATAGAGGTGAGTAACAATGGCAGAACTAAAAGATGGATTTTTAAATACAACAAACAATCATTCTTTAGAAATAAAAAAATTAGAAGAAAATAAAATGAAAATAACTGAACAATATAATCAAAAAAGATTAGAAGAAGGACATAATAAAACACAACAAATGTTCCAAAGACATTTTCCCGAAGGAAAATCTACACAAAAAATAACAGAAGAAACTAATCAAGAAGTTGAAATCAAAAAAAATGTCCCTAAAGCATACAAAAACAGAAAAAAAAGAGGCGCATCAAAAAACGGAACAATTCCATTTCCTAAAAGAAAATTAGACATAAAGAAACTAGCAGTAACACTAGTTGCAACATCATTAATTGTAGGAGCTGCAGGATATGGTATATCTACAGCGATTGATGCTTATGGAGAATATAAAGAAAAACAAAACTTAGAAGAAATGTTCTTAAACAGCTCATATATAGAAGAATATAATGAACTAACTAAAGAAATAAGAGAAGAACTATCACAAGCAGTAAGTGATGCAACAGATTATGATGTAACATCTTTATACGAAAAGAAAACTATTAATCACAAAGTAATAGCAGATTGCATAAATAATTCTCCAGACCCAGAAAAATATATGAATGTATTCATTACAAAATATGCAAAAAATGGTACAAAAGGAATAATTTCCGGTACAGCAGATCATGTAGATATAGTAAATAATATTACGGGAGCATTTGGAAACACAATAGAAGATAAAACACCAGAAGAAAAATTATCCAAATATCTTACTGAACAAGGAACAAAATCAGGAAGTATATTTAGTGAATCACCTGATCTAGAAAGAGACTTTTTAGTGAATGATACTATAGAGTTCGCAAAAAAATATCAACAACAAGTGGTATTAGATCAAGTTGCAAAAACACAAGAAGGAGGAAATAGTAAATAATGAAAGATGAAGTAGAAGTAAATGTTTATGATGTTGAAGGAACAGAATATTTAGAATTAGCAATCGTAACCTTAGAAAATAATAAATACATAATTTTAGGAAATGAAAATGATGATGAAGATTTAGTAGTACAAAAAATAATTTCTGACGATGAATTCGCACCATTAGAAAGCGATGAAGAAATATTAAGAGTATTAAATCAGTTTACAATAGATATGGAAAAAGAGTTAGACTAATAACTCTTTTAATTTTGGTAAAATTTAGTATTTAAAAAATGTAAAAAATATGATAAAATAATAAACTATTAACGAAGGAGTTGTAGTTTATGAAAGTATGGAGAAAAATAACATTAAAAGATCAAGATAAAGAAGTAAATAAAATAGCAAAAAGCCTAACAAACTATTTGTATAAACAAGGACCAATTACTAATATATATCAAAAATATAGTATAAACCAAGCAGATAAAAAATTACTAGAACAATATACCCTAAATAATATTGCTGGTTTACTACTATTATATGGAACTAAAGATTATAAAAGAATAAATGATATAGTTAATAAATATAATACAGAAACAAATCATAAAGATATAACACCTACTATTGAAGTATATTTAGATAAATAAATAAAAATAAAACAAGTTAGATTTTCTAACTTGTTTTATTATAAAAAGAATATAGTAGAAAACATTCCTACAAGCATTGCTAATACTAAAATAATAGCAATAATTTTTCTTACGTTTTTATTCATATTTAAACACCTCAGTATAATTATAAAATATTTGTCTAAAAAAGTAAAACAATAATTGTAAAACTTATTAACAACATGAATATATATTAGTAAGGAGATACAATGAAAAAAATATTAAAAAAAATAAAAACAAACAAATTATTATTTATACTAACACTTATAATAGTATTATCGATTATATCAGGAATAATAATCTATGCACTAACTTCATCAGAAAATAAAGATTTAATAACTTCTTATTTAAACGAGTTTTTTATTCAGATTAAATCAGATAATATAAATTACTTAAGTATTACTTTTTCTAGTGTAAAAGAAAATATTTTAATAAATACCTTTATTTGGATAATAGGGATATCCATAATTGGAATACCAATAATAATTCTAATATTAATATTTAAAGGAATTATAATAGGATTTTCTCTTATAAGTATAATATCATCATATGGATTAATAGGTGTTATAATAGCGTTAATTTATATTATTCCTTTCATATTAAATATTTTAGTAACTATATATATATCATATTATTCAATAAGAATATCTATATTAATAATAAAATATATATTTAAAAAGAAAGAAACACTAAATAAAGGCTTATTTAAACACAATTTAAAAGTATTTGTATACTCAAGTATTATTTTAATAATAACATCGCTAATAGAAGGTATTTTAATACCTTTAATACTAAGATTAATATAAAAGAAAAAGAAGATTGATAAATCTTCTTTTTTTTGTTATAATACACCTAGTAAAAAAGGGAAGTGATTTAAATGAAAAAAGTTATAGTAGGAATATCAGGTGGAGTAGATTCTTCTGTTGCAGCAAAACTACTTATAGATCAAAATTATCAAGTAGAAGGTTTATTTATGAGAAACTGGGATTCAACTTTAAACGATGATATAGCAGGAAATCCTGATTTAAATAATAATATATGTCCACAAGAACAAGATTATAACGATGCTCTAGCAGTATGTAACAAATTAGGTATTAAATTACATAGAATAGATTTTGTAAAAGAATATTGGGATAATGTATTTACTTATTTTTTAGAATAATTAAAAAAAGGAAGAACTCCTAATCCAGATATAATGTGTAATAAATACATAAAGTTTGATTATTTCGCAAAAAAAGCTAAAGAATTAGGAGCAGATTTTATAGCAACAGGTCACTATGCAAAAATCGAAGATAATAAATTAATGAAAGCACTTGATCAAAATAAAGATCAAACTTATTTCTTATCTCAATTATCAAAAGAACAATTATCAAATGTATTATTTCCTCTAGGAGATATAGAAAAATCTAAAGTAAGAGAAATTGCCAAAGAAGAAGATTTAATAACTGCAAATAAAAAAGATTCAACAGGAATATGTTTTATAGGAGAAAGAAACTTCAAACAATTTTTAACTAACTATCTACCTCATCAAGAAGGTGAAATAATTGATATAGATACTAATAAAGTATTAGGAAAACACTTCGGTTTAATGTATTATACAATTGGCCAAAGAAAAGGATTAGATATTGGTGGAAATGATAAAAGATTATTTGTAGTTGGAAAAAATCTAGAAAAAAATATATTATATGTATCTCTGGGAGATGATACTAAATATTTATACTCAAATTCATCAGTTGTTGACAATCTAAACTTTAATAGTGATTTAAGACCTACTAAATGTCATGCAAAATTCAGATATAGACAAGAAGATATTCCAGTAGAAATTAAGTACTTAGAAAACGAGATAATTGTTTCATACCCAGATACTAAATCAGTAACTCCTGGACAAGCTTGTGTTCTATATTTAGATGACTTATGTATTGGTGGAGGAATTATAAAAGAAGTAAGAAAAAATAATGAAAAGTTATGGTACTTACTATAAATGAATAATTTATTTATATATCTACTTACTATAAATATTATTAGTTTTATAACAACCATTATAGATAAATTCCTTGCAATAAAGAAAAAGAGTAGGGTAAGCGAAAGAAGTTTATTTATTCTATCATTATCAGGCGGATCTATTGGAACCCTTCTAGGGATGTATTTATCAAGACATAAAACTAAAAAAATAAAATTCACTCTAGGAATACCATTAATATTAATTATTCAAATAATTATATTATTATATATATAAAAAAAACTATTACAAATTAATTGTAATAGTTTTT
>CAYJDP010000026.1:0-5905 GCA_964368975.1 uncultured Muribaculaceae bacterium
AGTTCCTAGTTGTGATAAATCTGTTACTACTTTAGTATGGGCTGCTGCTGGTAATACTGGTAGTGCTACTAAGAGTTTATTACAGTCTTATTATCCTAATGTTAATTGGAGTTTTAATATAGTAAGTAGCTGTTCAAATGGTTCCAGTTCTTCTGGTACTATTTGTAACGCTTCTTCAATTGATGGATTTAATTTAAATCATTGTGATACTTATAGTGTTACTATTGTTGAATAAGTAGAGTTGATGCTCTACTTTTTTTATTAGATAAAAAAGATTAGAGAAAGTTCTCTAATCTTTATTTTACTATTAATTCTATTCTATTTCCGTAATCAAAGTTTATATTAAAACTATAGTCTTTACTATCTATTGTTGCTTTTACTGATGATAGTGATCTATTTAGTTTTTCAGTTAATTCATATATATCAGTAATATTTGATTCGGTTGTTATGTATATAATATATTCTCCTTTAGGAATGTTTGATATATCTAATTCTTTATCATACCAAGCTCTGGTTTTATCAAATCCATCATTTTCTGGAAGCATTGCTTGATATAGTCCTTCTGTTGTACTAGATAAGTCATAAGAATAAGTTTGGTAATTTTCTTTATTTTCAAAAATTATTGTTCTTTCTACTTCAGTATTTTCCGATAAATCCATTCCATATGAATAAGATAGTCCCATTAAATGTAATTTATTATCTTCAGTAAATTCAAAAGTACGATAAGTATCATATTGATTATAATAATATGAAGCAGTTTTTTCTGCTAAAGTTTCTTCTCTTATTATTAATTCTATAGGAGCTTCTTTTTTATTATAATCGTTTCTAATAATTATATTTTTACCATCACTATTATAATTAGATATTTGTTCTTTGTATAATTTGTTTGTTACTAAGTTTTTAGAATAATTATCAGTAGATGTTGCTGTTATATACATATGATAATTTCCTTGTTCTAAAATAGATAAATCAAATGAATATTTAAACCATGAATATGTATAATCTTTACCATCTAGTGATAATACTGGTCTAGTCATTTCTTCTTGATTAGTTATTCTTATCATTTCATCTTTTATTTCTTCATTAGTATCTACATTTACAAAGATAATTTCATAATTGATATCTGTTGTAAGAGTATGGTTTATTCCAGTTATTGTTTGATATCCTTTTATTTCTAAGTTGTTATCTACTTCTTTTAAATAATCAAAATAGAAGTTTGATTCTGTTTCAATTAATACTTTTTCTGCTACTGTTACTTTAATTGTTTTTTCTACAGTATTTTTAAAACTATCTGTTACTTGATATGTTATTTTATAAGTATCAGGTGTTGTTGTATTAACAGTATTTTCTATTACTTTAATATCTTTTGTTATATCTTTATCTTCGTTATCATAAGCAGTAACATTATCTAATGGATTAAATTCTTGATTTATAGTTAAATTTATATCATTAGCTGTTATTACTGGTATTTGATCTTTTAATACTTCTACATTTATTGTTTTAGTAGTAGTTTCTCCTTTTGAATCAGTAACTTTATAAGTAACTGTGTATATTCCTGGAGTATTTATATCTAGGTTTGTTTCATAAGTGATTTTACTCGTTATGTTTCCATCTTCTTTATCATTTGCTGTTACTCCTTCAAGATAGTTAAATTCTTGTTTTTGAGTTATTTCTTTATTAGATGCTTCAATTGTTGGTTTTTCATTTAAATTTAGTTTTGCATTATCTTCTGTTGCATCATAATAATATGGTGTTAAATACACATTTAAGCATTCTTTTATTGTCCATCCATATGAATCTGTATTAGTATCAAGTGATACTGGTACTTTGTACCAATGAAATCCATCTGAGTCTATTGTATCAAGTACTGGAACATAGGCATAACTATATATTCCTGATATTACCGTATGTGATACATCATAAGGGGTTGAGTTTACCCAACTCCATTCACCAAATGCACCTGATCCTATTTTTTGTTGTGCATAATAAGATGAGGTGAATATTAGATTTCCTGCTGGAATCCATTCTTTTTGATCATACTTATAATCCGATGTTACTAAGTATGCAACTGTATTTCCATGTTCATCAAAGGCTTCTGAGTATACCATTACTACTTTATCTTTTAATACTTTTTTTCCTGTTGGTTGAGTTAATGTTGAGTCATAGTAATAAGATGTTTCATTTGTAATAGTTGCTACTTTAGGATTTAATGTTGAATTTTCGACATATAAATCATATGAATAGTCATTATCTTGATATTCTGTTACACTATTTGGTTCTTTATATCCATCTTTTGCTTCATTTATTAAAGTTATTTCTTCTTTTTTTACATAAACTTTTGAATCCCAATTGTAATCTGTTGTAGTAGAACCATTACCATATTGATCTATACTTACATCACTTTGTAGGACATACCAAGTTCCTTCAGAATTAGTTATTTCATCTACAATAACAACATTATCATCTTTTTCAGGGTATGTATACATTACTTTAGATGATTTAGATGCTTGATAATGAGCATTTACTACTCCATTAGTTTTACCTAATTGATAATAATTATAATCTTGTAATCCTTTTGCTAAATCAAAACTGTAGTAATTTGCAGCCATTTTTTCTGACCAATATGGATCTGATGCATATTTTACATTCATTCCAATATATTTATCTCCAAATGCTGGTCCAAAATATTGCCATGCTGTTGGATTAGCATATTTATTTGTTACCCAATCTTTTGCATAACCTAGTATACTAGATGAGAAAGTTGGATACCAATTTGATGATTGAGTTGGATTAGAATCTACTGCGTTAAGTCCAAATCCATTATTTTTAGTAATTGCTAATGAACTTGTTCCATTACCTGTTTCATTTCTCGATAAAGATAAAGATAGGATAGCATTTACTCCATGTTTTTGTTGAGAGTAGTAAAAATAAGTTCCTTGTCCATGTAGTTTAGATGATCCATTGAATGATTTATCTCCATATAACGATAATTGTGCTCCTAAATTATTTCTAATATATTCATCTATATTAACTGATGAATAAGTTGTTTTTGTATGATTAGATAAATATTGATAATAATTATAATAAGGATCATTATTATTTACTGAGTTATTTCTATGCCCTTGTTGATAATCTTTAATCATTGTTATGTGGCTTGTATAAAAATAATGTCCATCATAAGAATAGTAAATTCCCTGATTTATCATCTCTGGTTTTGGTCCAATAGTTGACCCCATTGATCCACTATAAGTGTTTGTTATATCTGCTGTATAATTATGTCTTATATGCTCATTGACTGTGTAATAACTGTGGGACTTTACCCAAGCTAGCGGAACTATTTCATATGATGATTTTTTAATCCAACCATCCATTCCTGCTATCATAACTCTTGCAGAATAAGATCCGTTAGCATCAATAAGTGCAGCATCTGTTCCTCCCATATAATATAATGGTGAAGTATAAGTATAATCCCTTCCATTTAAACTTGCTTCTGTATTAAAAATAATTAAGTCTCCACTAACAGTTAAGTCTACCAGTGCTGCATTAGCATCTATTATTTTAGTTGGATATGAGGTAGCATCAAATATAAAAGCGTGATCTCCACTAGCCTCCATTTTTGTTCTTGCACTATTATAATCACTGTAACATGCTACATGAGTAAATGTATCATCATAATTTGCAATTGCAACTTCATAACTACAAACATTTCTAGAAGCATATTCTTCTGATGTTAAAGCATTTGTATCTTTTGGATAAAAAATTATACAAACAATTATAAATATAAAAATAATTGATTTCTTCATCATATATACCTCCATTATTATTCATGTTAATTATATCATGTTTTATATTTTATATAGTTATTCCTTGTAATAGTTTTAGTTATTTTACAGTATATTTGACATTTTTTTTAAGTAATTATTCTATTATTTTAGAATAATTTTATATTATAGTTTATTAGTGGTATAATATTAATTGTATAAATGGAGGTATCTTATGTCAGAAGACTTTTATGATAATAATAAAATAAGTAAAAAAATAAAAATTTTAGTTATGATTTTTGGTGGTATTTCAATTATTGCTAGTGCATTTTTAATATGGCAGTTATTGCAATTAAGTACTATTGAAACTTTAATTAGATATATAGTAATTGGAGTATTAATTTTAATAGATATTATTTTAGGAATTAAAGTTAATTTAATATGGAAAAATAAACCTAAGAAAAAGAAAAAAAAGAAAAAGAGTAAAAATGATAAACCAAGTAAACGAATTGGTTTAATATCATTTATGGTAATCTATTCTCTAATTTGTAGTACTTTAGGTTTTACTATATCTTATTTATATGGTCAAATAAGTACATTTAATAAAGATTATATTACTTATACATCTAATTTAGTTACTTTACAAGGTTTTAATGGGAGTACTATTGATGATGTTAGTGATATGAATATTGGTATTTTGACTGATGAGAGTTCTCCTGAGGGTTATATTATTCCTCAAGAGGTAATTGAAGAGTATAATTTAAATGATTCAAATATATTTATTGATTATGAAGATTATACATCTATGTTAGTTGATTTATATAGTGGGGAAATTGATGGTATGTTTACTACTGATAGTTATGTTACTACATTTGATGAATTACCTGGATATGAAAATATTAGTACTGATACTAAGGTGATTTATAGTAAAGAAAAAGAAATGAAGAAAACAGAAACTTCAGAAATAGAATCTGCTTCTACTGGTAAAGATGTTACTGAACCTTTTACTATCTTATTAATGGGAGTTGATTCTACAGCAGAGGTTTTAGATAAGAATGCTATTGCTAATGGGGATACTTTAATTCTTGTAACATTTAATCCTAGTACATTAAATGCAACAATGATTTCTGTTCCTAGAGATACTTATATGCCTATTGCTTGTTGGAGTGGTCAAGATGAGAATAAAATTACTCATGCTGCTGCTTATGGTAATGATTGTATGATTAATAGTATTCAAAATTTCTTTGATATAGATATTGATTATTATGCTAAAATTAATTTTAAAGGATTTGTTAATTTAATTGATGCTGTTGGTGGTGTTGAAGTTGATGTTCCTCATACATTATGTACTGATGATTCTTCTCGTACTACGGAAATTTGTATTAATGAAGGTTATCAAACTCTTAATGGTGAACAGGCATTAGTATTCTCTAGAAATAGATATGATGTTGAAGGTGGAGACTTTGGTAGAGCTGTACATCAACAAGAAGTAGTTATGGCATTACTTGATAAGACTAAAACTATTACTGATGTTTCTATATTCTTAGATATTTTAAGTACTGTTTCAAATAGTATTGATACTAATTTAACTAATGAACAAATTTTATCATTTTATGATGTTGCAAAAGATATATTATTAAAAAGTTTAGCTGATGAAGAAGCAGAACTTATTAATATTCAACAAATGTTTTTATCTGGTTCTGGTCAAACAATTTATGATGAGAGAAGTGGTTTAAACTTATGGAATTATGTTCCAAGCAAAGCCAGTCAAGAAGCAATTACTCAAGCTATGAAAGAAAATTTAGAACTTGTTCCAGTTGAGCCAATTACTTCATTTAGTTTTTCAATTAATGAACCTTATGAAAAAGAAGTTATTGGAGAAAATGTTAGTAGTTCTAGCACTTATACATTAGTACCAAATGTTGTTGGTTATAGTGAGTCTGTTGCTACTAGTAAACTTAAAAGTGTTGGATTACGAGTTAATGTTATTGGTGAAGGTGGTACTGTTGTTAGTCAAAGTTATTCTAGTGGTAAAAGAGTTGATATGACTAATGGATCTATTACAATTACGATGTCTGGAAATAGTTCTACTGAAGAATCTAATTCGTCTAGTAGTTCTTCGGATAAAGATGAAAATACTGATA
>CAYJDP010000026.1:6005-10674 GCA_964368975.1 uncultured Muribaculaceae bacterium
TACTGGTGATAATACTGGTGGAAATTCTTCTAATGATTCTACAGGTAACTCTGGTAATGGCACTGATCAAAGCGGTAGTTCTTCTGGCACTGACCAAGATGGAGGTTCTTCTGGTGATGAAAAACCTGATGAAGAAGGAACTTCTACTACACCATAAAAAAACGACTTGTTTAGTCGTTTTTTTCTATGTCAATAATGTAATCTGATACATTTAGATATTCTTTAAATTTTAGTTGTTTTAGCTCTAATATTGAATTTGTCATTATAGCTCCATTATAGTCTTTAATCATTTCTAAATCATTTTGATTATCCCCTATTGTATAAATATCTTTTTTACTAAATTTTTCATGAGTAATTAAAAATTCAATTGCATTTGTTTTATTTGCTTCATTAGATATTATTTCTAATGATTTTTTATTATTCATAATATATATATTTATATATTCATTATACTTAGATATTAACTTATCATATATTTCATTTAGTTTTTCTTCACTTGCATAGGATACATGTATTTTTGTTAGTTCTTTTTCTGTGGATGATACTCTACTGTTTTGATTATTACAAAAGAAATTAAAGTCTGTATTTTCTATATCAATATCTTTTAATATATCAGGTAATATATTTTTATTTATTATTTTATTATAAATAGTTTGGTTATCCTTAATAATTGTTGCTCCATGATTAATAATTAGATAATTATATTTGATATCGTATTCTTCTTCTTTTCTTTTAAAATCTTGTAGACTTCTTCCTGTTGCTATTACAAAGATGTTTTTTTTCATAAATTCATTAGTTTTATCTATATTTGTTTTTATACTTTCTTCATTTGTATAAAATGTTCCATCATAATCAGATATTAATACTTTCATTATTTCACTTCCTTATATTTGATTATATCATATTTATATAAAAATGAGGAAGATTTATTCTTCCTCATTTATTGATAATTCAACTAAGTCTAATTTATGTTCATTATGAATAAATATTAGAGTTGCAGTTGATTGATATGAAGCAAAGTCACTAGAAGTATAAGCCCAAGATAAATCTATTTTATATGCTTCTGGATCTGTTGTTTCTAAGTATTCAAATTCTATTTGTTCTGTAGCTAATATTTCGATAGTATCCACTATTGGTAATATTTGTTCTCTATCATCATAAATATCACTTTCTAAATACTTATAATATGTGTCTTCTGCATTTGTTAAGAAATCATTTATTATTGGATCATAGACAAAGTCTACTCCACCAACATCTGTTTTTGCTACTTTATCATCTAATGTATAAAAGTCATAAATAAACATTTTTGCAATTTGATTAACATATGCCTCTTCGTCTATTTCTCCTGTTAGGATTTCTTCTAGCTCTTTAAACATATCTTGATATTCTTTGTTTCTTGTATCTTTTAAGTGGTAGTCATATTCATCTATACTTGACAATACTTTTGTTTCTTTTACTGTTGTTTTATTAGCTAAAGCATTATAGATAAAATATCCTCCTACCCCTAATACTATTATGCAAAATATTGCTATTATTATAATTTTAGCTTTCTTTTTTAACTTCATATTAGTTACCCTCAATTATTTCTTCCTTAGTATCTTCATCTTCATTTAATAGATCATAAACTATCATATCGTTCGAAACTTCTAATAATTTAGATACATATTCATTATTTATTTCAATTATTGAATTATCTATTATATTAGTAGTTAATGGTAAATAAGCTTCCTGTTGAGCATTATAGTATAGATCATTAGTTACCCAGTTTCCATCTGGAAATACAACTATGTTATCTTCTTTTATGGTAAATATGTCATTTCCTAATGCATATTCATTATAAAATCCAAGCATATTTCCTAATGTTGGCTGTATATCATACATTCCCATAACATTTGTTATTTCTTGATTAAGATCAGTTCCATCCATATCTTTTGTCCAGATAATAAATGGTACCTTTCTACCTAGTTCATATTGATAGGAATCATAATCAAAATACGATGGATCATTTTCATCAAGTATTCCATCTGTTTCTTTATCATAATTATATAGTCTTTCATAGTCACTTGATGGAAGTCTTGCATCATGGTCTCCATAAATTATTACTACTGTATCATCAAGCAATCCTTTAGCATCCATATCAGAAAGTAGTTGATCAATTTGCTGATCTGCATAATGTACTGATTTCATATAGTTACCTAATTTTGTACCTTCCATATACGGATAGGATATAATTTCAGTTGTTCCATCAGGATTAACTATTTCTTCTTTTATATCAACTGGATATTCACCATATTTATCAATGTCTGCAAAAGGTGTATGATTAGTTAATTGGATCATTAAACCATACCATTTTTCTTCTGCCTGATTTATTTCTTCTATATAAGGAATTGATTGTTTAAAAAATTCTTCATCTGATAAACCCATTCCTATTACATTTTCTTCTTCTACTTCATAATCTGATTTACTATAAAATCTTTGATATCCTAAGTTGGCATGCATTGTTCTTCTATTCCAAAAATCAGCATTATTCGCATGCATACTAAATGTATAATATCCCATATCTGCTAGAATATTCGGAGTTGAAATGTATGTTCTATCAGGATAAGATACAAATGCAGTTCCACTTTTTGTCGGCATTAATGAATTATTTAATGTATGCTCTGTATCACTACTTGTTCCTACACTTACTTGTGCATAAAAGTTGGAAAAATACATTCCTTCTTCCGATAATCTTGTAAGAGTTGGTGCAACTAGCTCATCATTAAATTTTTGACCTATTAAGTTTGTTTGCATACTTTCAGCATGAATCATTAATACATTTTTGTCTTTAAATATATCTGTATATTCATTTGATGGTTTTTCTTTTTCTTCGGCAAAATATTCTTCAAAATTAAGTTTTGCTTGATCATACCCATATAATGCGCTTATTTTAGGAGTAATTGACGCTACTACATCATTAATTTGATAAATATAGATACCGAATCTCTGTACTACATATTCTTTATTCCATTGAGATACAAATCTTGATATATCTAGGGAATTCATTGTAACTATATATACTAATAGTATTATTCCACCTGCTGCTAAGGATTTTAATGCATGTCTTTTTCTTACTTTCTTCTTTTCATCTAATATAAGATTTGGTTTAACCCATCTTAGATATACTCCAAGTACAATTAATGGTGCTGCTAAATATAAAATATCTCTTATTTTGAAAATATCTCCTACAGCATCACCTACTTCACTTACATATTGAGTAAGTGATAACATAGAAACAGATGCATATGACGAATAATATCCATAGTAAATTGAATTAATTAAGCAAATTGCTGTAAAAAATATTGAAAAAATCATATAATATATTATTCTATTTTTTGGTTTTAGAAAATATGCAAACGACCCAGTAATAACTGCAACAGCAGTATCTGCAATTAGTGGTCTAACACTTAATGCATCCCATATATTTGGTAATGTAACTATTCTTAATAACAGAGATATCATTACAGTTGTTACTACAAAAGTTACCATTAGTGTATTTTCTTTTATAAATTTTCTAATTAATTTTTCTTGTTTTATTTTTTTTAGCTTATATTTACTTTTTTTATAAACTGATCTGAGTCTTTTCTTTATTTTTTTCATAATAGCCTCCTTTACTTACGATATTAATCCTATTTTAGTATTTAATATATCTTCTTCTTTAGTACTTGATGCGTTTAACGCCATTCCCATTACGAAGATATATGATAATATATACACCCATAATAGAAGTATTAATATATTAGATATACTTCCATAAAATACGCTATATGTTGAAAAACTTCCTATATAAAATCCATATATCTCTGTTGCAAGTATCCAGCATATAGTTGTAAATATTGCTCCTGTTGTCGCTGCATGTGCTTTTATTTTTTTATCAGGTGCTATAATATATAGTAACTTTATATTTAAGTACAATAATAATATAGTAATTGGATATCTAAGTAATTGATAAAATGCATAGAAATTATTTGCACTTCTATTGTTGTCGGTTATATCTTTTAATCCGTTATATATAACATCTGCTACTACTGGTACTATTAATAAAAAGACAATTAATAAAACCAGTATTCCTATCATTACTATTGCTTTAACTCTTCTATTTATTACGTGATCTGAGGATATTTTATAAATTTCATTAGATGTAATAATCATTGAATGAGTTCCATTAGATGCTAGAAAGAATGCGGATATAAAAAATATTATTATGTTAAAATTTAAATTTTCTGTTGCAATATTGTTTAGAAAAAAATCTTTTGTATCAGTTGGAAACGCCCCTAAAATTGTATCTGTTATAACTTCTGTTGATAAAGATAATTGTCCAGCTAATGCTACTATTACTGCAAATAATGGTATTAGTGAAATTACAAAGAAAAAAGCAAGCTGCCCTGGTAAAATACGCATCTCTGGTTTCATAACTATATTAATTGCTTTTTTTACAAAGTCTATTACTTGCTTCACTTTGATCACCTTTTTATTTATATTCTTCTTTTGCAGTTATCATTTCTAATGTTGCTTCATTGATTGCATCGTCTATTGTTTTTATTTTATCTTCAATTATAGAATAACCTACTGCTGCTCCAAATTGGTGTGGTAGATTTTTCATTTCTTTAGTAAGTTTTTGTGTATATGT
>CAYJDP010000027.1:0-10471 GCA_964368975.1 uncultured Muribaculaceae bacterium
TTAAAGGAGTTAATGAGTCAAATATTACTGAGAGATTAGGTAAGGTAGAATTAGGTATTATAAAAGAGTTAGGTGAATTTAAGACTGATATGAGTCGTAATATGAGTAATGATTTTTCTAAATTAAATGATCAAGTTGAAAAAAGATTATTATTAATTAATGAAAAGGTTAATGAGCGATTAGATGTTAATTTTGAAAAGACTAATAAAACATTTATGAGTGTTATAGAAAGACTTTCTAAAATAGATGAAGCTCAAAAGAAAATAGAAATGTTATCTAGTGATATAGTAGGTCTTCAAAGTATTTTAACAGATAAAAAGACTAGAGGAATATATGGAGAGGTTAATCTTTTACATATTATGGCTAGTGTATTTGGTGATGCAAATGATTCAATTTATAAAATGCAGTATTTACTTCCTGGCGGAGTAATTGCTGATTGTTGTTTATTTGCACCATCTCCATTAGGGACTATTGCAATTGATTCTAAATTTCCTTTGGAAAATTATCAAATGATGACTGATAAAAAAATAGATGTTACTAGAAGAAGTCATTATGAAAAATTATTTAAACAAGATATGAAAAAGCATATAGATGCTATTGGTTCTAAGTATATTATTTCTGGTGTTACAAGTGATCAAGCAATACTTTTTTTACCAGCAGAAGCAATTTTTGCAGAGGTTAATGCATATCATCCAGACATTGTGGAATATGCTTACAGAAGAAGAGTTTGGATAACTAGTCCTACTACATTAATTTCTACATTAACAGTAGTAGAGATGATTATAAAAAATAGTGAAAGAGATAAGTATAGTGCTATTATTCATGATGAATTAAAAAAATTAGGAGTTGAGTTTTCTCGTTATAAAGAAAGATGGGATAAACTTAGTAGAAGTATTATTACAGTAAATAAAGATATAGAAAGTGTTTCTATTACTGCTGATAAAATAAGTAAGAAATTTGAATCTATTAATAGAGTTGATTCTAATTTAATTGAAAAAGATACTAATTTGTAGTATCTTTTTTTTTATATTATGTATACTAAAAATATAGTTTTCATATTATTAGTATGGTTACTAGAATATTTTTTTTTATAGTTGGTTTTATATTAATGGTTTTAGGTTTTAGTTTATATATTATTTATTTTAATTTATTTACTTTTGGATATGGTATTATTGATTACTTTAGTTATATGTTTACTAAAATAGAAGGATATTATTTTTTTATAGGGGTTATAATAGTATTAATGACTATATTTATAAGGAGAGTGGATAATGATATATGCATATGATATGATTGTTAATTTTTGTGACAGTGGTAGAGTATTAGAGTTTTATGAGTGGAAAGATAATGATAAGATAGATCATATAAAAAAGATTCCTTTATTTAGAATTGGTACTAAAGATTTAGTTAATTTATTTAATAATAAAGTTAATTTTGATAAAGAGTTTTTGGATATTATATATAAAAAAACTTTACTTTATAAGAATAAAGAAATAATAGATTATGCTTGTTTATTTAGTGATGGAAGTAAGGTTTTAGCTATAGAATTTACGCGTGATGGAGAGGCTTTATATAAAAGTAGATTATTATTAGATGAAGAAGATGATATATGTGAAGAGGTTGATAGATTAGATATTACTGATATTAAAGTTAATATAGTAGAAAGTATTTTATTTAATAATTTTTTGACGAGAGAAGAGGTTTTTATCCAGAAATTTTTACTTGTTGAATTTGATAATTTATATAGTAGAAATGAAGTTGATAAATTTAATTATTTTTATGAAGAGGTATTTTCTAGAGATAAATTATCTTTTAATGATAAATATAATAAAATTAAAGATGATATTATGAATAATTTTAATTATAAATATAATCTTTTATATAATTTAGTAAGAATAAGTTATTCAAATAAATAAAAAATAGATTATTTTAATAATCTATTTTCATTGCTTGTTTAATTTTATTTATTTGAATTGTTGCTTGTTCTTGAGCTTTTTTAGTACCTTTGTCTAAAATATCATTTACAATACTAGGGTTTTCATCATAGTATTTTCTTTTTTCTCTTATTGGTGTTAAGAATTCTTCTGTGGAGTTAATTAATTCTTTTTTACAATTAACGCATCCTCTAGAACCATTTTTACATTCAGTTTCTATAATACTTAAGTCTTTATTTAAATCATTATTTAATAGTTTATGATAATAGTAGACCATACATTTATTTGGGTTTGCTTTATCATCTTTTTTTATTTTATCTGGATCTGTTACTGCAGACATAATTTTTTTTGTTACAGTAGTTGTATCATCTGTTAAAAATAAGGCGTTTCCTAATGATTTACCCATTTTTTCACTACCATCTAATCCTTTTACTCTAGGGTATGTTGAAAGTACTGCTTCTGGTTCTACTAAAGTATCTCCATAGATTGAATTGAATTTTCTAACAATTTCTCTACATTGCTCTAAAAGAGGTAATTGATCTTCGCCTACAGGAACAACTTCACCATTAAAAGTTGTAATATCTGCTGCTTGAGATACAGGGTATCCTAAGAAACCATAAGTAATAGATTCTCCATTTTCTCCGAATAGTTCTTTTTTAGAAGCTATTTCACTTTTTATAGTAGGATTTCTTTGTAATCTAGCTATAGTTACTAAGTTTGAATAAAATACAGTTATTTCAGCTATTTCTTTTATTTTTGATTGAATAAAGATATTTGCTTTTTCTGGATTAATTCCGATTGATAATAAATCTTTTGTTAATTCATAAACATTATCTCTTACTTTTTCTGGGTTATTATAGTTATCAGTTAATGCTTGTACATCGGCTATTTCTAAGAAAAAGTTATATTCATCTTGTAATTTTACATAGTTTTTTCCTGCTCCGAATAAATGTCCTAGATGTAGATTACCTGTAGGTCTTAATCCTGTTAATATAGTTTTTTTCATATTTATCACTTCCTGTTTATATTTTATCAAAATATAGTAAATATGTCTATTAATTACTTGTTTTACAAATAAAATTAATGTATAATAGAGTACGTTGGAGGAAGATAATATGAGTAAAAAAGAAAATAAGACTAATGTACATGAAGTTGAAGTTAAAATTGATGGAGAAAAATGGATTGAAGCATTAGATAAAACATTTGATAAAAAACAAAAAGAAGTTAAAGTAGATGGATTTAGAAAAGGTAAAGTTCCTAAAGATATTTATCTTAAGAAATTTGGAAAAGAATCTTTATTTATTGATGCATGTGATTTAGTTATGCAAGATGCATATATTAAAGCAATGGATGAGTCTAAGTTAATTCCTGTTATTCAACCTACTGTTGATTTAAAAGGGTTAGACGAGTCTGGTGTTACATTTATGTTTACTATTACTACTAAACCAGAAGTTACTATTAAGACTTATAAAGGATTAGGTGTTAAACCTAAAAAAGTTAAAGTAAGTAAAGAAGAAGTAGATACTGAAGTTTCTAAATTAATGGAAAAATATGTTGAACTTACTGTTAAAGAAGGTAGTGTTGAAAATGGTAATGTTGCTATTATTGATTTTGAAGGATTTAAAGATGGAGTAGCTTTTGACGGTGGTAAAGACGAAGGTTATTCTTTAGAAATTGGATCTAATACTTTTATTCCTGGTTTTGAAGAGGCTATCATTGGAATGAAAGTTGGAGAAGAGAAAGATATCGACTTAGTATTCCCAGAAGAATATGGGGCTGAAGATTTAGCTGGTAAAGCTGTTGTATTTAAAGTTAAAGTTAATGAAATTAAAGAGAAAATTCAAAGAGAATTAGATAAAGATTTCTTTGAAGATTTAGCTATGGACGGAGTTGACTCTGAAGATACTTTAAGAAGTGAATTAGAAGCTAGTATTAAAGCAAGTAAAGAAATGGACGAAGAAAATAAATATGTTGATAATATTTTAAGTGAAGTTTCTAAACAAGTAGAAGTTGATATTCCAGAAGGAATGGTTAATGAAGAAGTAGAAAGACTAATGGGTAGATTTGAACAACAAATGCAAATGCAAGGAATTAGTTTAGATTTATATTATCAATTTACTCAATCTAATGAAGAAGCATTAAAAGCACAATTTGAAAAAGAAGCTTATCAAAATGTATTATATAGACTTATGTTAGAAGAAATTATGGTTAAAGAAAAAATTACTGTAACTGAAGAAGAAGCTTCTAAAGAAGCTGAAGAATTAGCTAAAAAATACAATATGGATAAAGAAGAGTTCTTAAAACAATTTGGTGGTATTGATATGATTCAATACGATTTAGAAATGAGAAAAACTCTTGATTTATTAAAAGATTTAAATAAATAATTAAGTAAGTCCAATTTGGACTTCTTTTTTTTGGAAATTTGTCTAATATTGTTGTATTATTTTGAAATTAATATATAATAGTAAGCAGGTTTAAACTTTGGAGGTGAATTATCTATGAGCGAAGAAAAAGTTGTTGTATTAGTTGTTGATAATATAGTGGTTTTTCCTAATTCTGAAGTTAGAATTGAATATGATATAGATTATTCAGATATTATTAATAAAATAGATAATTCCGTTGATAAAACATTTTTGATTGTTAATCCATTAATAGAAAGTGATTCTAAAGATATAATGGCTTTACCGAATTATGGTGTTCTTGCTAGACTTAAATTTAAAATGAAGGTTCCTAATGGTAAGATTAGAGTTGTTCTTGACGGTATTAAAAGAGTAGAAATTTCTAATTATGTAATGGATAATGATTATTATTTTGCTGATTATAAAGATGTTATATATGATGAAGAAAATTATGATGATAGTTATATTAATCTTTTAACTAAGTCAATTGAGAGATATGTTAATATAGTTCCTCATGTTGGTAATGCTTTAATGAGTCAAGTTGTTAGAGTAAATAATTTAGATACTTTATGTGATTTAATTGCTGCATTTTTACCAGTAAGTTATGATAAAAAGAAACATTATATTACTACAGTTTCTTTAATAGATAGAGCTAAGTTAATTATGGAAGATATGGCTTTAGATATTAAGTTTATTGAATTAGAGAAAAGTATTGATAGTGAAGTAGATAAGAATATGAATGAGGCTCAAAAAGAGTTTTATTTACGAGAAAAGGTTAAAGTAATTCAAAAGGAATTAGGTGATGTAAAATCTAAGGATAATGAGGTTGAATTTTTTAGGAAGAAATTAAAAAAACTTAAATGTAGTAATATCGTTAAAGAAAAAATTAAATATGAGTTAGATAGATATGATACTTTAAATAGTAATTCTATGGAATTAGGTATGCTTAGAGATTACTTAGATTGGATGTTTAATATTCCTTGGAGTAAGTTTACTAAAGATTGTAATGATATTAAAATAGTTAATGAATCTTTAAATAAAACTCATTATGCATTAAGTGATGTTAAATTACGAATAATTGAGTATTTAGCAGTTAAACAAAATACAAATAATTTACGTAGTCCTATTCTTTGTTTAGTTGGGCCTCCTGGAGTTGGTAAGACAACGCTTGCGTATTCTATTGGGGCTGCACTTGGTAGAAAAGTATGTAAAATTAGTGTTGGCGGAATAAATGATGAAGCAGAAATAATAGGGCATCGTCGTACCTATATTGGCGCTAATCCTGGTAGAATAATTAAAGGTATGAGAAGTGCTGGTACAACTAATCCGGTGTTTATTATAGATGAAATTGATAAAATGACTAAAGATATTAAAGGAGATCCTGCTAGTAGTTTACTTGAAGTGTTAGATCCTGAGCAAAATAGTTTTTTTTCTGATCATTATATTGAAGAGGCCTTTGATCTTAGTAAAGTTTTATTTATTACTACTGCTAATTATATAGATCAAATTCCATATGAGTTAGTAGATAGATTAGAAATAATTGAATTATCTAGTTATACTGAATATGAAAAAGTAGATATTGCTAAGAATCATTTAGTTCCTAAATTATTAGAAGAACATGGTCTTACTAGTTTACAAGTTAATATTAAAGATGAAGTACTACTTTTATTAGTAAGACATTATACTAAAGAAGCTGGTGTTCGTGAGTTAGAAAGAGTTTTAGCTTCATTACTTAGAAAAATAGTTAAAAAGATGTTATTTGATAATGAAGAGGTTTTTTATAATATTAATAAAAATATAGTTAAAGAGTTACTTGGTCATAAAAAATTTAGACATAATTTAGTTAGTTTAAATAAAAAATGTGGAGTAGTAAATGGTATGGCATACACTTACTTTGGAGGAGATATTTTAACTATAGAAGTAACTTCATTTATCGGTAATGGTAATTTGGTATTAACAGGCTCTTTGGGTGATGTTATGAGAGAGTCAGCACAAATTGCTCTTAGTTATGTTAAATCTATGAGCAAGGAGTTTAATATTGATGTTTCGAATATATTAAAAAGTGATATTCATATACATGTTCCTAGTGGGGCAGTTAATAAAGATGGTCCTTCTGCAGGAGTTGCTATTACTACAGCGATTATTAGTTTATTAAAAAATATTAGTGTTTCAGAGATAATAGCTATGACTGGAGAAATAACATTAACAGGAAGAGTATTACCAATAGGTGGATTAAAAGAGAAAGTAATTGGAGCTCATAGAAGTGGTATTAAAAAAATTATAATACCTAGTGCTAATAAGCATGATTTAGAAGAGATAGATGAGTTAATAAAAAAAGATATTAAATTTGTTTATGTAGATTATTATAAAGATATTTATATGGAAATATTTAATACTAAAGTTAAGGTTGAATATGAAAAAGTGTAATGAAGAATTTAAATATAAAATGTTAATTAAAAGTAGTTTGTTAGATTGTAATATTGAAAGTGTATTAAAATATTTTGAAGAGGATTATGATAAGTTTTTATTATATAGTAGATCTTTATTAAAAAAAGAAATTGGTTTTTTTCTTTTTTTTCCAGATGCAATAGATAATTTAATTAATATATTAAATAGAGGCTCTAAGATATTTAGATCAGAAGTTAATTTGGTTTTAAGAGACATTAATTCGTTGAAAGTAATTGATGATGAGGAAAGATATTCTCATTCTGAATTATTTTATTCAAAGCAAGTAATTGCAAGAGGTGGAAGATTTATTTCTATTGAAAAATTACAAGAAGAGATTATTGTAGATAAGAAGGTACATGATATGATTTTTTTGGAAGAAGAAGGTAATATAGATAAAAATTCTTTTATAAAATCTATTAACTATTTTATGAATGAAGAGAATGATATTTTTGATGGTAGTAGTATTTCTCGTACTAAGGAATTATTAAGGGGTAATTTTTTGGAAAATTTATTTTTATTAGGTGATAAAATTAGTATTTATACTAAATTTAATAAATTGGATAGAGGTAGTAATGGGGAAAAAGTATGTTGATGTTTTTTCGATAGATTATATTAATGTGTTGAAAAGTATATCTGTTTTGATAAAATATACAGAAGAAGAAATAATGGAGAGAATTAATTGTGATGAAGATGAAATGTTTTTATTTTTATCTGGATTAGTTGGTATTTTGATAGAAGAAAAAGCTTTTTTATTAATAGATAATAAAATGACAGAAAAGGTATTAAACATTGCTTGTTTGATTAATGATAAAACCGATTTAGCACAAATTAATGCATCTTATTCATATAGCATTTTATATTTCTTGAGAGATTTAAATAAATTAAATGATAGTGAAAAGAATAGTTCTTTTTTTGAATATGTTTCATATAATGAAGATAAAAGAGATGAATTTATTAAAACTAAGAAAGAATTATATAAGTATTTAGAATATGATTATATAGTTATAGAAAAACTTTCTAATGATGAATTTGATTTTGATAAAGATTTATTTTTAGCTAGTAGTTATTATTTAACTAAAGTTATTCCGGATATTTATACTCCAAAGATGGTAGAAAATAGTTTGAAATTTTTAGAAATGTGTCAAGATCAAAGGTATTTTAGAGATAAGGTATATAAAAATAAAGTTAGAAGTTTAAAAAAATATTTTAATAAATTTGATAATAGTGATAATTCTGTTAGTCAATTTATAAAGTTTAAAGATAAGGAATAATTCTTGTTTTTTTTTCATACTTTTATATAGGAGGATTAATATGAAGAAAAATATTAAATTTGATAAGAGTATAGAATTCGCTACGATGATTGGAGAAGTTTGTTCTATTTCTTTAGAACATTCATTAAAGTTTGTGGATCAAAGTAGTATCGAAGGGGAGTTTATAGTAGAAGGTAGTTATAAGTTAACTGAAGCTAGTCAACTAACTGAGAAATTTAGTCATAAAATACCGGTTGAAATATTATTAAATGAGTGTTTAGAATTAGATAGTTCAGTTATTAATATAGTTGATTTTTATTATGAAATAGAAAATGATAATACTATGATATGTCATATTGAAGTTGAGGTTAGTGGAGTAGAACAATTAATTATTGAAAAAATAGAAGATGTTTCTATTATTAGTGAAGAGTTAGAAGAAAAAGTTGTTGATACTAATGTTTTAGAAGTTAGAGAATGTGATATGGATAAAAAAGTAGAAGTTTCGATAGATAAGACTATTGATGAAGATAAAGAAGAGGTTGAACCAGTTAAAAATTTATTTTCATCATTTAGTACTGATGAAGAAAGTTATTCCACATATTCTGTCTATATTATGAGATCTAATGATACTATTGAATATGTTTTAGATAAATATAAAGTTAGTAAAGATGATATTATTCAATATAATAATTTAGATAATTTAGAAATTGGTTCTAAAATAATTATTCCTTGCTGTAATGAATAAAATATTTGATGATGTAGTTAGAAGTATTACTCGAGTTGGTAATGCTAAAATAATAAGTACTAGTAATAATAAGTATTTTATTAAAGAAAAAAGTAAATTTTTAAATAAAAGTATTTTTGATTACTTAGATAGTCGTAATTTTAGATCATTTATTCCAATAATAGGTGAAATTGATAATAATAATGTTTATGATTTTAAAGATGATAAATCTATTAATATTAATGATAAAGCTTTAGATTTAATTAATACTATGAGTATGTTACATAATAAAACTACTATCTATCAAGATGTAGTTTTAGATGATATAAAGAAATTATATGAAGAACAACTGGAATTGATTAATTATTTGAGGATGTATTATGAGGATTTACAAGATTATATAGAAAGTAAAATCTATATGGCTCCAGGAGAATATTTATTAATGAGACATATTAGTGAGATTTATTTGGCAC
Source organism: uncultured Muribaculaceae bacterium (assembly GCA_964368975.1). Lineage (GTDB taxonomy): Bacteria > Bacillota_I > Bacilli_A > RF39 > UBA660 > CAYJDP01. The sequence goes on from CAYJDP010000027.1 coordinate 9,229, forward strand.
TTGACTATAGTTATAAAATGTTAGAAGATTGGTATTTAGAAAAAAATAGTAAAAAAAATGAAAGAGTAGTACAGTTACATAATAATATTTCAATTGAGCATTTTATTTGTAACGATAATAATTATTTAATAAGTTGGGATAAATCTAGTAAAGGGAATGTTATATATGACTTTATAAGTTTTTATAAAAATGATTATTTAAAATTAGAGATGCACTCTTTATATAAAATTTATCAATCTAAATATAGATTTGATAGTTGTGAAGAAAAATTGTTTTTTTCTATTTTATCTATTCCTTGGAAAATTGAATTTGGAAAAAATAATTTAGCAAATTCTATTAAATGTTTGAACTTAGTAAGATACGTTATAAAGACTAGGGAATTTCTTTTAAATGAGAATAAAAAATATAAGGAAACAGATGAATAGAAAATAAAATAATAAAAGTATTGCATTGAATCTAGTTGTTATAAAGATTATTATTAGCATTTGATATATAAATATTATAAAAGATATAAGTATTGCAGCTAAATAGAAGATACTATTTCTTCTTTTTTGTTTGCAAGTATTACATCTACAAAAAAAGTTATGTTTTTGATTCATATGATCACCTATAGTATTTTATTCTTTATTATTATTTTTGTTAAAAATACTTGTATTATTATTTGAATGTGTTATAATAATGATAATCATTATCAATAAAGGAGAGGTTATGAAAACAAGAAATACTAGACAAAGTGCTATTATATTGGATGTTTTAGCTAATGATAAAAGTCATCCTTCTATTAAAGAATTAGTAGAAAAAGTATCTTTAGTTGATCCTAGTTTAGGACAGGCTACTGTTTATCGTAATGTCTCTAAATTAGTAAATAATAATTTGATAAAAAAAATACCTACATTTAATGGAGATGATAGGTATGATGGTGATATTTCTAATCATTTTCACTTACAATGTGAAAAATGTGGAAAGTTAGTTGACATATTTTATGAAAAGATGGATAATCTAATTACAGACATAGAGTTAACAACTGATATGGAAATTACTAGTCATTTATTCTTATTTACGGGAATTTGTGATGATTGTAAAAATAAAAATAAGAAAGAAGGTTAATTATGGAACTTAAAGGAAGTAAAACAGAAAAAAATTTAATGACAGCTTTTGCTGGAGAAAGTCAAGCTAGAAATAAATATAGTTATTATGCTAGTAAAGCTAGAAAAGAAGGATATGAGCAAATTGCAGCTATTTT
>CAYJDP010000028.1:0-10116 GCA_964368975.1 uncultured Muribaculaceae bacterium
TTATGTTAAATCAAGTTGTTTTAGTAGGTAGATTAGTATGGGATTTAAAAGTTAATAAGACAGAAAGTGGGAAAAAAATTAGTACATTAAGATTAGCTATACCTAGAAGTTATAAAAGTATTGATGGTACTTATGAAACTGATTTTGTAGATTGTGTTTTATGGGATAATATTGCTGATAACACTGCTAATTATTGTAAAAAGGGTGATATAGTAGGGATAAAAGGAAGACTACAATCACGTAGTTTAGATGAAGATAAAAGAGATTATTCAATTGAAGTTGTTGCAGAAAAAGTTACTTTTTTATCTAGTAGAAGTGAAGAAGAAAAAGAAAATAAGAAGAAGAAAAATAATGAATAAGTAGTATTTGTATAAAATTAAGATCAATAAAAGTCTTAATTTTTTATTGTTTGAAATATAAAAATATGTTATACTTTTAATAAAGGTAGGGTAATATATGAGTATTGTAAAAGGTAGTAATGTGGAGATTGAATCTACAGTTAAATTAGTTGGTAATGTTATTATTGGAGATAATACTAAGATATTAGGTAATTCAGTTATAATGGATTCAACAATAGGGAATAATTGTGTAATTGAATCTTCTGTAATAGATAAAAATAACATTGTTGGTAATTCTAATGTTATTGGGCCTTTTTCTCATTTAAGAGAAGATAATGTAGTGGGTAATAATAATATTATAGGTAATTATATGGAAGTAAAAGCTTCTAAAATTGGTAATGATAATATTATGAAGCATTTTGGTTATATTGGTAATGTTATTATGGGGAATAATTGTAATATAGGAGCAGGTGTTGTTTTTGCTAATTATCATTCTATGAAAGCAGTTAAGAGTGCTGTTGTTGTTGGTAATAAAGTAAATATAGGAAGTAATTGCACTATTGTTGCTCCATTAAAATTAGGATCAAATATTATGATTGGTGCTGGTAGTGTTGTTACTACTGATGTTGATCAAGATAGTTTATATATTAATCGCGGGGTAGAATTTTATAAAAAAGAATATTATAAGGAGAATGGTGTATGATAGTAGATATTATTGATAAGAAAAGAAAAGGTAAGGCTTTAAGTTTTGTTGAGTTAGATTATTTTTTTAATGGGTATTTAGATAAAAGTGTTAGGGACTATCAAATGTCTTCTTTATTGATGGCTATTTGTCTAAATGGTATGAATAATAGAGAAGTATTTGATTTAATAGATATATTTGTTAAGAGTGGTAATACAATTGATTTTTCTGATATTGATGGAGTTTTAGTAGATAAACATTCTACTGGAGGAGTTGGAGATAAAACTACTTTAATAGTTGCTCCAATTGTTGCTTCTCTTGGTATTCCTGTTGTTAAAATGAGTGGTAAAGGATTAGGTATTACTGGTGGAACAATAGATAAATTAGAAAGTATCGAGGGTATTAAAACTAGTTTGAGTATTAGTGCAATTAAAAGACAAGTTAAAGATATTGGTATTGTTATATGTGGACAAACTGGTAATTTAGCTCCTTTAGATAAATTAGTATATTCTTTAAGAGATGTTACTGGTACTACAGAGTCTATTCCTTTAATTGCAGTAAGTATTATGAGTAAAAAAATAGCTATGGGTGCTAAAAAATTAGTATTAGACATTAAATATGGAAAAGGTGCACTTTTAAAAAATAAGAGTGATGCTAAAGCTTTAAGTGATCTTATGATAAAAATAGGTGCTAAATATAAAATTGAAGTAGTTACTGTAATTAATAATATGGATATTCCTTTAGGTAGAAATATTGGGAATAGTTTAGAAGTAATGGAAGCATTAGATATTTTACGTGGTACAGAAGTTAATAATAATTTATTAAAATTATGTATTGAACTTGCTAGTGAAATGGTTATGCTTGGTAAAGGTGTTAAATATAATACTGCTAAGAATATGGTGCTAAAAAGTTTGAGTGATATGAGTGCATATAATAAATTTATGGATATGGTTAAATATCAAGGTGGAAGCACTAAGAAATTAAAAACTACTAAAAAATCAATATTTATTAAATCTAGCGTTAATGGAGTTATTAAAAGTATTAATGCGCTTACATTAGGTAAATTATCTGTTATGCTAGGAGCAGGTAGATTAAATAAAAATGATTTTATTAATTATGGTGTTGGAATTAAATTACATAGAGTAGTCGGAGATAAAGTGAAAAAAGGTGATACTTTATGTGAAGTATTTATTGATGATGTTGTTAATTTAGATGAGGTTGGGAATATATTTGATATTGTATAAAGATACTTGTCAAATACTTGATTTTATTGTATAATGTAGACAAAGAGAGGGATTATTATGGAAAAAATTTATTTAGAAAAAAATAAGGGAAATAAAAAGAAAAAAAACAATATGACTAAGTCAGTGTTATTAAGTTGTATTTTATCAATTATTGCAATAGCTGGTATTTTATCTACTACATTTAATACGACTTATGCAATACCTACAATTGCTGGTTTGCCAGATAGTTTTATTGGAGATCAGATTGCTGAACAAACTGCTACTGGAAAAAGTACTACAGGTGGAGTATTTTTAATTAATACTTATCGTACTGACAGTGGAGAAATTGTTTACTGTTTAGAAAGAGATGTGGCATTTGGAGATGGGTCTACTTATAATAAAGGTGGAGAAATCACTGATTATGGATTACTATATTTAATGGCTAATGTTTTCCCACATCAAAAATTTGTTGATGCAAGTGGAAACTTATTACCAGATGAAGTTCAAGTTTGGTTATCTCAAGCAACTATTTGGCAATATTTATATGAAACTAATGCTTTAAATAATGACGATGACATTACTGCAAATTTGGCTTTATTACCTACAATTACAGAAATTGAATATGGAGCGTCAGTTCCTGTTGGGAATCCTCAACCAACTGTTGTATTAGCTAGTGGTACTAATGTATATGATTTATATGTTAAACCTTTAGTAGATGCTGCTCTTGCAAATAAAACTGCTCCTACTCAATCGTTAAATGTTGCTATTGATAGTGGAGATGTTAGTTTAACTGCTGATGGTTTATATTATCAAACTGGATTAATTACTGTAACTGGTTCTCCTGCTGATAATTTTAATAATTATTCTATTAATTTAACAGCACCTGAAGGGTCAATTATAATTGATGAAAATGGAAATGAACTTACTAGTCTTACTGGATTAAGCCCTACTACTAAATTTCATGTTAGAATTCCAGTTGATAAAGTTACTGAAGAAAACAAAAATGTTAATGTTACTATAAATGGTAGTTATACTTCATATAAAGGTAATTATTATATATCTACAGGAGCTCAAACTATTTCTTCTGTATATACTGAAGATAATATAGTACAAAAAGGTTTAGATATTCCTGTTAATTTAAAAATTGAAGTTCCAGATACTGGATTAAGTGGTTCCGCTACATTATATTTTTTAGGGATTGCAATTTTAATAATTGGATTAGGTGTTATTTACGTAAATGTTAGACCAAACAAAGCATAATAGTAGTCAATCTAATAACAAAAAAATTAAAAAGAGTCATATATTACTATTTGGCTCTTTACTTGTATTTTCGGGAATAATAGGGATATCTTATAATTATTTAGAGGGTTTGAGAGAAAGAGTTATTGCTAGTGAAATGGCAAATAATTTTATAGAAGAAGATACAGTAGAATCAGAAATTGTTACTGATATTCCTACTGTAGATAATATTGTTGATGAAACAGGAGAGGTTTTAGAACCTCCAAAAGAAGTGGATTTTTCAAAATATGTAGGTATTTTAGAAATTCCAAAAATAGGATTAAAAAGAGGATTTTATGATTTAAGTTCTCCATATAATAACATAGAACAAAATGTTACTTTAGTACATGGTTCTAGAATGCCTGATGTTAGTGGTGGTAATTTAATGCTTATGGCTCATTCAGGTACAGCATATATTTCGTATTTTAATCAACTATATAGATTAAAAATGGGAGATAGTGCTACAGTTACTTATGGAGGAGATGAATATAAATATAAAGTGGTTAATATATATGATGTAGAAAAAAATGGTACTGTTGAAATAAGTAGAAATTATAGTAAAAATACTTTGACTTTAATTACATGTACTATTAATGATGACTTCAAACAAACTATTTATATTTTAGAAGCTTAGATAATAAAAAGGGAGTGATATGATGAATATAAGTTTTTTTGATAAAGTTACTAACATATTTGAGTTTATGTTTTCATCATATTTAGGTATTGAATTATTTATCTTTGTTTTATTATTTTTAAGTTTTTTAATTATTAATATTTTTGTTAAATCTAGAATTGCTAAAATAGTAAGTATTATATTACTACTTTTACCTTTAGTTATATTATTTTTTATAGATAGTTATTTTATTATATCTTCTATAGAAAATTTTATTATGTTAGTAATGCAAGTAATATATTATCCTTCTATTGTAGTATATTTCTTTATAGTAAGTTTTGTATTTATTTGGATGAGTTATACTATAATATCTAGATCTATGACTAAGTTTAAAAAAATTAGTAATTATATAGTTTTATTATTTATGTTTTTTTGTTACTTTAGTTTCTTTAGTATTTGTTATTTAGAAGGTATTTCTATATTTGAAAAAGTTGATATATATAATAATGAAATACTTGTTTCTTTTATTCAAATAGGTAATATAGTACTTATGTGTTATTTATTATTTAATTTCTTTTATTACTTATTTAAGTTTTTTAAAAGATATGATAAAAAAATTGAAGATTAATATTCTTCAATTTTTTTTGTATAATATTCTTCATAAGTTATATCTTCATTATATATTTCTGTAGCTATATCAATACCTACATATCTATAGTGCCATGGTTCATAAAAGTAACCAGTTATATTTTCTTTATTTTCTGGATATCTAAGAATAAATCCATATTTATGGGCATTGTCTACCATCCAAATATATTCTTCCGTTTTATTAAAACTTGTATATGGTAATTCATTATTTGATATATCTATTGCAAGTCCTGTTTGATGTTCAGAGTGTCCTGGTCTTGCTGAATAAGTATCTGCTTGTTCAACACCATCTTTTGCTACATAATTATTATATAAGTTTTCTTGATAAGTATAATCTCTATAACCTGATACTGCTATTATAGTTAAGTTTTCTTTTTGAGCTTGTTCTACTAAATTTTCAAAAGCATCATTTGTTTCTTTTGTTATTTCAATTGTTTTTGAAGAATAGTCATTTTTAATAGTAGTTAAATTATCTGGAATATAATTTTCATCTAAATAATAATATTTATTTACTATTACTTTATTTGTATTTTTATTTAATGCAGGTATTATATTTTCGTAAAAGTTATAATCTAAATTCATATTTACATGTAATATTATGTTTTCTATAGATGAAGTAGGATTATTATTTTTATATTCTAAATATCTATCAATATATGAATAATTAAAGTAAGTTATTTCTTCATTTATATTATTTAATTTATTTAAGTTAATTTGTTCTTCTGAAATAGGTTCTTCTATATTATTTTCTTCTTTATTAAAAAATAATATAGAGGGTATTCCTATTATTAAGATTATTATAACTATTAAGACTATTTTTTTCATTATTATCACCTAATTAATTTTATCATATTATTTTAGTTTTATGTATAAATTTGTTGTTTTTTAAATAATATTTAGTGGAGGTTATATGAAAAAATTTTTTATTATACTAAGTTTGTTTAGTATTTTTATACCTACTATTGTTTTTGCAGAAGAGGTTGAATCTGATTTAATTAGTGGTGCTGTTTCTGGTATTTTGATAGAGGCTACTACTGGTAAAATAATTTTTGAAAAAGAGAAGGATTTACAAGTATCTGTTGCTTCTATGACTAAGATGGTTGGTCAAATAATTATTTTAGATGAGATTAGAAAAGGAAGTATTTCTTGGGATGATATTATTACCGTTAGTAAAAGTGCTGCTGATATGGGAGGTAGTCAAATATACTTGAGCGAGGGTGAAGAAATTAGTATTCGTGATTTGATGAAGGGAATAAGTATGGCTAGTGGGAATGATGCTACTTTGATGATGGCTGAGGTTATTGCTGGTAATGAGGCTAAGTTTGTTGAAATGATGAATGCTAAGGTTAAAGAATTAGGTCTTTTAAATACTAACTTTGTAAACTGTGTTGGATTTGATGAGGAAAATCATTATTCTTCTGCTTATGATATGGCAATGATTGCTAGGGAGTTAGTTATTAATTATCCTGAAATATTGGAGTTTTCTTCTGTGTATGAAGATTATTTAAGAGAAGATACTGAAGATAAATTTTGGTTGGTTAATACGAATAAATTAGTCAGGTATTATGAGGGTGCTGATGGATTAAAAACAGGTCATACTGATAATGCTAAATATTGTTTAGCTGCTACTGCTAAAAAAAATGATATGAGGCTTATTGCTGTTGTTTTGGGAGAGGAAGATAGTACTACTAGAAATAATGAGACTATGGCTTTACTTGATTATGGTTATAATAATACTAAGATGAATATTTTAAAAGAATCTGGAGAAGTTATTGACACTATTGAATTAGATAAATCTGACGTAGGTAGTGTTAATATAGTTTTACAAAGTGATTTAGGTGTTACTTTAGATAAAAATGAAGAAATAAAAGATTATGATTATAAAGTTGATATTGATAATATTGAATACCCTTTAAAAAAAGGTGAAGTAGTAGGTGAGATAAAGGTATATTCGGATAAAGAATTTATTACATCTAGTAAATTAATTTTAGAAGAAGATCTTAATAAAATAAATTATTTTAAATTTCTTATTAATAATATTGTAAACTTAGTAGGGGGTATTATATAAAAACTGTAAATTACAGTTTTTTTTATTGAAATATTTTTTTTTAGTGATATAATATCTATGGAAAAGGTGATGTAGATGGCTAAAAAGAAAAAGAAAAATAGTAATAAAAATAATTCTGTAAAAAAAATAAATACAGTAGATGAAGATTTTATTGATATAGATGTTGTTCCTAAGAAGGAATTAGATAGTGAAAAATTAAAAGAATTAGAAGAATTTATAGAAGATAATGAAGAAATAGAAGAAGAAATTATTTATACTGAAGGTGAATTAGATAGTAGTTTTATTGATGGTAATGTTTCAAATAAGAAAATAGATACTCAAGAAACTGTTGTTGTATTTAATGATGATGTTAGTTTAAAATATAAGATTAAAATGATACTTATGTTTTCTATAATTCTTATGTTAATAGGTATTGCTAGTTATTTATATTTAAATCCTGTAATTAAAGAAGTAGAAGTAGAAAAAATAGTAGTTGATGAGAATATTGTTTTTTTAGGAGATTCTATTACAGAGTATTATGATTTAGAAGAATATTATTCTGATTATAATGTTGTTAATAGTGGTATTTCTGGACATAAGAGTTATGATATTTTAGATAATATGGAAGATAGGGTTTATAGATATAATCCTTCTAAAGTATTTTTAAATATTGGTGTTAATGATTTAGCACTTGATGATGTTAATACTGAAGATGTTTATAATAATATTGTTGATATATTTGAAGGAATTAAGATAAATAGAGAAGTTAGTGAATTATATTTTGTTTCAATTTATCCTATTAGTAATATTGATGATGATAAAATAGATCATGATATGGTAGGTAGTAGAGAACCTGAATTAGTTAACGAAATAAATAATATGGTTAAAGAATATTGTGAAGAAAATAATGTAGTTTATATAGATATATATTCTGATATGGTAGATGAAGAAGGAATGATAAACTTAGAATATACTACTGAGGGTTTACATATAAGTGATAAAGGATATGAATTAATTACAGAAGAGTTAATGAAATATATAGAAGATGATGAAAAAAAATAATCAGATGATTATTTTTTTTTGAAATCACAATAGCTGGCATGGTTATTCATTATACCTATTGCTTCTAAATATGAAAATGTTGTTACTGTACCCATGAACTTGAAACCTCTTTTTTTTAGGTCTTTTGATACTGTATCAGATAATTCATTTTTTGTTATACCATTATCAAATGGATTAAATATAACTTGGTTATTTGTAAAAGACCAAATATAATTAGAAAATGTTTTAAATTCTTTTTGTACTTCTAAGAAGCATTTTGCATTTTGGATGGTTGCTAGTATTTTTGCTTTATTTCTTACTATGTTTTTATTGTTAAGTAATTCTTCTATTTTTGAATCATTATAATTACTGATTATTTGGGCATTAAAATTATCAAATGCTTCTTTGAAATAATTTCTTTTATTTAATATTATTAACCAAGATAGACCACAATGAAATGATTCTAGTACAAACATTTCAAATAAATAGTTATCATCGTATGATGATACTCCCCATTCAAAATCATGATATTCTTGATATATTTTATTATTTTCTAAATTAGGCCAATTACATCTTTTCATAAATACTCCTTTTTCTTTATTATACCTTTGTTTTTTTGATAAGTAAATGATATACTTTAAGTGGTGATTTAATGAAAGATGTAATTGTAATAGGTAGTGGGCCTGCAGCACTTATGTGTTGTTATAATTTAGATAAAAATTTAGATGTTTTAATATTAGAAAAGAATAATAATATTGGTAAGAAATTATTAATGACTGGTGGAGGTCGTTGTAATGTTACAAATAATAAAAGTAATAGAGAGTTTTTAGAAGAGATTAATCATAATAGAAAGTATTTATATTCTACTATTAATAAGTTTGGACCAAGTGAAGTCCTAACCTTATTAGATGAAGTTGGTTTAAAAGAAGAAGAAGATGGGAAGATGTTTCCAATAAGTGATAATAGTAGGGATATAGTTAATTTCTTTAGAAAAGGTATTAGTTTTCCAATTAATTTTAATGAAGAAGTAATTTCAATTAAAGAGGTTGATTCTTATATTGAGGTTAAATCTAATAAAGGTGTTTATACTTGTAAAAATGTTGTTATAGCAACAGGTGGTTGTAGTTATAAAAATACAGGTAGTACAGGTGATGTGATAAAGTTTGCTAAAGACTTAGGTGTTTTAAGTGTGCCTTTTTATCCAGCTGAATCTAGTATTATATTAAATAGAATTGATGATTTAGCAGGAACAAGTTTTGATAATGTAGAAGTTAAAGCTGGTAAGCATAAAAGTAGTGGTAATATGATATTTACTCATAAGGGATTAAGTGGTAGTTCTATTATGAATATTAGTGAGTTTATTCATTTAGAGAAAATAAAGAATATATATGTAGATTTAATACCTTCTATTAGTAGGGAGTTATTAATAGATGAACTTAATTTAAAAAGAGATTATAAGATAGTTAGTTATTTAAGTGAATTTTTTAGTAAGAAGTTTATATATAATTTATTAGATAAATTAAGAATTGATAAAGACAGTTTAATTAAACAAATTGATCATAAGAAATTTGATTTATTAATAAGTTATTTGAAGAGTTATGAATTTTTAGTTAGTAGAGTGTCTCCAATCGGTTTAGCTTATGTATGTGGAGGAGGTATTTCTTTAAAAGAGATGGATACTATGAGTTTTTCTTTGAAGAGAAATAATTCAATTTATTTTATAGGAGAATGTATAGATATACATGGTCCTATAGGAGGTTATAATATTACGTTAGCTATGTCTATGGGATATAGTTGTAGTGTTGATATAAATAATAAATAATGTTAAAATAGATAAGATAATTATTGTATAAATGTAAATATTATTATATAATTAATACATAATATAAGTGGGTTGATTTAATGAAAGATTTTATTTTTAAACATAAATTAGTAATTATAAGTATAGCAGTATTGTCTATTCTTTTAATAGGGGGAACTTATGCTTTATTAACAATAGAGTTATTTGGTGAAAAAAGTAATACGATAATTGTTGGTACTTTAGAATTAGAATTAGATGAGAGTACTTGTACTGGTATTAATATAAGTAATGGAGTTCCTGTTACTGATACTGATGGTATGAAAGAAGTTGCTTGTACTTTTACTTTAGAAAATACAGGGGAAGTGACAAGCGATTATACAATTTATTTAGATGATGTAGATTTAGAAGCAGGAGAAGAGAGAATGCAAGATAAATTTATTAAGTA
>CAYJDP010000029.1:0-6044 GCA_964368975.1 uncultured Muribaculaceae bacterium
GCTCATCAGCAAGTATAATAGATGGTTTATTAATAATTGCTCTTCCAATAGCAACTCTTTGTTGCTCACCACCACTTAATTCATTAGGTAAATGATTAACTCTTTTACTAAGTCCTAGTAACGAAATAACCTCTTCTAAATTATCAATACTTCTATTATCTAATTCACTAGGTAAACATATATTTTCAACAACATCTAATATTGGAATTAAATTATAAAACTGATAAATTAACCCAACTTGTCTTCTTCTAAAAATAGCAAGTTTTTCTCTACTTAAATCATAAATACTAGTATTATCTATTATAACTTCTCCACCAGTAGGTTTATCAACACCACCTATTAAATGTAATAAAGTTGACTTACCACTTCCAGAAGCACCAACTATTACTACAAATTCCCCTTTCTTAACATTAAAAGAAACATCATCAACTGCTCTAATAATATTATCATCATTCCCATAAGTTTTAACTAAATTCTTAACTTGTAATATATCCATATTATCCTCCTCAATATTAATATATCAATTTACTATGACATTATAATGACTTTTATAAAAAAAAGAAATTAACTAATAATTTCTCCTACTTTTTTAACTAATTTTTGTACTACATTATCACTTTTAGTATTTGGAAAATCTACCCCCTCAAAATCTCTACTAACATCTCTAGTAAACTTTGTCATTGAATTAACAGCTAAATCTAATTTTCTAATACTAATATTTCTTTTATCAGAACATCCAACTAAAATACCTCTTTGTTCTCTTAAAGAATTATCTAACATCAATAACTCTTCATGTGAATAATTAACATATTTTTTATAATCAATTACTTCATCTAATCCACTCAAAAATTCAACCATATCTTTTCTATAAAACACTAAAAAATCACGTTTGTTTTCTTCACTATATTCACTATCTAATAAAGAACCCTCTATTTCCTCAGGAATTTCATCACTAATATATTTTAAAATATTTTCTACTTCAAAACTTTGTATATATACTTTATCATTATCAATTATTTTCATCCAGTCACCTCACTACAAAATAATACATATATATCTATCTTAACATATATATTAATTAATATTAAGTAACTAAGAAAAATATCTATAAATTTAACACTTTTTTACTATTCTCCTCCATTTAAAATATAAGTTAAAGTATCTTCACTTATCTCAAATGAACCTCTTAAACTTTGTTCTAAATAAATTACTCCATCAACTTCATATACATATAATGTAGTTACTTCCTCACCACTAGTAAGTAAAACAGTAATAGTTTCATCCACACTAGGTTTAGAAATAACTTCTTCTATTTTACTAGTACTAGCTTCCCCGAATTTAGTAAGTAATATATTTATCCAATCACTATCTTCACTAATATAATTAACATCAATACTATTAACAGAAACACTACTAACAGTATTAACCTCAGGTAAAGATAAACTAGCCTCATCAGTGCTACATCCTACTAAAAATAATGCACAAATAATAATTAAAAATTTCTTCATACTCATTCTCCTATCTTTTTATTTTAATAAATAAGGTGAACCTTATTTATCTTATGTAATTGTTACTTAGTATTCAAATATACAATTGGATTTTGAGCATCTTTTATTGATTTAAAAGATGCAATCGATTTTCCAAAATAAAATTTCGCATTTTCATCGTTTTCAACAATTGGAGATCCTTTTTCAAAATTATCATCTACAAAGTAAACTCTTTTATTATCCTTAAGTAATATTTCATCAACATGTTTTGGTTTTCTTTCTAAATAATATTCACAAGAATACCATTCAGTAGGTTTATAAACAGCAACTATCACAGAATTATATACACCAAAGACATAATCAACAGACTTCACTTTTTCTATATTTGCTTTCCAAACTCCACGGACAATATCATAAAGTTCTTCACTTAACTTATTTTTATTATACTTTTGAGATATTTTAATAACTAAAATTTTGTGTAATATTTTTTCTTCAAGAAGTTCTTCCGCTCCATATTCTAATTCAAAATCGCTCGTTGATAAAACATCAACAGAATCATGTCCATTAATAATATTAGTAAGACTACCTTTAATTATTTTATTTTCATAAATATATTTAAAAACACTTATCAATGTAGATTCTATCTTTAATGCTTCAGTATCAGTAAGTCCAAATTTAAATATTATTTTAGTAACCTCACATCCACAATTCTTAATTTCAGAAATAATTTTCAATTTCATTTTTTCACTACCTGGACTATTTCTATTTTCATTTTCATGTTCAAATATTCTATTTCCAATACCTTTTCCTATGTAAAATATATTTTTGTTCCTAGGATCAATCAATCCATACACGTAAAAATCTTCACCTAATTTTTCTAAACATTTTTGAGAAAAAACATTCACAAATTCACCATCCTTAATCGTTTACTTATTTTATATACTTATTAAAATAACACTCCTATCTAATAAAATTATACCATAAAACTACTTTATATCAACACCAAAATATTCCATATAAGAAATACATTGATCATAAGAAAAAGTACTCCCTTTAATATTATTTATATCACATGATATCACACCTATTCTATTATTTGAAAAATCAATATTTTTCAATTTAGTATTAACAAAAGTAATAAAATCTATATTATTATTATTTAAATAAAACTTATCAAACACCACTTTATTAAATTCACCTTCATTTATATTACACTCTTCTATATTAATTTTCTTCAATTTAGAATCACTAAAATAAATATAATTCATACTACAATTATTTAATTTACTATCTTGAAAAATACTATTATTAAAACTAGTTCCAACTAATTTACTATTAGAAAAAAAACACTTATGTATTGCAGAATCAGAAAAAATAATATTAGAAAAATCACAATTATTAAATTCACAATTTAAAAAAGTAATTCTATTAAAATATTTTATATTAAATACACAATTATTAAATTTAACATTTTCAAAAGTAATTCTTTCAAGTAACTCTTTAGTAACTACCTCAATATTAAAATCAATATCTTCAATATAATCTTCTTTTAATATATATTCATTTAACATATAATCACATCCTAATAAAGATAGTATATCATAAAAACATTGACTAAATATAATTATTCTAATAATATAAATATAAGGAGGTATTTATGGAACAAAATAATTCATATTTTGATGGAGGATTATTCCAATATATTGGATACATAATTTTAGGAGCCTTAATTACTATCTTTACTTTAGGTATATGTCTACCTTGGGCTTATTGTATGATTTATAATTGGGAAATAAAACATACTGTTATTAACGGAAAAAGATTAGAATTTAACGGGAGTGCTATTCAATTATTTGGTAATTGGATTAAATGGTTATTACTAACAATTATTACATTAGGAATTTATAGTTTCTGGTTAAATATAAAATTAAAACAATGGAAAACTAAACATACACATTTTATTGAATATAAGAAAGGGGAATAATATGCTACAAATAGGAATATTCCATGGAGAAATACCAGATAATAATAAAATAAGAAATGGCGAAGTTGATTTATGTAATGTAGAAGAAAATTCTACTCATAGTCAAACAATTGTAAATTATTTAAAAGAACACTATCAAAACAAATCACAATTAAGTGCACTAAATATCAAACATCTACCACAAGTTAGTGCCCATTTTATAAAAGAATTTACTAATTGTATTGTAATGATTGATACTAGTAATAAACACAGTGGAAAAACTTGTTTTATTATATTACCAGATGAAATAACTATAGAACAAGAAAAAAAATTAATTGAAACAGTATCATTAGAAAACAATAGAAAAACAATAATGTTACTTGGAAGCACTATATATAATAACGGTTCCATAGATTATAATGGTACTACTCTAACATCTGATTTACTAGCTGAAAAATTATCTAATTATTGTCATATAAAAAAACAAAAAACAAAATAAAAGATCTTCAAAAGATCTTTTTCATTTATTTACAAGTATAACCATTATCTTCAAAAGAAGCTTTTATTTCATCATAATTAGTTCCAACTACATCTTCTTTAAATTCTAAAAATTCAAGAGTATCTTCACTACCTTCTGTAACGATTTCATATTTTGCAGAACCTTCATCTATTGGTGTACCAACACATTCTTTAGCACCTTGATAATCTGTATAATTTTCGCAAATTGTATCAACAGCAGTTTGACTACTACTTGATGAATCTAATATAAATACCATTTCAGCACCCGTAACTTCATCTCCATCAAAATTAACATCAACTACATAATCAATTCCTCTAGCTTCTTCTACCAAAGTACATGATAACATATCTTTACTATCGCTATTATCATTACCTTCTTCATTTGAACACCCAGTAAGTAAAACTCCTACACTAAGTGCAATTAATCCAATTTTAAATTTTTTCATATTCTTATCTCCTCAATTAATAATATTCAAAAATTTCAGTAATAATACTCACCTCCATAAACTGAAATTAATTAAAGAATTCATCTCTTAACATAAGTATATCACTAATAAAAAATATTTCAACAAAAAAAGATTATTGAAAACCAATAATCTAAATAAATATTTTAAAATTTAACTAAACACTTCGTATCTTGTTGTATTTTAGCACTAGCATTTTCTTTTATAAATTCACCTAAAAATGCAAGTTTTATAGAAGTTCTAGCACATTTTTCTATCATAGGGTCATATTTTGCTAAAGGAATAATTTTAGTACTATCAACTAATGAATAAGTTGATCCATCAACCGTATAATTTTTTAAAAATACAAATGGATTTAATCCCTTCATAGCTCTTTGCTCATTAGTAATTTTTTCTAATGCTGCAATATCATTTTTGTTTGCAGACGCTGGATTAGCATGAATTGAATACCCACAATCATATGTACAATTATTCCCATGATCTACTCTTGTAAAACCTTGACATCCATATGACTTAGTACTATAAGATACATCAATACCACCCTTTTCTAATCCACCAGGCATAGCTGGATAAGTGTGTCCTGCGACACCTCTGTTTTTTGCACCTAAAGTATATGAATCAATAATTTTATTTGCAGGTACTATATTATCTTTTCCTCTATTTATTGCCCCATGTTCTCCCATAGCCTTAACAGAACCTATCACTCCAGCATGCCCATGAGATTCTTTTCCATTTAAAATAATATGTTTAGGATCATTACCCATACCTAATTCTTGATTAGCCGAACCAGTAAAATCATTAATTCTATCTTCTGGTAAACTTGTATAAATATCTTTAATATTAGCTTTATCTAAAATATATTCTTTAACTAATTTCGCATAAGTTTTACCAGTAACCGTCTCCATTACTTCTTTAAGCATCATCATACCCAAATCATTATAATTATAATTCCCTCTTGATTCTTTATCAAATGTCATATTAATAAATCTATCATATGCATCACTTGAATACTCAACATCATCTACTCTACCTGGTGTTCTAAAAGAAACAGTAAATCCTAAAACTTCTTCTATTGTTAAATCTTCCATATTAACAAATCTAGAATCTAAATCTTTAATTTTAGTATCAAAATTAAAAACTCCTTCATTAATCAAATTATACATAACTATAGAAGTAAAATCTTTAGTAACAGATGCTTGATCAAATAAAGTATTTTCAGTAACTAAAATACCACTATCTGTAGATGTATATCCATCACATACAATTCCTTCCAAATTTCCAGCAGTAACTTTTACTACCATACCTGGAGTAATAGTCGACTTTTTTATATTACTAATTTCTGCAGCTACATCTGCTAACAATAAACTAATATGCTCCTCTGGAGTAGCATGTGGATTATTTGTAATCAAAGTAACTACTGTGCCTATTATCTCCTCAATTAATTCTCTTTTAGCATAAGTTCCATTTTCCATATAATTGTCAACAAACTCTTCTGCCTTTTTTATTATTGCATTTCCCATAATAACCTCCTATTTTTTATTATATTACTTTTCATAAATTAAAAGACTTAATATCAATCAACTTATTAGGTTTAGTCATATATCTAACTGA
>CAYJDP010000029.1:6144-9996 GCA_964368975.1 uncultured Muribaculaceae bacterium
TCACTATATTTTCTATACTTAACACCACATTGATCAAATAATTTTTTAGAAACAATAACTTCATTAGTATCAGCATATTTATCACTAATATAAATTACTTCTTTCACTCCAACCTGTATTAATTCTTTAGCACATTCATTACAAGGAAATAATCCAAGATAAATTCTAGATCCTTCTAATTCACGAGTATTACCTCTAAAATTTAAAACAGCATTTCTTTCAGCATGAACTACATATAAATATTTAGTCTCTAATGGATTACCCTCTCTACCCCAAGGTAATAAATCATCATTAAATCCATTAGGAGCACCATTATATCCAACAGATAAAATTCTATTATCAGGACTTACTATACAAGCACCAACTATAGTATTTGGATCTTTACTTCTCAAAGAAGTAAGATTAGCAACTCCCATAAAATATTCATCCCAATTTAAATAATCATTTCTTTTAACACTCATTTTTTTCTACCTCTTTCTTTTGCTTATTTAACATCTTATTACTATATAATTTTCCATCAGAATTTTTAATACATCTATCTAAATCAACAAACAATAAATCAATCATACCCTTATCCATTGTATTAATATCTCTATTAGACATACTATAATTAGCAAGATCATCTAAAGAATTATAATTAATAAAACCAGTACTTACAGATAATTTTTTCTCTTTATCTATTTCTTTATTTTCTTTATTATAAAATTCTTCACCTATCATTTCAATACTAGATTTAATATCTTCCATCAATTCATTACTTTGACTTATATCTTCTCCAGTAAAAAATAATAAAAATTCATCTCCACCAAATCTAACTAAAAAACTATCATCTCCTAAAAAACAATTAATTACCGAAGTAATATTTTTCAATAACTCATCACCAATATTGTGACCTAAAGTATCATTAACACATTTAAAATTATCTAAATCACAATTTGCAATAACATAATCATTAAATTTAGAATCTATAATTTTTTGATACATTCCTCTTCTGTTTATTACTCCAGTTAAACTATCCGTAAAAGCAAGCGAAGTAATTAATATAATTTTCTTTTTTAAAAATACTATTTCTTCTTGTAATCGCTTATTTTCTTCTAATAAATTATTATTATTCATAAAAACCCCCATTTATAGCTACATAATTATTATATAATAATTATTTCAAATAGAAAAGAAAAAGATTAGAAAAATCTAATCTTTAAAATACTTAACAATTATAGGTTTTAATAACTCATTAATAATAAATACTAACATTACTAAACTACCTGATAATAAATAAAAATTCAAATTCATATCAACTACATTAAATAACTCTTTCATAGGAGTAACAAATAATAATATTTGTAATACTATAAGTCCTAAAATACTTTTATTTAATACACTATTAGAGAATAATTCTTTCCCAAACATAATAGTCTTAAGATTACGAGAAGTATAAGAAAAAGCCATTTCTAAAAGTATTAAAGTAACAAAAGCCATAGTAGAGCCTACTTCAGGAGAATGCTTAATATACCCAATATAATATACTAAAAGGATTATAATAGCTTTAAGTACTGCACCAGATACAATCTTTGCAGATAATAATGGTGTAAAGAATGATGAATCTCTTTTTCGAATATCTCTATTCATTATATCACCACTTGCTTTTTCAAATGCTAAGGCAATAGCTGGAATTGAATCAGTTACTAAATTTACATACAATAACTGTATTGGTAAAAATATTTCTACACCAAATAACATTCCTATAAATACAACTAAAACCTCTGCAATATTAGCAGCAAGTAAATATACTAAAACATTTCTAATATTATCAAATATTCTTCTACCTTCTTTTACAGCTGTAACAATAGTAGAAAAACTGTCATCTGCTAAAACAATATCACTAACACCTTTACTAACTTCAGTTCCAGTAATACCCATACCTATTCCTATATCAGCACTCTTAATACTAGGAGCATCATTTACTCCGTCACCTGTCATAGCAACAACTTTGTTATTTTTCTTCCAAGCTTTAACAATACTAACTTTATTCATTGGACTAACTCTAGCATAAACATTATATTTTTTTACAACATCAATCATTTCTTTATCACTATATTTATCTAACTCTAATCCTAGAATTGCTTCATCTTCATTCTCTAAAATACCAATTTCTTTTGCAATAGCAACAGCAGTAGGTAAACTATCCCCAGTAATCATAATAGGTCTAATATGAGCACTCTTACACAGTTTAATAGATTCAATTACATCAACTCTAGGAGGATCAATCATTGCAACCATACCAACAAATATTAAATCATTCTCGTCTTCTAAATTAAACTTTTTAGATGAATCAACTTTTTTATAAGCAAAACCAAGTACACGATAAGCTTTATCTGCAAGTTCATTCTCTACCAAAAATAATTCATCTTTACTTTTTTTAGAAATTTTACTTAATTTACCATTCTTAAGTACATGAGAACATCTTTCAATTAACGAATCAAGACTACCTTTAGTATACATAAATACATCTTTATCAACTTTATTAATAACACTCATCATCTTACGATCAGAATCAAATGGTAATTCTCCAATACGATTATACTTATTCTTATACTCACCTACATCAAATAAATCTTCACAATATGTAAATAATGCAACTTCCGTAGGATCTCCTATATAATTATTCCCATCTTTAACTACATCATTATTTAAAGACATAGCTCTAATTAATTCATTTTCAACTTTTTCTACTAAATAATCACCATCAAAATAAACTTCTCTAATAGTCATTTTATTTTGAGTAATTGTTCCTGTCTTATCAGAACAAATAATCTCAGTAGAACCTAAAGTCTCAACAGAAGACATTTTTCTAACAATTGCTTTTTTCTTAGCCATAGTAACCATACCTAATGATAAAGTAACAGTAATAACAGCTGGTAGTCCTTCAGGAATAGCCGCAACTGCTAAAGCAACAGATAACATAATAGTATGAGATAAATTCATTCCTTGCATTAAACCAACTATAAACATAATAATAATTATAATAAATATAACTATTGAAATAACTTTACTAATTTCATTAATTTTCTTTTGTAATGGAGTTAACTCAACTACAGTATCATTTAAACTAGTAGCAATCTTACCAATTTCAGTATTCATACCAGTCTTAACAACAACAGCTTCACCTTTTCCATAAACTACTGATGTACCAGCATAAATCATATTAATTCTCTCACTTATAGCTTTTTCACCGCTAATTTTTTTTACATCTTTTTCAACTGGAAAAGACTCTCCCGTTAAAGAAGCTTCTTCTACCTTTAAAGAAACACTAGAAATAATTCTACAATCAGCAACCACTTTATCACCAGCTTCAATTAAAATAATATCTCCTATTACAATTTCTTCACTATTAACTAAAATAACTTTATTATTTCTTCTTACTTTTACTTTAGTAGTTTGTAATTTAGCTAAATCTGCTATTGCTTTATCACTCTTCATTTCTTGAGAAAAACCAAGTATTGCATTTAAGAAAACAATAGCCATAATAATAATACTATCAGTATAACTTTCTCCTTCAAAATACGCTAATATCAAAGTAATTATAGCAGCAGCAAATAATATTAAAATTAACTTATCATTAAATTGCTCTATAAATCGTAAAAATAAATTTTTTTTCTTTTTCTCATCTAACTTATTCAAACCGTTTTCATCTAATAATAATTTAACACTTTTATCACTTAAACCCTCACTAGTACTATCAACACTTTTTAACACATCATCAACTGACTCATTATAATATTTCATTAATCCTCCTTATTTTATCTCTTCTATTGCTTTAACTAATTGATCAGAACAAGAAGTACCTCTTCC
>CAYJDP010000030.1:0-937 GCA_964368975.1 uncultured Muribaculaceae bacterium
TTTATAAGACACAGGTATTTCTTCTTTATTATATTTATAGTCTTTTATAATAAGTAATACACTTAGTGCAATTAAACTATAAATTATAGTCCAAGCAACTCCATAAAACCAATTAGGTGGAGTGAAACCTGGTAAAATTAAATTATTATAATATTCATAATTAAATGGAATAAGTGAAGATAAGAACCAAGGTGTTAGTAGGATTATGAATAAAATTATATTTTTAATATTATCACCTCTTTAAATATTTTATGTTTTGTTGTATAATATAAGTACTGAAATTTTGTAAGGAGATGATTTTTTGAGTACTAATTCAATAATTGATGAAAAAAATATGTTAGTGATGAAATTACTTCATTACTTTATTATAGAAAAAAAATATAATCCTATTGTATTACAAGGAGTAGAAAACGAGATTTGGTTAGAGAATTTAGGAGAAGATTATAAAGTTATTAGAATAGTGTCTTCATATATTCATAATGATGCTCAGTTTGATTTTGATATTTTTAAGACTAAGCGTATTATGAAAAAAATTAGAAAAAAGACTTTGTCTTTTTCAATTAATAGTTTAAGTTTTTTTATGGATTTAGGAGATAATGTATCAAAAGTTAATGATGATGATTTAGGTGTTAGTTGTATTAAAGTATTAAATGAAGATGATATATTAAGTAATGATTTAGTTACTAGTTTATTTCCTGATTTAAGTGATAAATTTGTATATAATGAAAAAGGTTTTGAGCTATTTTCTAAAATTACTGAGGATATTAATGAATATAATAAAAAGGATGCGGTTAAAGTAGAAGAAGTATTTCGTAATAAATTTCCAATGGTTACTTATATTTTAATAGCTATAAATATAGTATTATTTTTAATACCAATTTTATTTAATAATTATTATGAATTAATTGGTATGTTTGGTAGTAATCCATTAGCTATT
>CAYJDP010000030.1:947-9560 GCA_964368975.1 uncultured Muribaculaceae bacterium
AAGTGGGGAATTTTATAGGTTATTTACAGCTATGTTTTTTCATGGGAATATACTTCATTTATTATTTAATTGTTATGCTTTATATATATTAGGACCTCAATTAGAGAGTTTTCTTGGTAAAATTAAATATTTAACTGTATATTTAATATCTGGTATTGCTGGTTCATTATTATCAATGTTATTTTTAGATGACTTAGGTTTATCTATTGGAGCAAGTGGTGCTATATTTGGTATTATGGGTTCATTATGTTATTTCGGTTATCATTATAGAGTTTATTTAGGTAATGTTGTTAAAAGTCAATTAATCCCATTAATTGTAATTAATTTACTAATTGGATTTAGTAGTACAGGTATTGATAATTTTGCTCATATAGGCGGATTAATTATGGGTGTTTTAGCTACTGCTTCAGTTGGACTTAAACATAAAAGTACAGTTTTTCAAATGGTTAATGCAATTATAATAAGTTTAATTTATATAGGTTTTTTAATTTATATGGGTTTTATATATAGTGTTTAATATGTTTGTAATTTTTTTGTTTTAATGTTATTATTAATATAGAGTGAGGTGTTATTATGGTTAATGAAAAAACAAATTTATATAATGTAAGTGATATAAATAAGGAGTTAGTTAAAGTTATTTTAAAAGAGGTTTATCTTGCTTTAGAAGAAAGAGGTTATGATCCAATTAATCAATTAGTTGGTTATATTATTAGTGGTGATCCTGGATATATTTCTAGTTATAAAGATTCTAGAAGTAAAATTCAAAAATTGGATCGTTCTAAAATAGTAGAAATTTTATTAACTGAATTTCAGGTAAATTTTTAATGAGATATTTAGGACTTGATTTAGGGAGTAGAACTTTAGGAATGTCTTTAAGTGATAGAGGTGGTATATTAGCTACTAGTTATAAAACTATAAGACATAATGAAGAGTATGAGAAATTATTAAAAGATGTTATTTTAGAGATTAAAGAAAATAATATAGAAGGAATTGTTTTGGGATTTCCTAAAAATATGGATAATTCTATTGGTATTAAGGGTCAATTAAGTATTGAGTTTAAAGCTAAATTAGAGGAGTTGATTGATATTCCGGTATATTTAGAAGATGAGAGACTTACGACGAAGATTGCTACAGATTTTTTAATAGGAGCAAATGTATCAAGAAAGAAGAGGAAAGGTGTTGTAGATTCACTGGCAGCTACGGTGATTTTGCAAGCATTTTTAGATAAGAGGAGAAATAATGAAGAAAAATAGTTTTACAATGATTAATGATAATGGAGAAGAAGTAGTATTTGATGTATTATTTACATTTGATAATGAAGAAACTAAAAATAGTTATATAGTTTATACTGATAATACAAAAGATGAGACAGGAAATATCAAAGTATATGGTTCTATATATGATCCAAATGATATGAATAAAAAATTTGAAGAAATTACTACTGAAAAAGAATGGAAAGTTATTGAAACAATATTAGGTACTATTCAAGAAGAAGTTAAAAAGAAAAAGGAAAGTGTTGAGAGTAATTAAGGAGTATATATGATGAAGAGAAAACCAAAACCAATATTTTTTATACTAAGTGGTTTTGGTATTTTTCTTATTTTATTAGTAATATTTTTATTTATTTGTTTTTCTCCAGTTGATAGGGGAAATAGTCAAGAAATTGAAATTGTTATAGATGCAGGTACATCTACTAATGGGGTAGGAGAAATACTAAAAAATAATGAGTTAATTCATAGTGAATTTGTTTTTTTAGGATATATTAAATTAACTGGAGTTGATTCTTTAAAAGCAGGTATTTATAATTTTTCTAAAGATATGAGTATGATTGATATTATTACTATATTGGAATCTGGTAGTTTATATAATCCTGATGAAGTAGTTATTACTTTTAGAGAGGGTTTATGGATAACAGATTATATTAATATAATTGCAGAAAATACTAATAATACAGTGGAAGATGTTAATTCTGTATTAAATGATCCTGTTTACATCAATAGTTTAATAACTAAGTATTGGTTTTTAGAAGAAGATATTTTAAATAATGAAATATATTATCCTTTAGAAGGGTATTTAGCACCTAATACTTATCATTTTAATAATAAAAATGTTTCTGTTTCTGAAATAATTGAAGTTATGTTAGATCAAACAGATAAAGAGTTATCTTTATACAAATCTATGATAGAAGGTAATGTTCATTATTATATGACTATGGCTAGTATGTTAGAGTTAGAAGGTACTAATAGTGAAAATAAAAAAATGATAGCTGGTGTATTTGAGAATAGACTTTCACTAGGAGATAATTTAGGTAGTGATGTTACTACATATTATGCATTTCAACAACCTATGACATCTGATTTAACTACTGCTATGTTTAATGAGTATAATCCTTATAATACAAGAAGTGTTGAAATGATGGGGAAAATGCCTATTGGGCCTATTTGTAATCCTAGTAGTGAGAGTGTTGAGGCTGCTATTAATAATGTAGATAGTGATTATTTATATTTTGTTGCAGATAAGCATGGGAATATTTTCTTTACTATGTCTTATAGTGAACATCTTGCTAAAGTAGCTGAGATAAAAGATAAAGGAGATTGGATATGGTAGGAGATAATTATAATTTTATTAATGAAATTAAAGAGTATGCAAGTTTAAATAATGTTCCTATTATGAGTGATGAAGGTATTTCTTTTTTAAGTAATTATATTTTAAAAACTCGACCTAAAAATATACTAGAGGTTGGTACAGCTATTGGATATTCTGCTATCAAAATGGCTTTACTAGATGAGGATATTACGATTACTACAATTGAGCGAGATGAAAAAAGGTATTTAGAAGCAATTAAAAATATAAAGAAGTTTAATTTAGAAAATAGAATTCGTTTAATATATAAAGATGCTTTAGATGTTAAATTAGATGAAGAATATGATTTGATTTTTATAGATGCTGCTAAAGCACAAAATATTAAGTTTTTTGAACTTTTTGAGAAAAATTTAAAATCATGTGGTACAATAATTACAGATAACATGAATTTTCATGGCTTTTTAAATAAGAAAAGTGAGGAAATTACTAGTCGTAACTTACGTGCTTTGGTTCGTAAAATTAAAGATTATCATGAATGGTTAAAATCTAATACTAAATATAATACTAGTTTTTATGAAATTGGTGATGGTGTGGCTGTTAGTATAAAAAAAGTTTAGGAGGTAAATTATGGAAGGACAAGTTAATATAACTGCTAAATGTTCTGATTATGTTTTAGCAAATTTTTTAGGTATTTTGCAAGATGTAATTGGACTATTACAAATTATTATACCTATAGTTTTAATTTTAGGATTAGCAATTGAATTTGCTAGAATGATAATGAATCCAGATGAAAAGAAGTATCCTAAAGCTTTAAAAAATAGAATTTTTGCAGCTGTTGCATTTTTCTTTATTCCAATGTTATTGAATATTGTTTTAGCTTGGTTACCTGATACGATTACTCTTGCAGGTTGTTGGGATTATGCAAATCAGGCTAGAAAAGCAATAGATAATTCTAGTTGGCAACCAGTTATTGAAGATGATACTTGGTTTTCACAGTTAAATGATTATATGGGTAAAATTGAAGATAATAATATTCCTACGAGTGTTGGTAGTGGTATTGGATCAGGTAGTTCATCGAGTGGTTCATCAGGAAGTGGTGCACCTTATTCTAATCAATATCAAATAGTAGAGTATGCTAAGCAATTTGTAGGTAATCCTTATGTTTGGGGTGGAAATAGTTTAACTAATGGTGTAGACTGTAGTGGTTTTGTTGAATTAGTTTATAAAAATTTTGGATATACACTTCCTCCAACAACTGCTACAATGAGAAGTGCTGTTCAAAGAGGTGAATTAAGAACTGTTTCGGAGTCAGAAATACAAATGGCGGATATCGTCTTGTACGATTCGCATGTTGCAATTTTAACAGGTAATGGACCAGAAATTGTTCATGCTGCTAATTCTAGATTAGGTATTATTATTGGATCAAGTTATAATTATAGTAGACCACTATATTTTATTAGAGTAGTTTAATATAAGGAGAATTTATGTTTAGTGTAGGAGAAGAAAAAGAGGTTAAAGTTAATACTAAAGTTAAAAGAAAAAATAAATTTAAGTTTGATTTTAAATTTGTTTTTATTATAATAATATTATTGGTTGTTATAGTTTTTTTATTAATATATAATTTAACTGATATGAAATATAGAGATAATATTTTTGATGAAATTATTTATACATCTCATGTAATTGAAGGTGATGAAGTTGTTAGTTATATTCCTTTTATTAATGTAGATGGGGTTTCTTTTGTTAATGATGAAATAGTTGATATTGGTAATGAAATTTTACAAAATAAAAAGAATTTAGTTAATTATGATTATTTTATTGAAGATAATATTTTGTCTGTTTTACTAAAAACTGTTAATTTAGATGATGATTATCCAGTTATTAAGTATTATAATTATAATATTGATTTAGAAAAAAGTAAGGTTATTTCTAACGAGGATTTATTAGAAATGTTTTATTTGGATGAAGATGATGTTTCTGCTATATTAGAAACTAGTTTTGAAGAGTTTTATGATGAAGAAATAGAAGAAGGTTTTTTAGAAGGTAATTTATGTGATTATAATTGTTTTTTAGAACTTAGGGGAATAAATGATTATTTAGATGATATAAGTTATTTTATTAATGATAATCATTTATATGCATATAGAACTTTTAATATTTATTCGGTTTTTCAAGAAGAAGAATTTTTTGAAGATGATGATTTTATATTTTTTATTAAATAGGAGGATTTATGAGTAGGGAGATAATTGCTAATAATAAAGTTTATTCTAAAAGTGAATTAATTACTGATACAAATTTTTTAGGGTATGCTATGTTTGTGACTGGTAAAAGTATGACGGAAAAAAATAGTCCTGAATATATTAGTAAAGAAAGTAAATATTTATTTGCAGCATTTACTAAATTAATAGGTGAAGGATATACTGCTGGTTTTACTGCTGATGAAGGTGTTAGGGGGAACATTTCAATGTATAATAATAATGAATTATTTGCAGGAATGTTAATAGGACTACTTGATTATTATAATGATGATGATAAAAAAAATAATGCTGATGTTGCTATGATGCGTTATAATTGTATGAGATGTGTAGAAACGTTTTTAGAAATTGATGTTGAAAAGATACCTGATTATTTAAAAAAAGATGAAGTTAATAATCCTAATTCATTAGTTTCTAATGTTACTAGAGCTTTTATTATGATACATCAAGAGGATGAATCTATAAATAGTAAAATTTCTGATTATAAATTAGATAAAGATAATTATTTAAAGAAGGAAATTCTTTTTAGATTAGCAATAGATAAAGATAATGTTAAGTCAGAGGGAAAAGGAAGATAATCTTTCTTTTTTTTTGGTAATTTGATATAATATGAGTGAATATGAGGTGTACTTATGAAGATTTTAATAGAATTAGAAAATAAGAATTTAGATTTTTATAAAAATAGAGCAGATGGGGTTATATTAGCACTTGAAGATTTTTCGGTATCTAGTTTTTCTTATTATAAAATAGATCAAATAAAAGATATTGTTGAGAAAAAAGATTTTCTTGAGTATTTTGTTGTTATTAATAAAAATATTTATGATAAAGATATTCCTTTATTAGAAGATATTTTAATTAAATTAGATGATATTGGTATTACTGGTATTTTCTTTTATGATCAGGCATTAATAGAAATTAAAAATAGACTTAATTTATCTGTTGATTTAGTTTGGAATCAAACTCATATGGTTACTAATTATAGAACTTGTAATTATTATTTAGATAATGGTGTTAATTATGGTCTTGTTTCTAAAGAGGTTTGTTTGGAAGATATGATTATGATAAAAAATAATACTAAAATGAAATTGATGTGTGAAGTAGTTGGTCGTTTTTGTATTGCTTTTACTAGAAGGGGTTTAATTACTAATTATTATAGTGATTTAGGTGTTTCTGGAGATAATTTATTAGTATTAGATGAAAAGGTTAGTTCTAGTAAGTATATATGTTTAGAAGAGAGTTTAGGTAGTTCTTTTTATACAAATGAAATTATTAATGGGGTTAGTGCTATTAGTGAATTAAATTCTTCTGGATTTGATTATGTAATTATGCGTGAATTTGGAATAGATTGTTTTAGTGAGTTGGTTAGTGATACTAAAAAATATATTTCAGGAGATTGTAGTGATAGTAATTATGTTTTAAAATATAATAAGTTAGGAAATAATACTGGATTTTTTTATAAAAGAAGTATATTTAAGGTGAAAAAGAATGGGTAGAGTGGAATTACTTGCTCCAGCAGGTGATTTGGAGAGATTAAAGATATCTTTATTATATGGGGCTGATGCTGTATATATTGGAGGAGATAACTATAGTTTAAGAGCTAATGCAGTAAATTTTTCAATTGATGAGATTGGAGAAGCTTGTTTATTTGCTCATAAGTTAGGTAAAAAAGTATATGTTACTATGAATATGGTTTTTCATAATGAGGATTTAGATGGTGTTTATTCTTATATTGATTCATTAGATGAGTGTGGTGTTGACGCTATTATTATTAGTGATCCTTCTTTAATAGAATATATAAAAAATAAGGGGATTGAAGTACATATTTCTACTCAAGCTTCTACTACTAATAGTTCATCTGTTAAGTATTTAGTTGATCAAGGTGTAGATAGGGTTGTTTTAGCTCGTGAGTTAAATAAAGATGAAATACATAATATTAGTAAATTGGTAGATACAGAAGTATTTATTCATGGAGCTATGTGTACCTTTTATAGTGGACGTTGTACTTTATCTAATTATATTAGTAACCGTGATTCTAATAGGGGTGGTTGTTCACAAGTTTGTAGATTTGCATTTGAAAGTAATGGTGGTAAACCTTTTACTATGGCTACTAAAGATTTAAATATGGCTAAATATATTAGCGATTTAATTGAGTGTGGAGTAGATAGTTTAAAAGTAGAAGGTCGTATGAGAAGTTTATATTATTTAGCAGTTGTTATTGGAACTTATCGTATGTTAATAGATTTATATTTTTCAGATAAACTAGATAATAATATATTAGATGTTTTAGAATATCGATTAAGTAGAGTTGCTAATAGGGAAGTTTCTACTCATTATTTTAATAAAGAAGCTGACTATAATGATCAATATTACACTGGAAGAAGTGAAGTATCTAATCAAGATTATTTAGCGTTAATTACTGGTTATGATCATGTTAATGGATGTTTGATTATGGTTGAGAGAAATTATTTTTCACCGGGTGATGAAGTTGAAATATTTACTCCTAGCGGGGAAGTTTATCCTTATATTATTAATAATATATATGATGAAGATATGAATGAATTAGAGGTTGCTAGGCATCCTGGGCAAGTATTAAAACTTAAGTTTGAAAAAGAGTTAAGTGAGTATTCAATGATTAGATTAATTAGAAAGGGTGATATTTATGAATAATTTTGATAATGTTACTATTAATTTTTTAACTAGAGAGGATAATTTATGTGAATATGCATCTTTAAGTAGAAATGCTATTAGGTTAAGTAGTTTTACTGATGATTTTAGAAATTCTTATTATAGAGATACTGATAGAATAATTCATAGTCTTTCTTATACTAGATATATGGATAAGACTCAAGTTTATTCATTTAAGAATAATGATCACATTTCTAAGAGAATGGTTCATGTACAGTTTGTAAGTAAGATTGCTCGTACAATTTGTAGAGCTTTACGTTTAAATGAAGATTTAGCAGAAGCTATTGCTTTAGGTCATGATATAGGACATACTCCACTTGGGCATACTGGAGAGAAGTTATTAGATGAAATTTGTATGAGAGAATTGAATGAGAGATTTTTGCATAATATTCAAAGTGTTAGACATTACATGGAAGTTGATAATAATGGGCGTGGATTAAATTTAAGTATACAAGTATTAGATGGAATTATGTGTCATAATGGGGAAATGTTATCTTCTAAGTATGATATTATGCCTAAGAGTTTAGATGAATTTATGATGCAATATAAAATTGGTTATACTAATAAAGAATTATCTAACTCATATCGTCCTATGACTTTAGAAGGTTGTGTTGTTAGAATAAGTGATATTATTGCATATATAGGTAGAGATATAGAGGATGCTATAGAATTAGGTTTATTTAACAGAGATGATATTCCAAGTAATATTAGCAGTATATTAGGAAGTTCAAATAAAGATATTATTAATAATATTATTAGGGATATTATTGATAATAGTTATAATAAAAATTATATAAAGCTTAGTGATAATGTGTATGAAGCTTTACTTGAATTGAAAAAGTTTAATTATGATACTTTATATAAAGTTAGTTTAACTACTGAAGAAATCGAATATTATAGAAGTGGTATGAATAAATTATTTAATAAATATGTAGATGATTTATCTAATAATAATTATGATTCTGTTATATATAAATTATTTATTAATAATATGAGTTCATCTTACATTGATAGCAATACATCTAAGAGAATTGTTGTTGATTTTATTGCTGGAATGACGGATGGTATGTTTTTAAAAGAAATAAATAAA
>CAYJDP010000030.1:9570-9848 GCA_964368975.1 uncultured Muribaculaceae bacterium
CTTGTTGTAGTATTATTTAAAGCGTTATACATTTAAGAGGTGATTATTGTGGGAAATAAAAAAACAGTGTATTTAACTCAAGAGGGGTTAGATGAATTAAAAAGTGAATTGGATAACTTAATTAACGTGAGACGTCCAGAAAATATTATTTCAATTAAAGAGGCAAGATCGCTAGGAGATTTATCTGAAAATGCGGAATATGATTCTGCAAGAGACGAACAAGCTTATATTGAAGGTCGCATTCAACAATTAGAAAAAATGCTAGATAATGTTACAAT
>CAYJDP010000031.1:0-9366 GCA_964368975.1 uncultured Muribaculaceae bacterium
GTCAAGTGCAAACTTAGTTTCTTTATTAATCTCTCCTAATACTCTAGGCTCTGTTTTATCCCCTAATTCATTTTTTAAATAAGATAACCCTATAGCTGACATAACTGAATCACTATCTGGTTTTCTATGTCCAAATATCATAGTATTTTCTATCATATATAATCACTTCTTTCCTAATAAATTATAACATAAATTAAATAAAAAAAAAAGAGTATACTCCTCTTAAAAACTATCTATTTTTTGTTTTTTGTAATTGCATCCCTAATTAAATTTTTTTTCCATAAATACTTGTTTTGAGCGGGGTAACTATATAAAAAATAACTATTGAACTTCTTGTTTTTTGCTCGTTAGACAAATTATTGCTATCTAATACCTCATCTATTTTATCAATAATACCTTCTGGTTGTACATAACTCATATTAAGCCCATTTTGATTACATTCACTTGTAATTAATCTATCTAATTCAATAGAAATCTTAGTTTGCAAAAAATTTTTTTTAATCGAAATAAATAATTTTTCTAAAACTCTAAGATATTCTTCTTCGTTATAATGAGGATCATTAACTATCCCCGTATGTTTACATAAAAACTCCATAAATCGCATTTTTTCAATTCCATCAAACTGACAATCATTTTTTAATTTTGTTTTATAAAACATCTTAGTAGACAAACTATCAACATAATTTGTACACGGAAAAGTCTTCGCAGTTAATTTTAATTTTTTATTATATACAGCATCAATAAGACCTAACCCAAAATAATCTGGATTACCTAATATATAAACCTGAGTATTAGATCCTTTTCTATTCTTCTCATTAATAAAAGACATAGAATGTCTAGAATAGACTTCATCTTGCTTAATTAATTCAAAAGGATTTATAATTGTTTTTGCTTCATTATTATAAAGTAATCCTAAAGATCTAGAAGTTAATCCACTATAAATCAAGATATTAGAAACAGCACTATTTTCAGAAAATAATACATCAGATACTCTACTCTTTGAATCATTCATATAAGAATATATTAAATCTAAATAATCTAGAGTAATTTGATATTTAGGAGGGATAACCTTAACATTTTCATCTTGAAACCAATGAATCTTATTAATTTTAATAATATCTTGAACAAATTTATCATCTAATAAAAAATTATTAACAATAAGAGCTAAATCATGAGCAACAAATTCTATTTCCTCTTTTTTTAAAGTCAAATCCAACTCCTTAGATACTCTTTGAATTAATGGAACATACTTATGATTTAATGCAAAACCTGTTGCAATTGAATTACCAAGAGTCGTCATCATCAATTTTTCGATCTTATTTTCAGTTAAAATATCAGCTAATTCAATATAATGGACATCTAATCTTTTTTTTATTTGCTCAATCTTTTTTCTTTCCATATTAAAATCCCCTAACATTTAAATGTATGTATTATAACATTGATTACAAACTAAATCAAGAAATAAAGTATTTGATTATATAAAATGTTCAGAATAGAAAAAAGATTTTTATATTTAATAAAAACCCTATAAATTACAAACATTACAATACTTATAACTTCATATATAATCTACTTAATTCTTTACTAAAACAAACATTCATAAATTAATAAATCTTTCACAAAAAATATTTTACTAATATTTAGAATTGATTTGATTTAATAATTTTTCTGGATTATTTGAAGTTATAGTTATATTTTTCAATAATTCATTAATTATTTCTTCTTCAAACTGATCAGTAAACAAATCTAATTCTTCAATTTCATTTATTACATATATTCCAACTTCTTTATTTCTATTTGCTTCAACTATATTTTTCGGAATTGCTCCATCTGCATATTCATAACAAAAACTAGCAAAAGCAGCATTAAATTTATTTATTAATCCATTAAAATTAGATATACTATATCTTTGATTTTTAGATGGATTTCTAAGTGATATCGCATCTATATAATTACATTTTTTAAACATTTGATACCCAATATTAAAATCACATAATAAATCAGTTGATGTTACATAATAATTATTTTCTTTTTGAATTTTTCTTAATATTTTCAAATTATAAGGAACAAAAGATAAATGCACTATATTTTTATTAAGAGATGACATTTTTTCTAATATTACAGCTAGATTATAACACTTTTTTTTATTATATATGAAGTTATCTTTCGTTTCTATTTTTATTACTTTATTACCTAATAAATCTTTATTCTCAATAAAAAATGATAAACACTCTTCTAAAGTCAATATTTTAAAAGTATAGTCATTATCATTATTTAAACTTTTTCTAAAGGAAAAATCTAATTTCTGTAAATACGCCAAAGTATAATTTTTAACATTTCCTTTTACTTTAGTAACATCATCTAATCTTTTATCATGAATTATGACAGGAATATTATCTTTTGTGAAATTTATATCAAATTCAAAACCACTACAACTATTAAGTTTATTTTCATTATAAAATATATCTTTTAATGCATCTAGTGAATTTTCCGGGAAATTTGTCATATTATAACCTAGTCTATGTGCTATAATTTTTATCTTAGAATAATCTATATTTTTCATAGTACCAATTCCTTCTTTCTACAACTATTATATCATCAACATTATATAATGTACATAAAATGAATCATCTAACTTACTAACTCAATATGACAACAATAATCATATTTGCATATTTCAAATATAAAATTTATACTGTAAAAAAAATTAAAAAAGAAAAAGTGTCTATATACTCAAACACCAATCACATATTAATTTACCTAAAAAAAATTAATCTACCCTATTATGTTATAAAAAATTATATGTATTATTTAACAATACCATAAAATCATTTTTAAAGTATAATCCCCACTTTTTCTTATACCACTAAATTAATCTAAAAAAAATTAATAAACATCATTAAAAGTAATGTTATAGTCGCATTAATTTGTGTTTTACTAGTATAATATTTTTCTGATACTGCAGAAAAATCATCTAACACATCTACAATAACACTCTCCAAATATTTAGGAGGAATAAATGTTACTGGAAACATATGTGTTTTAATAATATCTATTTGTTTATCACTTAAATCAAAATACTTACTTGCATTTTTAACAGCATAATCAGGATGCTTAATCAAACGATTATATCCACTCTCATTTTCTACTTCATCAATAAAAAAATCATGTAATAAAGCTGCTTCTGTTGCTTCTTTATAATCAAGTCTTAAAAACTTACATACTTTATAAGTCATATAAGCAACTCTCAAAGAATGATCATATCTTGTAATACCATGGTGAGCTACATCTTTTAATTTATTAAATTCCTCTATTTGTAATACTGGTTCAATTATTTCTTCGAACATATCATCTCTATATTTAAAATTCATTTATATCTTCCTCTAATATATTATATTTATCTTTACAAAATAAATGATAACATATTTAAAAATTATTTACAAGAAAATAACTAATTAATTGAGACAACCGGTGTAAAGCAACCTATATTATCTTCGATATTATAATAATTACTATCTTCTTCTAATATAACATCACTATAAGAATCAATTACTATATCATTACAAATATCTTTAATAGACACTAAATATTCAATTTTCTCATTACTATAATTTTCTACTTTAAAATTAATTTCATCAATAACAATAACTTGTAACTGACTAACTAAATATTCTGTATATATTATTTTTTCATTTTCAATTTTACTAGCATTAACTACTCTAGCATAACTACCTACTAATAAAATTAATAATACTAAAAATATATTCATTAATCTTATTTTAATTTCTTTATTTAACTCATTAATCATAAAAACCAATTCCCCCTCAAGAATTGGCCATATTATACCATATTTTAACTAATTATGCAAGTTCACTTAATAATTTATCAAGTTCCATACTATCAGATTCACTTGTCTCACTAGTATCTAACTTTTCATCAAACCAACTAGGAACAACTTCTTTTTTAACAGAAATATTTGTTTTCTTAGGAATATTTCTTTTTACTTTTTTATGACTTTTCTCTGTAATAGCCATAGCCTCTTCTACAGTTTCTATATTTAATCTCTTCCATTGACCTGCTAAAGTCTCAACATAACTCTTTGTTAATTGTTGATTATTAATACTCATTATATAAGAAAGTAAAACATTAACAACTCCAGGTTTTAATTTTTGATCTATTAATAACCCTTCTACTAAACGTTTATCTCTGTCAGTAGGTTCACCACCTTTATATTTAGTTTTTAATAATTGATAAGGTGTAATATTTTCAAACATATATATCATTTTAGCTTTCTTATCTTCACTACCTACTGGACTTTTTAAATAAGTTGGTTGTTTATGATAAATAACTGTTGGCAATTGCTGATTATTTTCAAATTGATAATAATCACGACATCTTTTACGTAACAAAGTCTTATCTATATAACCTTTTTCATTTATAGAGTCATATACAATACCTTTTATCTGCATAGTATCTAAATTATAAATATATCCTAAAGAATTAATTAATTCACGAACTTCCCTAGAAAAACATCTATCATTAAACATATTCTTAGGAATACTAGATATTAATAAATCAAAATCAATTATATTATCAATATTTATATTAAGAGAATCTCTTTTACTAATATCAGTATTAATAATATCTATATCTGAAGAAACACTTTTAAATACCTTATTAAAACTCATAGTAACATCAGCATAATCACTTAAATTAACTTTAGGAGTTCTAAAAACATTAATAACTTTTTCATATTCTTTCTTACCTAAATTATTATATAAAACAACATTAAGTATTGGATGAGTAAAAAATTCACCAGCACTAATTGGAGAGAATAAACAATATACATAATTGTTTATACTTTCGTTTTTTAAATAACTTTTTAATAATCCCACTGCTTCTAATTTTTCTCGAGCAATAACTATATCTTCAAGTCTTAATTGCATAGTAGCCATCAAATGATGATGATTTAACTCTTCACTCATTAATTCTCTCTTATCCAAATCATCTATTAAAGTAAAATATAAAGAAACAGCTGCATATCCGATAATAGGTTGATATAACATAGTAATTAACTTACGATCTCCAATATTTAAAATAGTTTTATTTAAAACAATATAACTATCTGCTGGTAAAGTAGTAACTCTATTCATATCAACACCTCCATATAAAGTATAAATCAAATAATAAGAACATACAAGAAAAAAATGAAATAGTTATCTATTTCATTAATTTGGAACAACAGTTATTCTAAAACCAACATTTGCATAATTACCACCAGCAGGAGCTGAAGCACCTCCAGCTTGAGCAAAATAAAATTGAAATATGCCCGATTCATTTTCAAGCGAATGAAGCCCACCTCTTATCATCCATGGAGATTCATATCCATTATGCATCATAAAACCTCTATCTTTATAAAATAAAGCTGTTTCTTTAGTAGAATCACCTAAAATAAAAGTAGAATAATCACTAGCACTACTAGCTCGATCATACGAATTATAATATTTTAATTCTAAAGAAGTAAAACCAGATGACGCTGGATTAAAACTTCCAGCAGTACTTTTCATATTTGCCATGACCCATTCAAAAGCACCACCACTCATATCATATACTCCATAAACAGTTCCTGTTGTTGAAGCAGCTTGTCCTTTTGTAGTATCATAAGTATTTTTTGTACAACTTGAACTAGAAGATGACGCATTAACTGAATCTCCCCCTATACCAGTTATATACAAATTACAATTATTTATTGCAACCTCTTTATTTGCACCTAAATAACTTTCATTTCCATATTTACCATATTTTGATTGACTTAAATAATTTATAACTGCCCACTCAGTATTTTTCATATAATGAGAATCATATAAAGAACCCGTAAATCCATAATAAGTTGTCCCATTACTTCCATTCATATAATTTTTTATACTGTTAAACCCGGTAGACATATCTGCATACCTCCAACTAGTAACTGAAGGCTTAATAAAAGGTTGTAAAATTTTACTACAATTAGCAGTAGTAGCAGTTTCATTGCAAGTTACATCATTTGTACTAGTTTCAAATTTTGCAACCCATATTCCATTCAATTCTCTATTCTCAGCATTTGCTCTAGTAGCAGGATCATCACATGAATTCCCCCAACAAAAACCAGGCGGAGTATACCAATTTGTTATAGTAGTACCTGTATAATTTGCACTACCAGTATCAGTAATTGTATTATCTACCCATTTAATATTTATAGCACCCGGCGTATCAGCAGTAACTGATGAACCTCCATAATCACTAACTCCATAGTTTGGTTTTATAGTATACGAATATCTTGGTATCCATACAAACATAGCATCAATATGTTCTAAACTTATTGTAGTACCAACTTCAGCACTAATATAAGTACTTCTAGTATCTTTTGAAACAGTTACAACATTTGCCCATCTTTGTTCTTCATAATCATACCAAGAATCATCATAATTAGTAATATCAGCCTTTATCCATGCCCCACCACTATAAATAACTGGAATCATCTCACCAACAAGTTCAGGAACATGAGGTTCAATTGATTTATTATAATTTTCTATAGCTAAAGTTAATTCACCTTCAACTATATCTACAAAATCAGTATTCAAACTTCTAGTAGTAGTCATAACACTAATAACTACTATAGATATAATTAATATTAAAGCAATAGCCCCATATAACAATGAAGTAACTGCAAAACCCTTTTCATTCATTTTATCACCATCTATTCTAAAAATATTTTATCATAGATTTTTTAATAATACTATATATTTATCTCCATATTTACGTTGTTTAATTTCAACAAACTTATTTAAATAATTTATTCTATTCAAACAATCACTCTCACATATAATAATACCATTATCATTTAATAATGAATACTCAAATATTATATCCAAACTTTTATCAATATAATCACTTTTATAAGGAGGATCTAAAAAAATAACATCAAACTTTATATTGTTATCATAAAAATATTTTAAAGAAACACTAAAATCTTTATTAATAACTTCTATATTAGAAACACCCAAACTCTTAATATTATTATTTTGCACTAAAGAGGCTTTCTTATTTATATCAACTAAATAACAATACTTCCCACCATTCGATAAAGCTTCTATCCCAAGATTACCGCTTCCGGCGAATAAATCAAGTATTAATGCATCTGCCAAATAACTTTGTATCATACCAAACAAACTCTCTTTAACTCTATCCATAGTCGGTCTAGTTCCAACTATATCAATTCCTTCTAATTTTCTACCTTTATATAAACCACTAATTATCTTCATTACATCCACCACATTTACTACAATTTTTTTTCATATAAATATTACTAAGTTTTAAATTTATATCTTCTATTAATAAATTAACATCTCTTTCACTTTCTAAATATTCTAAATACAAAGGATGTTCATCAATTAATAATTTAACACCTTTTCCATAACTATTTTTATATTCATCTATTAATAAACAAAATTCATTATCTAATTTAATTTTTTCATTAATATTTCTAACACGAATAATTCTTTTATCACTATCTAATTTTTCTAATAATTCACTTATTTTTTCATTTAATTCATTCATATATAGATAATAACATAATTACTTAAATATTTCCATAATAGAAGAAACTAAATTAATATTATTACTTATTTTTTCTATCCTATCTCCCGTAGTAAGTTTATAAAAAGATTTAACTTCATATTCTAATTCTTTGATATTAGCATAATTCCTATTTAAATATTTATACCAATGAGAATTTAATCTTAAGTAAGCATATATATTAGGATTATTTTTTATATAATTAATCGTCTTAATATTCATAATTAATCCTCAAAATACTTATACATAGGTCTCGCCTCATAGTTAGTTGAATTATTAGTTGCACTACCTACCCCTAAATCTTGCAATAATCCAATAGTTTTTTGTAAATTTACTACACCTTTTTGTACAGTATCTAAATCTACATTCTTAATAGAGGAAAATATATCTTTTACAGTAGTATTAGGATTAATTTCAGTAACAGAAATATCTTTATCACTAACTTTATACTCATCCCAAATACTACTCGTCTCTCCATACATTACATAAGTCTCATACAATTTTTGCCAACTAGAATTTCCATTCAAAACATATTTACCAATACTAGGATTACTTCTTATAAATAATTTAAATTTTTCTTTAGACATATATATCACCACTATATTATATGTATTTACCTAAAAAAAAGAAGAAGAACCTCTTCTTAACCACTAATATAATGAAATATTAACGTTTAACTAAACACTTATGTATTTTGCAATCAATCTCGTCTTTACTAACTCCAAATAAATTAGAATGCCCTTCAATCGAATTATTTAATTGTGCAATTCTAACATATTTATCTTTAGAAGAACTAATAGTGCTATTTAAATCTATTTCATTTTCTGTAAAAAATTGTTCTAACAAATTACTACTAACACTTAATACTTTTTTTAATTGATCCATAGTAATAAAATCTCTAGCATATTGATTTTCTAAATTATGAACATAATTACCTACTGAATTAGCAGGAGCGTCAAATAATTCAGCAATTTCAACATTTTTATATCCCATTTGTTTAAGTAAATACATTTGATATTGAACTTCCTTACT
The DNA here is from genome assembly GCA_964368975.1 of uncultured Muribaculaceae bacterium. GTDB lineage: Bacteria > Bacillota_I > Bacilli_A > RF39 > UBA660 > CAYJDP01. The sequence continues at coordinate 8,647 of CAYJDP010000031.1, forward strand.
CCAACTATTTTTTTTAGGAATAATCTTTTCTTTATCTGACTTCACTTTTTCTAAAAACCATTTTTCCTCAATACCTAAAAAACCCTCATTAACATTTCTAGCAGTCCAAATATCTTGATTATCTTTTAAAAATTGTATAACATCAGTTATCTTAACAATCTTATAAGTATATTTTTTAGATAACTGCTTATATTTTACTTTAAGTCCTAATTTAATCCATTTTTTAAGTATATTCTTCATATCACTATAACCTAACTCTCTTAATACCGTAGTTACATATATATAATCATCATCTAAAAAAGATCCTAATTCTAACAAACTAATTTTCACACCTATTTGACTTTTATCTTTACTATAATCAAGTATTTTAACTAACTCCTCAGTAGAATGCCCTTTTCTATATTTTTTTAGTAATTCAAGTTCTCTTGTAGTCCATTCACTTCGTTTTATATAAGGTATATTATATTTTTCAAAAATAAAATACACATAACTAGCAGTACAACCTATAGACTTAGCAATTTCTTTAACTTTCATTTTACTAAACTTTTCTCTATTATTTACATCTATCAAAATATCAATAGCTTTTCCACTCATAATTTAACACCAACTTTTAACCTTACTATATATATTTTTTTTAATAAGTACTCGCTAAGGACATATTTTAACATAAATAAAAAAGAAGAGCAACCTCTTCTAATTTAGAAAATCATCTATAGTCAT
>CAYJDP010000032.1:0-9334 GCA_964368975.1 uncultured Muribaculaceae bacterium
GTTGGCATTGCTACTTCTGGCATTACTGGTGCAACCTCAGGTGTTGGCATTGCTACTTCTGGCATTACTGGTGCAACTTCAGGTGTTGGCATTGCTACTTCTGGCATTACTGGTGCAACTCCAGGTATAGGTAACACTGCATCTGGTGCAGGTGCTATTACTTCTTCTGTAGATGCTACATTTTGCATTTCAGGTAATGGATTTCCATTCGCTGGTGCAACTTGTTCTTGTACTTGTGTTGTTGTTTCAGACTGTGGTATTGCTTGTTCAGCTTCAACTGCATCTTTTTTCTTTTTATTTTTAGAACCAGCAACTATTAACATTATAAGTGCTATTAATAATAATAATACCCCTCCAGATATTAATAATCCTGGTATACTTGTAAACCAATTTAAATCAAAATTCATAAAAAATCGACTCCCTCTATATTCTAATATAATATAATGATAACAAAAAAATGATGCAATTGCAATCATTTATTTTTATTGACATTTTATTTACGTGTAAATAATGTCCAATCTATATTTGTTGGTGGTTCTAGTACAAATTCCATCAATTCTTTTGTTGTTGGGTGAATAAACTTTAATTTATATGAATGTAAACATAAATTTCTTTTTTCAGTTTCATTTCCATATCTAAAATCTCCTAGTAAAGGATTCTTTCTTGATGAAAATTGTACTCTTATTTGATGGTGTCTTCCTGTTTCTAGATCTATCTCTACCAACGTTTGATTTTTTTGATAATCTTTTTTTAATACTTTATATGTTAGTTTAGCGTATTTTCCATTTTTTGATACAATACTATTTCTATTTTCTTGTTTTTCTAAATAATCTTCATATGTCCCTATATCTTCTTTTATTATATTTTTTACTATTGCTAAATATGTTTTTTTCATTTGATGATTTTTGATTTGTGAAGATAGGCGTGAAGCTGCTTTTGATGTTTTTGCAAATACCATTACCCCTGAAGTTGGTCTATCTAATCGATGTACTAAACCTAAATAAACATTACCTGGTTTATTGTATCTTTCTTTTATATATCCCTTTATAATAGTCAACATATCTATATCTGTTGTTATATCACTTTGACTTAATATATTAGCTGGTTTTTCTACTACTATTATATGGTTATCTTCATATAATATATTTAGATTAGTCATTTTTTTCCCATCTACCGTAAATTCCACAAGGAAGGATTAAATCGTTATTAGTAATAGGTAGACCTAATTCACCAGCTGTTATTATTCCTTTTGTATGTTTATTTACTGTAAGAGTAAGTAAATTTTTTAATGATGTAGACGATAATCCAGTTGTATATGAATTAATTATAAAAAACAATGGATCTTCTGATAAAATTTCTGTACATAATTGTACTAATTCTGTAAGATTTTTTTCTATATTCCATACTTCATTATTAGCACCTCTACCATAGCTTGGTGGATCCATTACTATAGCATCATATTTATTCCCTCGACGAATTTCTCTTTTTACAAATTTTATTACATCATCTACTAAATATCTTACTTCACTATCTTCTAAATTACTACTTTTAACATTTTCTTTACACCAATCTACCATTCCACGCGATGAATCTACATGTGTTACTGATGCACCTTTTGAAAGACAGGCTACTGTTGCCCCTCCAGTGTATGCGAATAAATTTAATACTTTGACTTTTCTATTATTTTTTTCTATTTTATCCATCATAAAATCCCAATTAAAAGCTTGTTCGGGAAATAATCCTGTGTGTTTAAACCCCATTTGTTTTATATTAAAAGTTAAATTTTTATAATTTACTTCCCATCTTGTTGGAGTTGTTTTTAAATTTTCCCATTCTCCTCCACCTTTATTACTTCTATGATAAATTGCATTAATATTAGAATATTCATCTTCTAAATTTCTTTCATCCCATATAATACTTGGATCTGGTCTTAATAAAATAGTTTTATTCCATCTTTCTAATTTTTCACCATTTGAAGCATCAATTAATTCATAATCTTTCCAATTTGTAGCTACATTCATACTTACACCTCTTTTTCTTTGTATATTTTAACATTTTTTTTAGCTTTTTTCAATAAAAAGATGTCTTGTGACACCTTTATTCTACATTGTAAATATTTTATTATAATCTGTATATAGAATAGAACCATTATAATAAATTATATTATCTTTATTTATATTTAATAGTTCATCTTTTTGCATTTCATATTCGCAAGCTACATCTGCATATTTTGTACAATCTTCTTCATTTTGAGTAAGCATTCTATAATAAGTGTTTATTGTTTTTAAAAATATTGAATTTTGATTATTAACATTATAATTAAAATCTATTATTTTACCATCATAATCATCCTTATTATATAATATTTTAGTACTAACTACTTGATATGTATTTGTATTTTCTATTTCTGGCATAACATACTCATAAACATTTCCATCATCTTTTAATATATAATATATACCTGATTGACTATCTATTGTTATTACTTTTTTTATTGCTGCATCTCCAGTTAGTGTTTGATATAGTACTAAGTTATCATCAGTAATTGGTATTTCAGTTATACTAGAATTTGTTGTTGGCGCATAATATAGTTTATTATTACTACTTTTTAATATTGTATTATCTATTGTTGCTACTATTTCTCCTACTGATGTATCTTTTTTACAATTTTTATTATTACTATATTTTTGTTCTAGGGAAATTTGAAATATTTCATTAGCTTCGTTTATAGCATAATTACTATCTATATAAGTAACCTTGGCTACTCTTGTATCATCAGTGGGAATTAATTCGACACATTCAAATTCATCGTCAGATAAACTAAATCCTGCATGTCTTATATCTCTTGTAATATCTCCTTCACATCCAGATACTATGGGTATTAACATAAGTAATAAAATAATCTTCTTTTTCATAGACTCACCTCTATTATTAATATATCACTTTTTTATCTATTTTTCTAGTACCTTATTTTATTACTATACCATCTAGATTTGCTATATAGCAATTTGGTAACTTACTTTTTATATATTCAATTGTATCTTTGTCTTGTTCTAATTTTTTTCCTATTAATATACCTTCTATTAATTTATTTGGTAATCCAAAGATAATTGCAGATTCTCTATCTGTAGTTGCAGGATTTCTATTAACTCTTTCTTCTAAAAATTTATTATAATATCTATAATCTAAGAATTCTTTTAAAGTATCTTCAGCTAATTCAGTATTCCATATATCAGCTTTTATCATTTCTTTTGCATAAGTGTTATCCGTATTAAGTATAAATGCTATTTGGATTTTATTTGATACTAAACTTGGTATAAACCTTACCTCTTTAGTACATTCTCCTTGATAACTCCAAATTGATTCATCATCATTTATTTTTTCTGTATATTCATCAAATTTATGATATGGAATTAATTCACTTACTTTTTTTGATTCTGGACCTCTTCCTATCATATAAGTAATAGTAAATCCACTATACTTGATTATGTAATCTCTTAAAAATGTATCTTCTTGAACATTCCACATACCAATACTATTTTTTATTTTATTTTTTCCTTCAGTACTAGATGTAAAATCATTTCCAATAAAACCATTTTCTATTATCCAATTAAAATTTTCAATATTTCCTGGTATTCCATGTATGAAAGTATTTTTTTTTAGAAATACTTTGTCATTAACATTATAATTATTTGTTATTTTAATATTTGTGTCATTATAAAATAATTCAATATTATTTAATACTAATTCTAGAGCTTTGTCTGTAAATGTTTTTCTTGCATATTTAATATATTTTTCTTTATTCATATGATTAACCTCTCTTTTTATAATAAAAACTCCTAACTATAGGAGTTTAATTTCATTATGGTCGGGAAGACAGGATTTGAACCTGCAACCTCTTGGTCCCAAACCAAGAGCTCTACCAAGTTGAGCCACTTCCCGATAAGTTGTAATTTCTTTGATTGTATCATTGCTTTTTTTTTATGTCAATCACTTTTTGTATATTATATTTATTTTTCTTCTATTTTTGTCTAGTTTTTTTGACTTTAAAATATAATTATGTTAATATTAAATCATTATTATGTAAGAAAAAGGGGGATTTTATGGATAGAGAAAAAGCCTTTGAAATATTAAATAAATATGTAAAGGATGATTTTTATATTAAACACTCTTTAGCAGTTGAAGCTATAATGAGAAAACTTGCTAAAATAGTTGATCCTTCAAATGAAGAATTATGGGCTATTACTGGTTTACTTCATGATTTAGATGAAGAAGTTGTTGATTGGAAAAATGATATGAAAGTTCATGGTCCTGGTTCTGTTGAAATTTTAAAAAAAGAAAATTATGGTAACGACATTTTATATAATGCAATTCTTGCTCATAATCCTAAATGTGGTTATACTGCTAAAAGTAAAATTGAACTTGCAAATTTAGCAAGTGATCCTATGAGTGGATTTATAATTGCAATAGCTAAAGGTTATCCGGATAGTAAACTTAAAAGTGTTAAAGTGTCTTCTATATTAAAAAGATTTAATGAAACAAGATATGCAAAAGGTGCTAATAGAGGTTATATGATGAAGATTGAAAGAATTGGAATTGATTTAGAAGATTTTGCTAAACTTGCTTTAGAAGCATTAGTGGAAATAGATGAATTACTAGGTTATTAAGGAGGATATATGAAAGAAGTTTTAGATTTATTAGATAGTAAGAAAATAAAATATAAATTAGTTGAACATGAAGAAGTACATACTATTGAAGATATGGATAAATTAGGTTTATTAGATATGGGTTATGTATGTAAAAATTTATTTTTAAGAAATGCTAATGGTAAGATGAATTTTGTTTTATCTTGTCATCATAGTAAAGAAATTGATTTGAAAAGTATTGAAAAGAAAATAGGTTCTACTCGTTTAAGTTTTGGTTCTGATGAGAGACTTAGTAAATATTTGAAATTAAGTCAGGGTTATGTTTCTCCCTTTGGGGTAATTAACGATGATAGTAATTCAGTTATTTTTATATTTGATAGAGATTTAGTTGATAAGGATATGGTTGGATTTCATCCAAATACTAATACTGCTACTGTATTTTTATCATTTAAAGATATGAGAAAAATAATTGAGAATCATGATAATGATGTTGTGTTAATAAAATTATAATAAGATAAGGAGAAAGTTATGGAAAAAAATAAAAAATTAGTTGAAAAAATTACTGCAAGAGATGTTGATTTTGCTAAGTGGTATACAGATGTTGTAAAAGAAGCAAAATTAGTTGATTATACAGCTGTTAAAGGTTGTTTAATTTATGAACCAAATGGTTATGCTATTTGGGAAATGATACAAAATAATTTAGATAAAAGATTTAAAGATACAGGAGTTCAAAATGTTTATTTGCCAATGTTAATTCCTCAATCATTACTTGAAAAAGAAGCTGATCATGTTGAAGGTTTTGCTCCTGAAGTTGCATGGGTTACTCATGGAGGTTTAGAAAGACTTGAAGAAAAATTGTGTGTTAGACCTACTTCAGAAGTATTATTTTGTGATTATTGGGCTAAAACTGTTAAGTCTTATAGAGATTTACCAAAAGTATTTAATCAATGGAATTCAGTATTAAGATGGGAAAAAACTACTAGACCATTTTTAAGAAGTAGAGAGTTTTTATGGCAAGAAGGTCATACTATTCATTCTACTGCTAAAGAAGCTGAAGAGCGAACTCATACTATGTTAAATATCTATAAAGACTTTGTTCAAGATGATTTAGCAATTCCTTTAATTGTTGGTAGAAAAACTGAGAGTGAAAAATTTGCTGGAGCTGAGGCGACTTATACAATTGAAGCTATGATGAAAGATGGTAAAGCATTACAATCTGCAACTAGTCATTTCTTTGGAAGTGGTTTTGCTGAAGCTTTTGGAATTAACTTTTTAAATAAAGAAAATAAATTAGAAACTGTTAACCAAACATCTTGGGGATTATCTACAAGAATAATTGGTGCTATTATAATGGTACACGGTGATGATAGTGGTTTAGTGCTACCTCCAAGAATTGCACCTACTCAAGTTAGAATAATTCCTATAGCTCAACATAAAGATGGAGTATTAGATAAAGTAAATGAAGTTTTCGAATCAATTAAAACTACTTTGAGAGTAGATGTTGATAGTAGTGATAAAAGTCCAGGTTGGAAGTTTTCTGAACAAGAAATGTTAGGTATCCCTACTCGTATTGAATTAGGACCTAAAGATATAGAAAAAGGTATTTGTACTGTTGTAAGAAGAGATACTTCTGAAAAAATAGAAATAGCTATTGATGAACTTGCTACTAAATTACCTATAATTTTAGAAGAAATTCAAGTTAATATGTATAATGTTGCTAAAGAATTTTTAGATTCTAATATTGATAGTGCTACAACTATTGAAGAAATGGCTAGTAAATTTAAAAATAAACGTGGATTTATTAAAGCTATGTGGTGTGGTAGTGAAGAATGCGAAGGAGAAATCAAATATGAAACTGGTGGTGCTAGTTCTAGATGTATTCCTTTTAATGAAGAACAATTATCAGATAAATGTGTTTATTGTGGAAAAGAAGCTAAACATATGGTTATATGGGGTAAATCCTATTAAGATTAAGAACACTTGTTGTTCTTTTTTTTTGTAATAAAAAAAGAGTTAGATATACTCTACTCTTTATGAATATTAATATATTTATCTTGTCTGTTTATTTTCTTGTTTCTGTTGATTTTGTGTTAAATTAGAAAGTCTGTGATTTTCTAATTTTTCTTGTACATCATTTATTATTGTTTCTGAAAATTTTGGTTCTTCACTGTACTCTTTTAACTGTGGTAATCTTATAGTTAAATCTCTATATGTAATAAATTCAGTTGTTCCCATTTCTTTAGCTATTTCTACAATTGTTTTATCGCCTTTTAAAAATATTTCTGTTACTTCTTCAACTCTTGTTCGAACATGTGGTTTTTTTATAGAGTCAGGTGTATTTTCTTCTATTTTATTTAGTACATCAAAATATAGTTCTTCATCACTATCCTCTATAGATAATATTTTTTTTCTTATAGTTACATGTGAATCATTACTAAATAGTTTCGCAATTTTTCTAAAACTTAGTCCACTTAAATATAATTGTGCTAAAGCCATACAATCTCTTTCTTCTTCAGCTATTTTTTTCTTATCTTTTTCTACTTTCATACTTTTCAACACTTCCTCTGATATATTTCAATATTATAACTTTTTTTTTTATAATTTACAATAAAAATTTTTTATTTTTTAAATTATGTCTGTTTTTGTTGGAGAAAGTGTTTCTATTTCTATTAATAAATCATCTACATTAATTGGTTTAGATACATAACCATCAAATCCTGCAGCTAGGTATTTTTCTCTCATTCCTTCTATTGCATTTGATGTTAATACTATTACTTTTGAATTGAATTTTGGTAATTCTTTTAATTTATTTAGAGTTTCTGTTCCAGTTATTTTCGGCATCATATCATCCATTAAAATCACATCAAAATCTTGTTGTCTTATTATTTTTACACAATCTTCCCCATTATCTACTGAAGTTACATTTGCTTTATATTTTTCTAGTATTTTTTCTGTTACTCTTAAATTAAGTGGATTATCATCTACCACTAATATACTTTTATTTTCTAAAGTTATATTAGTAGTGTCTATCTCTAATTTTTTCTCTATTTTTTCTTTACTTATTCTTTGATTTAGTATTACAGTAAATTTAGTACCTTCTCCATAATTAGATTCAACTATAATTTGTCCCCCCATTAGCTCTACTAACTCTTTTGTAATTGCTAACCCTAGACCAGTTCCTTCTATGCTGCTATTTTTTATTTCTTCTAATCTACTAAATTTTTTATATAAGTTATTTATATCTTCTTTTTTTATTCCTGTTCCTGTATCTTCTACGGATATAGTTAATCTAGAAATACCATTTTTATTAATACAACTTACATTAAAATTTATTGTTCCATATATTGTATATTTATTAGCATTACTTAATAAATTAGTTATTATTTTCTTTAAAGATGCTCCATCACCTATTAATACTTCTGGTAAATCTTTTGAAATATTTACATTGAATTTTAGACCTTTATTAGTAAACTGAGTTTTTAATAATTTAGCTGCACTATTAAATAAATTAGTAGGATCATAATTAATATTATTCATTTCTAATTTTCCGGCTTCTATTTTAGATATATCTAATATTGAATTAACTATATCTAATAATGTATTTGAGGCATTTATTATATCTTTTGCATTTTCATTAATTTCTTCTATGTCATTTGAATCTTTAATTATTTCAGATAGACCTACTATTGCATTTAAAGGAGTTCTTATTTCGTGAGACATACTTGATAAGAATTCTGTTTTTGCATTATTTGATTTTTCTGCTATTTTTTTTGCTAGTTCTACTTGTTTTAACATTTTTATATCAGGATTTTCTATATTTAAATACATAGATAAAGTTACTACTGTCATAGAAAATGTTAATAGCATATACTCTGGTATTAATAATTGAGAAAGTCCAGCTGTAAGCATTAGGATTACTAATGTAATTATTGGTCTTTTTTTATCTCCTAAGTCATTTCTATATCTAAGTAAAAAGTAAAATATATAGAAAAATTCTATTAGCATAATTACTACAAATACATAATATGCTGGTCCTATAGTTATTATATTTAATTCTTTTGCTACAAAAGAGATTGGAGCGAATAATAAAAGTAAGAAAAATATAGTATTTGTAATTAAAATTGTTTTTCTTATTTTTATTTTAGTTAATTCTGTTTTTGTAGAAATACAAAACATACAGAATAATACTCCCCAAAATAATACTGTAAATAAATATAATTTTTTTATAATACTTTTAATTACAATTGATGTAGTTGTATCCAAATGAAAAAATACTCCAGCAAATTCTAGTGTTAGTATGAATAAAAGTAATACTAATATTCTTTGGAATATTTTATTATCATCTGTTGCCACTCTTTGTTTTGTAAAATATGAAAATAACATGACAATTGTCATTGCTATACATACTATTGTTGATATTACTACATAACTCATACACTACCACCTCTATGATTATTCTTGTCTTTATTGTATCAAAATATCTAGAAAAAATCTAGATATGAAATAGTATTTATGTAAAGAAAAATTTGGTAATTATTTTTTTTTATGATATAATTTAATTACGCGAGAGTGGCGGAATGGTAGACGCGAAGGTCTCAAACACCTTTGGTAGAGATACTGTGTGGGTTCAAGTCCCATCTCTCGCACCAATTTTATGAATTAAAAAGAGTTGAATTATCAACTCTTTT
>CAYJDP010000033.1:0-9004 GCA_964368975.1 uncultured Muribaculaceae bacterium
AAGAAAAATATAGTTACAGGAATTATTGTCCAAATAGAAAATAATGTAGTTATAAAAATTAGTATTAAATACCAAATAATATTATCTATAAGAATTGCTAGTATAGATATTTTACTGACTTTATTAAATTCTAGATTTGGATTTAATTCTGGAAGAAGTACTTTTAAGTATTCTTTTATTTCAGATAAAGATAATGATGGTAGAAGAATTGATATTTCTTCTTCACTATCTCCTATACCGATGTTTATTATTTCTACATAATATTTTTTAAATATTCTACCTATTGTTGGAGATACTATTTTTATTCCATTTATTTTATTTAGAGGAATTGTATATTTCTTTTTAGTTAGTAGTCCATAAGACATTAGAATTTTATCTTCTTCTCTTTTTACTTTGAAATCATGGTATCTTATTATTCCAAATGCAAATTTTGTAAATACAGGTACTATAAAAATAAGTAATGGTATTATTAAAGTAGTTAGACTTATATTATCTGCCATAAATAAATAAGATGATGAGATAATTGCTGATAATAATAAAGAAAATTTTATATTAAATATAGCGTGTTTAAATATTGCTGAACTAGAAAATTCTGCATCATACTCTTCTAATTTTAAACTAGTGGATACTTCTTCTTTATTCATTAATTTTAAAATATGTTTTTGTAAATATAATGCATCTGAATAGGAAAGTATTATTTTTAAATCTTCTTTTTTTCCTGTAGAAAATGTATTTGTATCTATTTTTAATATTGCTGTATTAAATATTTTACCTATTAAAGTTTGTGATATATCTACAGTTGCTATATTAGTTAGAGCAATATTTTTATACTTTTTATTTATAGTGTCTTTTACAGTAGAAATCATTTTATTATTAATTGTTATTTCTGTTTTTTTCCATTCTATGAAAAAATATATAAATATTATTAATATAATTATAAAAATAGAGGATAATCCAATTAAAATATTAATTAAAGATAAATTATTATTTATAATTTCAAAAAAATTATCAAGAGATGAGATAATTATAAAAGTAATAATTAGCCATCCTTTAGTTATAGTGTTTTCTATTATAGAAGAGAAATGTTGTTTAAACTTTTTTTCTTCCATTATAATGCTCCTTTTTCAATTACTTTTTGATTTACTTTATCTTTTAATTTTTCTAAGATATCTTCTGCTTCTTTTATTTCTAAAAATGCTATTTTTACAGTTCCTCCACCCGTTACTACTTCTATATTTGCTAATTTAAGAATATTGTCTATTGGTCCTTTACTCATGTTTAAATGATGTATTCTCTCTATCGGTACAATTGTTCTTTTTTGAAATAGAAATCCTTCTATTACATCTATTTTATCTTGATTAATTAAATATTTATATCTTTTATATCTAAAGATTGGAGTTATTATAATATTTAATATATTAATTACTAAAAGTATTATTAATATAATATTATATAGATTAGTTAAGTTTGTTGGAATATATTCTTTTGTAAATATATATCCTGTTACTATTATTATAATTACTATTAAAGTTATTAAAGTATTTGTTATATACATTGCTATTAGTGCATTTTTATTTAATTTATTATACATACTACTACCTCTTTCTTAAGCCACTGTAATATTTATATCATTAATTAATAATGAAGGTGACCCTACTTCTTTTGATATAAATTTTAAATCATTCCCTACTTTTTCTACATTTGATAATAGTTCAAAGATGTCTGTTGTTATTATTAATGATTCAATTGCTTGAAACTCTTCATTAATAATTTGATAAGCTCTTGCTTCTAAAGATATTGTTCCTGTGATGTGATTAATTCCAGCATGTGTTCCTATTACATCTGTTATTACTAAAGTATTTTCATCTATTTTGATTTCTTCTTTTGTTGGTTTAATATATAAATTATGTACTCCATCACTATTTCCTGTTGAACTTGTATTATTTACTTTTGCAGTTTGATTATCATATAATTTAGTAATAAATTTACCACCATCTACAATAGACTTTTTATAAGTTTTAGTTCCTTCAGTATCGAATAATGTTTTTCCTACAAATTCTTTATTAGTAGGATCTTCTATTATAGTAATTAAATTAGAAAAGATTTGTTCATTAAATTTATCAGTATAAGGACTTTGTTTTTGATTAATGTTCTTTTCAGAAAATCCTGATATTAGGGGTTCTAGTATTTTACTTACTACTATATTTTTTAATAATAAAGTTTTCTTCCCACTAGTTATTTTTACTTGATTAATTCTTTTTAATAGATTATGTATTAATACATTTAATTCTTTTTCTATTTCTTTTAAATCAATTTCTGTTGATATTAGTTTATAGTTATCTTCATATATTTTATTTTCATGTTCTATCATAATATTGTAATAATACGTATATTTATAATGAGAATCTGTTGAATGAATATTTTTATTAATAATTTCTTTACTATTTTCTTCTTCTAAATAATAAAATTCTATTGTTTTAATTAAGTTATGTTGGTTTAATAATTTAGATGTGTATTCTTTTGAAAATGATACTATTTCATTTAAATAAGATTTAAAAATAGCTGGATTATTTTCTATTATAGATTCTGTTGCAAGGGAAGAATCATCGCTATTATCAATGTTTAATGATTGAGTAATTAAAGTATTTAAGATTTCTTCTTCATTAGAGATATCTTCAGTTACTAAGGAAACATATTTTTCATTTAATTTTCCTTTTACTATATATTCATTTGATTCTATTGTTGAATAATTTATTAATTCATTATTGTTGTATTTTACATTAGTTATATCAGTAGATTGTTTTAATATTTCTAAATTATTTTTTAGTAATAAACTATTTTTCATTGATATTACCTCCTACTAAGATATTTGATACTTTAATGGTTGGTTGTCCACAAGTTACAAAAACAGTTCCACTACCTGCACTACATATTCCACTTTCTAATTCTAAGTCACTTCCTACCATTTCTACTTTATTTAAGATATCTATGGCATCTCCTATAATAGAAATATCTTTTACAGGTTTAGTAATTTTACCATTTTCAATTATATATCCAAGACTTACTGTAAAGTTAAATTTACCAGTTCTCGGGGAAACAGTTCCTCCATTAAATGTTTTTGCGTACAAACCATATTTTATATCTTTTAACATATCTTCCATTGTATCGTTCCCTGGTAATAAATAAGTATTATTCATTCGTGAAGCTGCTGCTAAATGATATGATTCTCTTCTAGCAGATGAAGTGTTTTTTATATTTAATTTTTTTGCATCTTGATAATTAGTTAAATATGTCGATAAAATACCTTTATCAATCAAGATATTCTTTTTAGTTTTATTTCCTTGGTCATCGTAGTTTGTTGTTCCAAATTCATTTGGAATAGTTGCATCATCGATAATTGTTACTTTAGGTGATGCTATTTGTTTTTTATATAAGTCATTAAATATTGATACATTATTTATAATACTAGTTGATTCTAAAGCATGACCACAAGCTTCATGGAATATTACTGCACCAAATCCAGGACCTATTATTACAGGCATTTCTCCACCGACAAATGGTACTGCATTTAGAGCTTCTAATGCTTCATCACAGGCTTCTTTTGCTTTTTTAAGTGAATCTTTTTCATCAAAAAAACTATAATCTCCTGTTTTATATAAGCATTTTAGAGAAACTGCTTGATCATCATTATATGAAGCTGTTACTATTATTGCTAATCTTAAGATGTTTCTTTCATCAGTTACTAATTTATTTTTATTAGCCATTTTCACTTCACTTTTATTATTAGTTACATTAATATTTACTTGAATTATTTTAGATGAGTACTCTCTACAGAATTTATCTATTTTATTCATTATATTTTTTACTGAATTCATATCTATTTCTTTTAATTCATAATTTTTAGGTTTAGTAGATGTTTCTTTTATTAAAGTTATTTTTTCTTTTTCTTTCTTTTTAAAATTAGTAGCTAATCTATTTATATATTTGGATATATTTTCTTTTGAACAAGCAGCATGATACTTTTTTGTATCTTCTGATAAAGTTAAACCTACTCCTTCTATTACTTTAGTATTTATTTTATCTAATCTTTGATTTACGTAAAGGTAACGATTATTAATTGTTTTTTCATAGTACAACTCCTGAAAAGTACTATCATTTTGAATTAATTCATTATAATATTTCTCTATTTGTTTATCTGTCATGTTTGCTCCTTAATTAATTGAATTTTCATATTCTTCATAAGATAAGTTATCACTTACTATTTTTATACTTTTTACATTAGTAAATCCTAGTGCTAAGATGTATGCTAGTTCCATATCAAATATTACTTCTTCTGTAATTGATGTTTCTAGTACAAAATCATTTGATGTTAAGCATTTTGTTGTACCCGATAATTTATATGTTGGTTCAATATACTCTACATTAGGATGATAAAGAGATGATTCTGATACTGTTACTTCTGTTCCTTTTTTTATTTTATTACTTCCTACATATCCTATATTTAATATTTCAGTAGATTTATCAATGTCTTTTAGTTTTTCTATAACATTTAGTCCGCCTACTCCAGTTATTATTATTTCTTCATTATTTTTATTATATTTTTGTGCTAGTTCTAGCTCGTCTTTTGTTGCTATTACAATCATTTTATTTTCTCCTTTTAATAATATATTGATGTTGTATGATGATCTTTTGTTTTATTATTATTTTTTCCTCATTCAAAAAAATTATCTTTTTGATAATTCTAATTTTTGTTTCATCATTTTTTTATAAATTAATCTAAGATTTTTCTTTTTAGAATCATTCATTTTAATAAATGATATTCTTAATGGATATCCACTATCAAGAGAAGCTTGAATATTTGCTTTAAATGGTGTAAACGAAAGGCAACTTGTTGATATTGATACATATGGAATAATATGTATTTTCTTTTCAGAAATTACTGGTGTTTTATCAAATAAAACTATTTTTTCACTAGTAAAAATAATATAGTCTCTCATATTTTTATAAGCTCCATAGATTTCTTCAAACTCTTCTACATAATCGGTAACATACTTTGGTAGTGTACTTATTTCTATTTCTCTTTCAAAGTTAAAGTATTTTGTTAATTCTTTATATTTTATATATGCCATAATTAATCACTCCTAAATATATTATATCATAAAAAAAAATAATAGAGTATTATTTCTATTATTTTATTAATTTAAATTCATTAATTGGCCATATTTTCATAGTTGTTTTACCTAATATTTCATCTTTTGATATTAGTCCTATTTCTCTACTATCTAGAGAATTTGTTCTATTATCTCCTATTACAAAATACATATCTTCTGGTATTGTTTCATGACCAAGTGTTGTAATATTAAAATCTGGTGTTTCTGGTACATTAATTAATGTTTCATTATAACCTTGCCCATTAATATATAAAACATTATCTTTATATTCAATATGTTCTCCAGGTAAACCAATAACTCTTTTTATTAAATACTTTGAATCTTCATATTCTATTGCTATTACATCATTTCTTTTTACATTAAATAATTTATAATGTATTTTACTTAATAGTAAAACATCTGCATCTTCTAATGTAGGTGACATTGAATCACCTACTACTTGTTGTAGGGATACAACATAAAGTACTAGTAAAAGTATTGCTAGTATTACTATTATATATTTTGATGTATCGATTAAAAATTCTTTTATTTCTCTAAAGTCCATTATAATCAACTCCTATAATTTTTTCAACTTCATTATACCATATAATGTATTTTTGTAAAAGAAAAACTGAATATTATTCAGTTTAACTATTATTTTATAGAATTAATTAAATCTTCAATTCTTTTAATTTCAGCTTCAATTCTTGCTATTTCAGTTTCAATTTCTTCTTTTGTACTTTCTACGGCAGATACTAATTTATCTCTTTCTGCTTCTACTTGAGTTCTTAATTCAGAAATTTCTTTATTGAATTCTTCAATTTGTTGATTTCTTTTTGCTATAGCTTGATCAACTGTTTCTTTGATTTTAGTTAATTCTTCTTGAATTCTTGCATTTATTTTTGCTTCTAATTCTTTAATTGCACTTACTGCATCATTATATGAATCTGCTACTGGATTATATCCTACACATTCTGTAATATTTAATCCGGCAATTCCTGTATATACAGTTAAACAAATATTTTCATTAGTTGCTTCTGCTACTCCATATAAATTAGTTACTCCTGGTAAAAGTGATTGATATTCATCTGGAACATACCCACTTAATAAAGTATCTATATAATTAGAGTTTAATTCTAAGTTTAATTGACATGCAGGTTGTCCTGGCATACAATATTTTAAATTTTCTAATTGTTTATCAGTACTATCTTCTAATCCTAAGTTTAGAGTAAAATTATCTAATGCTAAAGGTTTAGTAGTATCTTTTAAATTAAAATCTAATGATAAAGTTGGTGCATCTACTTTTACTTTTACAGTTCTAGTTTCAAATGCT
This sequence comes from uncultured Muribaculaceae bacterium, assembly GCA_964368975.1. GTDB lineage: Bacteria > Bacillota_I > Bacilli_A > RF39 > UBA660 > CAYJDP01. The sequence goes on from CAYJDP010000033.1 coordinate 6,484, forward strand.
AAGTTACCAGCTTTATCCATTGTTGCATATACTACTGTATACACACCTGGTTTTGTAGTATCAATTGTTGTTACTGATGTTGATAAACTTGATAAAATATTATTTATATCTAAGTTAGTTATAGTATTTATATCCCCTACAAATGCTATAAACCCATTACTATCAACTGTTGTTATAACTGGACTAATACCACTTAAATTATCATTTGCAGTTACTCCTTCTTTTATATCGAATGCTGTTCCTGCTAATATTTCGATATCATCTGTTCCTGCAAATGTAGGAGCAGTTTTATCGATTTTAACTTCAATAGTATCTTCAGTAGTTAATCCTGCATTATTTTTTGCAGTAACTTTTACTTGATTAATTCCTTCAGTAGTTACTACTTTTGGATCAATTGTTACTGATTGAATACCTGAATCAATATCATAAACATCACCAGTTAAATTAGTTGTATCTAAATTATTTAAAGTAAAGTCTTGATTAGTCCATCCATCAGTTCCAAGAAGGTTACCAATTACTCCACCAAGATTAACTGTTGGTGCAGTCCCATCATATTTTAAAGTAACTGTTTCTTCAGATGTATTTCCTGCATTATCTGTTACTTTAACTTTTATATCATATGTTCCACCAATTGCTGTTTGAATATAATTTTTTCCAGCTAATGAAAGTACTCCTGTTGATTTTGATGTGATAGACGAACTAGCAATACCACTAGTTGCATCATTTCCATTTGGTTCAAAGAATAAACCTAGTGAACTATCTGATGATGTATACCAACCATTTTCTCCTAATGTACCTTCAACATTTAGTGATGCTGTTGGTGCTACTGTATCTCTTTTAATAGTTTCTGTTAATTCTCTAGTGTTCCCAACATTATCAGTTATAGTTGCTTTAACTATAATATTATCACCATCTATTGTAACAGTGTTGTTAGTGTGATTAGTTGTAAATCCATTATATCCAGATAATGTATCAGTTGCTCCTGTTACAGAAATCCCAACATCAGATATATACCAACCTGTTGGTTCTGTAGATGTTGTTTCTTTTATTTTATTTGTGTAATCATATGTTGGTCCAAGTATCCAGTGATTTCCTGTAGACTTAATACTTCTACACTCACCTTGTAATAATTCAAGTCCAGTAGACTCTTGATAGCCTTCTGGACAAGTTGCTGGAATAGTAACAGCTTTATTGTTCATTGTTCCTGTTAAAACTATTTTTGCTGACTCGGGTGCTGTTTTATCTATTTTATATTCTTTGCTACATGATGTTATTTCTCTATTTAAGTTATCTGTTACTAATACACAAACTTTACTAGTTGCTGATTCCTCAGTAATCATTACTGTGTCAGTATTTTCTACTAAAGTAGTTGGTGTACATTTTTCTTCTGATGTTTCACAATATTTAATCGATTTTACTCCAATTGATGCTTCATCAGTTATTTCTATTTTTACAGGAATATCTTGATTAGTCCAATCAGTGTTATCCGCTGATGTTAAATTTAATTGTAAGTTTTTTTCTTCTACATTAGAATTAATTGTTTTAGTTGTTTTGTGTCCTGCATTATCTATTAATTCTAAAGTTATACTTTTACTACCTGTAGTTGCAGTATCTAAGTAATAAACATCATCTTTTAATACTACATCACCAGTTATATTTAATTCTTTAACTCCTGATGTTGCATCGAATAAATCTCCATAGAAAGTAGAAATTAAAACTTCTTGAGTTTTATAAAACTCACTACCTTCTGTATTTATACCTTCACCAATTGTTGGTGCTACTGTATCTCTTTTAATGTATTCTGTTAAATAACTTGAATTATACGCTTTATCAGTTACATATGCTCTAACCCTGATATTATTACCATCTTCAGTAACAGTATTATCTTTATGATCATATGTAATTCCACTATACCCAGACAAAGGATCATTTGCTCCTGTTGCATAATATACAACATTTGATATATACCAACCTGTCGGTTCTAAAACTGTTGATTCTGGATTTTTACTCGTATAATCATATACATATTCTCCATGATTAACATCTGTAGCGTTAATACTTCTACATTCCCCTTTAGCAATATCAAGCCCTGTTGACTCTTGATATCCTTCAGGACAAGAAGCTGGAACAATAACAGTATTGTTACTCATCGTTCCATTTATAACAAGTTTCCCTGGATTTGGTGGTGTTTTGTCTAATTTATATGAATCTGTACAAACAGTTGCTGATTCTTTTCCATATTTATTCGTTATAGTTACACACATTTTACTAGATGTTGATTCATTAGTTATTTGTAATCCTTTGTCTTCTGTTGGCGTACAACTATTTCCTGTTGTTAAACATGTTTTTTTAGTATAATCTGTTTCTGCTGTATTGATTGTTACACCAATATCTGTTTTTGCCCAACCATTACTATTAAGTCTAGCATCAGTAGATAATGTAAATGTTGGTGTAATTGAGTCTACATTGTATGTTCTTTCATGAGTTGTAATATTTCCTGCATTATCTGTTGCTGTATATA
>CAYJDP010000034.1:0-8777 GCA_964368975.1 uncultured Muribaculaceae bacterium
AATACTGGGTTAAGTTCTTTAAATGATTATACAGTTACTATGGATGTTTATTTAAGTGATGCTGGATGGATATTTGGAGGAAGAGAGTTCTCTGATAAAAATATTGGTTTATATTTAGATGAATCTTTAGAAGTTTATTCTTCTTATGGAGGAGAAGCTTTAAATGTATTTGATTCTTTAGGGAATAAGTTAGTACTTGAATTAGATACTTGGTATAATATTACATTTAGTAAATCTTCTATTATAGTTGATGGAGTTAGTTATTTACAAAATACTGGAGAGTTAAGTGATAATACTATTACTATTGGGGGATTAAATCAAGTAGGAAGTGTTAATAGTGAGATGATGAGTGGAAGAATTGATAATGTTAAGTTTGTTAATAATTCTACTGGTAGTGTTAATAATTTTATACCTGTTCAAATGACAGATAGTAGTGAAATAGGATTTTATGATACAGTAGGTGAAATATTTTATAAGAGTAGTGGTTCTAAAGAATTTGTTGCTCCATAGAAAGGTATTTATATTATGAATGATTAATTCAATTGGATTTAATATAAAAAATACAAAAAGAAGTAGTAGAAGTTTTTACACGATAAAAAAATAAGTATTATGCTTATTTTTTTTATTTATATATATACCTCTTGACATATTATACTATGTAATGTATAGTATTGGTGTGAGGTGAAATATGGATGTTCAATTAAAAAAAGGTTTACTTGATTTATGTGTACTTAGAGCACTTGTTAAAAATGATTCTTATGGTTATCAAATTATTAAAGATGTAAGTGTATATATAGAAATACCTGAATCAACATTATATCCTATATTAAAAAGATTAGAGTCAAATAATTTAGTTGAATCATATTCTGTTGAATATAATTCTAGATTACGTAAGTATTATAAAATAACTAAGTTAGGTTTAAATAGAATTGATGAGTTTATTGTTGATTGGGAAAAAGTAACATTAGTATATAAGTTTATAAAAGGAGAGGTGAATAATGACTAAGGTTGAATTTTTAGATAAGTTAAAAAGTAAATTAGGGCATATGCCTTATAGTGAAGTTGAAAAAATAATTAATTATTATACAGAATTAATTGATGATAAGATTGAGGATAATTTAGAAGAGAAAGATGTTATTAAGAGTTTAGGTAGTATTGATAAAATTGTTAAAGATATAGAAAATGATAATGATACTATTAATGTTGTTTCAAAAAGAGTTAAAAATGTATATGATAATTCAGATAAAAAAGTTTTATGGATGTTATTATTAGTATTTGGTTTTCCAATATGGATTAGTATTTTAGCAGTATTAGGATCACTTTATTTAACTGTATTAATATTGTTTTTAACTTTATTTATTATTTTAATTTCATTTTTAATAAGTGGTATAGTTATGATATTTTCAGGATTTAGTTTTAGTGTTATTAATATGTATACTTCAATATTATCTTTTGGATTAGGTTTTGTGTTTATTGGGTTATCATTTTTATTGTTTAAACCGAGTGTTAGTTTAATAAAATTGTTTTTTAAAGGACAGAATATTTTAATTAATAAAATTAGAAATAGTTTTTCTAATAGGGAGGTAGTGTAATGAAAAGTGTATTTATTGGACTTGGAAGTTTAATATTTGGAATTATTTTAGTTGTTATATCTTTTATTTTAACGGATTTTGATATTAGTAAATATAATACTAGTGGGAGTATGATAATAGAGTCATTTGAATATGATAATTTAGGTCAAGATATTAATATAAGTAGTGATTATTCAGATATTATTATTAATAAAAGTAATAGTGATAAAATTATTGTTGTTATAAATCGTTATGAAGATGAAGAGTTGGATGTTTCTAATGTGGTAGATTTAGATATAGAAGTTACTAGTGAAAGACATTATTTTGGATTTAATTTATTATCAGATGCACCTATTATTACTATAAGTATACCTAATAATTATAAAGGAAATATTGATATAGATGGTGATCTTGGGAATATTTATATTGAAGAAGTTGAAATTAACAACTTAAATATTGATTGTAGTGTTGGTAATATTGAGATGGATAATACAACTATTACTAATAAATTGTTATTAAATGCTGATTTAGGTAATATAGAACTTAATTATATTAATGCATATAGTATTGAATCTAATTCAAGTGCTGGTAATATTGAAGGTAATAATATTAAAGTTGATAGTGAGATAACTTTATTTTCTGATTTAGGTAATATAGAGATTGATAATATGAATTCTACGATTGTTGATGTTAAAACTAATGTAGGTAATATTGAAATAGATGATTTATTTGCAGAAAATATTAGTTTAATTAATGAATTGGGTAATATAGAAGTGGATATTAATGAAGATATTAATATGTATAAAAGAATTATTGAAATAGAGTTGGGGGAAGCTAATATTAAAAGTAGTGATATTGGTACTTATCAATTATATGTACAAAATGAAATTGGTAATATAGAAGTTGTTTTTAATAAGTAAAAAATAAGTATTTTGAGATACTTATTTTTTCTTTATAAAACCTAGGTATTTGGGTAGGTTTTTTATATCTTTTAATACTTCTAGGGATATTAATTTATCAGATATGGTAACAATCCATCCTGTTGTATATTTAGGAGGTATAATATTTAGTGGAAACATATGTCTAAGGATTGCGTCTTCTATTTTTTTATTTAATTTATCTTTGAAGTGTAGATTTGCTGTATCAAGTGCTTCTTTCGCGTGGGTAAATCCGTGTTGTTTAAAGAATTTTGTTTTTTCTGTTTTTGTTTGCCAAGGTTGGTGATACATATCATGAAGTAATCCAGCGATTGCAGCATCTTCTTTGTTTACCTTTAACTTTTTTGCTATTTTATATGCAAGCATTGATACTCTAAGAGAGTGGGTATAAACTGATTCCTCTCCGTGATGAGGAAATTCTTTTCTTTTGATAAATTCTTTATTTTTTAATATATCATCTACTATACTATAATATTCTTTTAATTCTTTTTCTTTCATATAATTATCCTTTACTAAATTATTATATAATAAAAAAGATTGGAAATCCAATCTTTTTTGTTTTTGTTTGTTTTTTACTTGTTATAGAATTCAACGATTAATGATTCATTGATATCAGCGTTAAGTTCGTTTCTTTCTGGTAATCTAACAAATGTAGCTTCCATTTTACTTTCGTTATAAGTAATGAAATCAACTCTTTTTAATACTTTTTCTAAAGATTCTTTAACAATTTTCATGTCTTTATCTTTTTCTCTTATTGAAATTACATCTCCAACTTTAACTTGGTATGATGGAATATCAACTTTAGCACCATTTACAGTTACGTGTCCATGGTTTACTAATTGTCTTGATCCACGTCTAGTTGATGCGAATCCAGCACGGTATGCAACGTTATCTAATCTAGATTCTAAAACTTTTAAGAAGTTTTCCCCGTGAATACCTTTCATTTTTCCAGCTTCGTTGAAAGTCTTTTTAAATTGTCTTTCACTTACTCCGTACATAAAACGTACTTTTTGTTTTTCTTTTAATTGAGTTCCGTAATCTGATAATTTAGATTTACGTCCATTTCCATGTTGTCCAGGCCCATAAGGTCTTTTTACTAATTCTTTACCAGTTTCACTGATAGAGAATCCAACACGTCTTGCTCTTTTATACTCTGGTCCAGTATATCTTGACATAAACATTCTCCTTTTCTTATTTGTTTATTACATATTAACTTAATTGATTTAGTCATATCTTAGGGAGTTCCTTCTATTTTTTCGCGTAAACAGCAATAGTTACTAAAATTATTTTAAGAAACACTTTAAGACATTCTAAAATCTGCTGCTTAAAGAAATATGCAGTTATGATTATATGATAAATTTTATGATTTGTCAATTATATTACTATAAATATATGGTTTTTTTTTAGTATTTTAGTGTTTTTAGTACTTTTATTGTTTTATTATTACATATTGTTGTAAAGAATAAGTAAAAAATAGTAGAAAAAAAGTTATAAAAGTGTTATTATTATATAAGATAGAGGTGATAAAATGAATGGAGTAACGCTTGTTGTTAGTACAGTTATAGTTATTAATTTACTTATTGTAAGTATTTGTTTATTTTTCATCAGAAAAGCTATAAGAAAAGGCTATCGTAAGAGATTTGAAAAACTAGAATTGGAACTTAATGAAGTAGGTTCTCTTCCTATTATGTTGGAGTTATCTAAAGTTGAACCAATAATTAAAAATGATAAAATGGAAGAAAAATTTAATGATTGGCATGATAGATTTAATCATATTAAAGGAAATAGATTAGCAGTTGTTAATGATATGCTTATTGATTTAGATTTATATATTGATAAAAAAGATTATAATACTTCAATTGATAGACTTGCTAAGACTGAATTAGAATTATATAAAGTTCGTGAATCTAGTGATAGATTACTTTCGGAAATTAAAGAAATAACTTTAAGTGAAGAAAAATATCGTAATATTGTTATTAAATTAAAAACTAGATATAGAGAATTAAATAAAGAGTTTAATGATCATAGAGGATTATACGATGAAATTGGTGATGCTATTACATTGCAATTAGAAAATATTGAAAAGAGATTTTTAGATTTTGAAAGAGTAATGGAAAAAAATGAATACACAGAAGTTGTTCATATAGTAAAGGCAATAGATAGTATGATTGATCATATTGGTATTGTTATTAATGAGGTTCCTGATTTAATTTTAATGATTAAACAAATTATTCCAAATAGAGTTAAGGAAATTAATGATACTGTTTTAGAAATGGAAGAAGAGGGTTTTCCTTTAGGTTATTTGAATATTGAGTATAACATAAATGAAACTTTGAAAAATATTGAAGTTATGTATTCTAATGTTAAGATATTAAATTTAGAAAATTGTATGTTTGAAATGACAACTATGCTAGAGTATTTGGATAGTTTATTTGTTGACTTTGAAAAAGAAAGATTATCTAGAAAAGTTTTTGAAGATATTTCTAAAGATTTTAGTATAAAATTAGATAAGGCTAATAAATTAGTAAAAGATGTGTTTTTTCAATTAGATGACATTAAAAATATGTATGATTTAGAAGATAAAGATATTGAAATTATACATGATGTTAATAAAATATTAGTAGTTATTAATGATGACTTTAATAAGTTAAATACAAAAATTGGAGGGGTTGATATTCCTTATTCAATGTTACATAAAGAAATTGAAGAGTTAGTTATTAGATTAAAAACTATGGAAGAAGAATTTGATTATGCATTGAAATCATTAGGGAATATGTATGATGATGAAGTGAGAGCAAGAGAACAGTTAGAAGAAATACAGTTGTTTTTAAAACAGTGTAAAGTTAAAGTAAGAAGTTTTAAATTACCTATAATTTCAAATAATTATTTTGTACAATTAGCAGAAGCTAATGAAGCAATTGAGGAAGTTATTAAAGAGTTAGAGGTTAAACCAATAGTTATTAAAACATTAAATACTAGAGTAGATACAGCGAGAGATTTAGTTTTAAAAATATATAATGCTACTAATGAGATGGTTAAAACTGCTAGAATGGCGGAACAATCTATTGTTTATGGTAATAGATATCGTTCTAAGTATGAAGATGTAAATATTAGATTAATTGAAGCAGAGGAATTATTTTATAAGGGTGAGTATAAGAAATCTTTAGATATTGCAATTAAAGCTACTTCTTTAGTAGATAATGAAATATATGGAAAGTTGTTGGCGGTATATGATAAATAAGAATAAAAGGTATGAAGGCTTAGTGATAATAGTGGTGATATTAATATTATTTAGTTTTTGTGGTGTTTATGTATTGAATTTAGTTAATCAACAAAAATTTAATGCTATGAGAGATAGTATATATAGTATTGGATCATCTGTTTATGCATATGCTACTTCTTCTGGGGATACTTATCGAGTCTATTCTTTAGAAGAATTAAATGATTTAGGTGTTGTAGATGAAATAAATAATCCTTTTAATAAAGAAGAAAATTGTTCTACTACTTTTAGTAAAGCAATTCTTGATAACAATGATGTATATATTACATTAACGTGTGGTAATTATGTTATTAATAATGTTTATTATAAAAGTGATGATATTTCTATATATTCTGTTGGTAAATGGAGTGATATAAATACTAGTACTGATTTAGAGATGATGCTTGGTTATAATTATAAAGTTAATGATAAAGTTATATTTGATAATTATTATGAAAAAGATATATTTATATATATGTTTAATAAACATAATAAGACTAATTATACGGATATAAGTGAAATACAAAGTGAGTATGAAGTTATTGCTAAAAATCAATATCGTACTATGGATGAGGTTATTGAAAAATAAATTTTTTGTTTATTTTTCTTTTTTTTTATGATAAAATATGCGAGAAGAGGTGTATTATGGATAGAGTTATATTAATTAAATATGGGGAATTAACTACTAAGAAGGGAAATCGTAAGTTTTTTATTAATACTTTATATAATAATGTTAAAAATAAATTGAATTTATATGATGTAAAAATAGTAAAAGAACATGCTAGAATGTTTATTTATTTTAATGATAAAGATATTGATAATATAAAAGATATTTTATCTAATATATTTGGTATACATATGTATCATGTTGCTTATATTGTAGATACTAATGATGAAGTTATTCAAAATAGGTTATTAGAGATATTTAGTAATTTATCTTTTAAAACTTTTAAAATGGAGGTTAAACGTTGTTTTAAAGGTTTTCCGATTAAAAGTATGGATTATAATAGAGTTCTTGCTGGTAAGTTATTAAAAAATATTGATAATATTTCAGTTGATGTACATAATCCAGATTATTTAATTAAAGTGGAAATTCGTGATAAAAATACTTATATTTATTTTGAAGATTGTATAGGTAGTGGTGGTTATCCTGTTGGTAGTCAACCTTTAGGATTATTAATGTTAAGTGGAGGAATTGATTCTCCTGTTGCTGGTTATTTATCTTTAAAAAGAGGTGTAATTGTTGATTGTGTTTATTTTGAGGCTTTACCACATACTAGTTTAAATGCTAGAAATAAAGTAGTTGATTTAGCTAAAAAGTTAAATAAATATAGTAATAAGATTAAATTGCATATAGTTAATTTTACTCCTATCCAAGAAGAAATTTATAAAAATTGTAAGGGTGACTATACCATAACAATTATGCGTAGAATGATGTATCGTATTATGGAAGGTATTGCTAAACAAAAAAAGGCTCATATTATTATTAATGGTGAATCTATTGGACAAGTTGCTTCTCAGACGCTTACTAGTATGAGTGTAATTAACGAAGTTACTAATATGCCAGTTATTAGACCGGTTGCTTGTTTAGATAAATTAGAGATAATAGATATTTCTAAAAAAATTGATACTTATGAAACTAGTATATTACCTTTTGAAGATTGTTGTACTGTTTTTGTACCAAAACATCCTGTTATTAATCCTAAATTAGATATTGCAATTGAAGAAGAGAATAAGTTTTCTTATGAAGAGATGATTAATGATGCTATTAATACAATTGAAACTGTTGTTATTGATGAAAAAATAGATTTAGAAATTAATGAATTGTTATAATTTACCAGTAAATTTTATGTATGAAATTATTATTATTTCACATTCTATAAATGTATAGGAGGTGAAACACATGAATAGTACAAATAACTCAAGTATGAAAATGAGAGTTCCAGGAGCTAAACAAGCTATTGATAAAATGAAATATGAAATAGCTAATGAATTTGGTGTAAATTTAGGACCAGATGCTACTAGCCGTGCTAACGGATCAGTTGGTGGTGAAATTACAAGACGTTTAGTTCAAAATGGATTAAACCAAGCAAGTGGAAGCTATAATAGTTCAAATAAATAAGTAAATTAAAATATTTTAGCTTAAAAGATAGGGTTAACCTATCTTTTTTATGTTATACTTTTTATGTTGGAGGTAGTTATGGAAAAGTGGGATTTATATGATAAGAATAGAAATAAATTAGATAAAATTGTTACTAGAGGAGATAAATTATTAGAAGAGGAATTTCATTTAGTTGTTAATACTTGGGTTGTTAATAGTGAAAATAAATTTTTAATATCACAACGTGTTCCTAGCAAACCTCATGGATTGATGTGGGAGACTACTGGTGGTTCTGTTACTAGTGGTGAAGATTCTTTAACTGGTGCTGTTCGTGAAGTAGAGGAAGAGTTGGGTGTTGTATTAAATAAATCTAATGGTAAATTTATAGGATCTACTTTAAGATATTATCCTGATTGTAATGATATATTAGATGTTTGGTTATTTAGAGTAGATGGTTATGTTAATGTAGATATTCAAGTTGATGAGGTTAATGATTATAAATGGGTTAGTGTTGATGAGTTAATTTCTTTAAATAAAAGTGGTGAATTACATACTAATTTTATGTTGGAAGAGGTACTTAAAAATATTTAGGTATTTTTTTTATTGACTTTAATATAATTATTTGATAAGTTTTAAGTAAATTAATTATAAGGAGATGATTACGTGAAAATATTAGCAGTTAATGCGGGGAGTAGTTCTTTAAAATTTAGACTTTATGAGATGCCTGAGGAGAAGGTATTAATGAAAGGTAATTTTGAAAGAATTGGTTTAGATAATAGTTTTTATTCTTTTAAATATGATGGATTTAAAGTTGAGAAAGAAGCAGTTCTTAATAATCATAATGATGCTGTTAAATGTTTAAAAGATGAGTTATTAAGTTGTGGTGTTATAAGTGACTTTTCTGAAAT
>CAYJDP010000035.1:0-8572 GCA_964368975.1 uncultured Muribaculaceae bacterium
TTTAATATCAATAATATTTCATTACTCAACTAATAAAAATTATTCAATTAAAGATGACTATTTATTATGGATATTCAAAATATTTCCCACTAAATTATATAAAAATTTAAAAGAAGTAACACCGGTGATAAAAAAAGTTACTAAGCTAAACACAAGTGCATTAAAAGGAATAACAATTGGTACTATTATCGGAATAATTATTTATAATTTGCTAATATCAGCAGATTCATATTTTTCAGAATTTATGTCTAGCATATTCTCAGGAATTAATGTATCTAAAATATTTATGAATGCATTAATATTTACATTATCTTGTATTAGATTAAATAGTATAGTAATAAATATAATAGTAAACAAAAAAGATAAGATGACAAAAATCGAAAAACTAAAAATAAATAAGAGTACTATCATCCCAATATTAGTAATAATAAACACAATATTTATTTTATTTTTAATCTCAGAAATATCTAAGCTAACAACTAATTTCTTAGAATTACCAATAATGTATACTTATGCAAAATATGCAAGAGAAGGGTTCTTTCAATTATTATTTGTAACAATTATAATTTTTTCAATAATAACATTTATTAATTATAAAACAACATTAATAAAAGATAATAAAGTAATTAAAGTACTAACAATACCTACAATTATATTTACAATAATTTTAATACTAAATTCATTTTATAGAATGTATTTATATATTGATTCTTATAGTTTTACAATATTAAGAATGCAAGTAATATTATTTTTACTTTTAGAATTAATAATCTTTATAAATTTATTAATTAAAATAATTAGACAAAAATCAAAAGAAGACTCATTATTTTATTTTGTATTAGCAATAACTACATATATAATAAATTTATATATTTGTAATGAACAAGTAATAAATAAATTAAATGAATTAATTTTTAAATAGAAAGGACTATTATGAAAAAAAACTTATTTAAAATAACCAATATTTCATTTTTAGTATACTATATATTTTGTTTATTAATAATCATTATTAATCTTACTTCAATAATAAATGAAGTAAACCGAGAAGAAATAACTAATATATTATTATTTATGTTTTTAGCATTACTATTTAATTTTCAATTTGCTATACTTACAGCAGTCTCCATTATAAATGTGGTTCTACTATTATACATTAAGACAACAAAAAACTATAAATTAATAATAATAATATCAATACTATTCTTAATCACATCAGCATTTAACTTTGTATTGTTTATTTTCTCAATTTTATATTTTATAACTTATCTCAATATGAAAGACAAAAAAAGTTTAGTGTAAGCTAATCTTTTTTATGTTATAATAAAGAAAAAAGGAGACACATTATGAGATGGATAATAATGTAATTATGTAATTATTTAGATTTAATAAAAAATTACATAAGGAGTAAAGAAATGTAAATAATTGCAAAACTATATAAATAAAAAAACAAATTATGATATACTTACCAAGTAAGGTAGGTAGATTATGAAAAAAATAATATCATTATTATTCATAGTAGTTGCTTTTGCAACTGCTATTTATTTTAACTCTGATAAATTAGAAAGTTTAATCAAAGAAAACACAAAAACAGAAGAAAATACAACTCCAGCAGTTGCATTAACAAATGAAGTTAAATCTCACTATATTGATGTAGGACAAGGAGATTCTATCTTTATAGAGTTACCTAATCAAGAAACATTACTTATAGATGCCGGAGAAAGGGAATATGCCGAAATTGTAGAAAACTATATTAAAAACTTAGGATACCAAGAAATAACATATTTAGTTGGAACTCATCCCCATTCAGATCATATAGGAGGACTAGCTTATATAATTGAAAACATTGATATAAAAAATATTTATATGCCAAAAGCTACTTCTACAAGTAATACGTATATTAATTTACTTGAAACAATTAAATCTATTGGATTAACTATTAATGAAGCAAAACAAGGAGTAACTATTTTATCAGCAAACAATTTAACTATAGACATTATCGGACCAGTAGAAGAATATAGTAATTTAAATGATACATCAGCTGTAATCAAATTAACTTATGGAGATACTACATTTTTATTTACTGGAGATGCTGAAAAAGAATCAGAAGAAGATTTAGTGTTAGACTTTGAAGTAGATGTTTTAAAAGTAGGACATCATGGAAGTGACACTTCATCAAGTAATTACTTAGTAGATTCAATAGATCCTATTTATGCAATTATCTCTGTAGGAGAAGATAATAAATATAATCATCCATCACCTACAGTAGTAAATAAATGGCAAAATGATAATGCCAAAGTATATCAAACTAATTTATGTGGGGATATTACAGTAACAAGTAATGGCAAAGATTTAAGTATTTCAGAATGTAATAATACAACAGCTGAAATAAATATGAAGCAATTAGATACTGTTGTAGTAAAAAAAGGAGATACAGCAACCTTAAGTGCTATAGTAGAACCAAATACAACATATGATATAAAAGTAAACTTATCATCAGGAGAATCAACTGCTAAAGGATTAGAAGATAAGAAATCTGACTCTCTAGGTAATATTTCTTGGACTTGGAATATCTCATCCAATACTAAAGCAGGGGAATATCAAATATCAATAGAAAGTGAAAAAGATAGTTATTATACTACTTTAATAATAGAGGATTAATATGGAATTAATAGTTGATAGAATAGAAAATAATCAAATAGTATTTGAATTACCAGATAAATCACATGTAAATATACCATTACAATTACTTCAAAATGCTAAAGAAAATGAAGTATATAATTTAACTTTAAATAAAGAAGAAACAACAAATAAGATAAATAAAGTTCATAATTTAATGGATGAATTATTCAAATAAAAAGGTAGGGGAAATCCTACCTTTTAGTTTTCTATATTATAAAATAAATCATCATAACTAACTTTTTCATCTAACTCACCATAATCAATCATTATATCTTGTAATAAATCAAATGATTCTTGACTAAATTTAGTATCACTAGGCCATGCTTCTATTTCTCTATATCTTTTAACTGCCGACTCTAAGTCATTTAAAGAAGTAGATGGAAATTGATCAAGTATAACTTCAGCAACTTCTAAATCAGTACTATTCATAACAAAGTCAATTCCCATTTGAATAGCTTCATCAAACTTTTTAATTAAATCTTTATTTTCATCAATATAACTTCCTCTAGCAGAATAAGAAGTATAAGGAACTAAACCACCTAATTCCCCAACACTAGCAACTACATAACCATATCCATTATTTTCCATTTCAGTAGCTGTAGGCTCAAATAAAGTTACAAAGTCATAGTCGCCCCCAATAAAAGTTCCACTAGCAGCACTGAATGCAATAGATGTATCAATAAATAAATCATTTTTAATATCGATACCGTAATTTTTTAATGCATATTCAAAAGTCATTTGAGGCATACCAGCAACACGACCTCCAATAACTGTAGAACCTTTCATATCATCTAAAGTAAAATCTTCATAATCTACTTTACTAACTATAAAAGAACCATCTTTTTGAGTAAGTTGACCAAATGTTTTTAAATAGTCTTTCTCTCCACCATTATAAACATATATAGTAGCCTCACTTCCAGATAATCCTACATCAGCATCACCACTTAATAATGCAGCAGTAACTTTATCAGCCCCAGCTGTTAATATTAATTCAACATCAATACCTAAATCTTCAAAATAACCATTTTCCATAGCAACATATTGAGGGGCATAAAATACTGAATGAGTAACTTCTGCAACAACAATTTTTTCTAGATTAGTATTTTCAGATTTATTAAAATCAAATATAACTAATGCAAGCAATAAAAATATCAAGACTCCACAAAAAATATAAATAAATAATTTTCTTTTCATAAAAACTCCTTTCACTAAAATATTATATGAATAATAATAAAAATATGTTAAAATTAATTAGGTGATAGATATGAAAATAATGATAATCTCAGATATTCATGGGATAAAAACAAATTTAGATAAGATAAAGGATAAATATATTGATCTAACATGCGATAAACTTGTAATATTAGGAGATTTGTATTACATTGGTCCTAGAAATAATATTGTTGATGATTATGACATAGAATATGTTAAAAATTGGATTAATTCATTTAAGGAAAATATTTTATGTGTAAAAGGAAATTGTGATTCAAATGTTGACATAAAAGTAACTGAAATTCCAATAATAGATGAATTAGGTATGATTATGACAGAAAATAATGATATATATTTTACTCATGGTCATATATATAATAAAGATAATTGGAAATATGCTAATTCGATTTTAGTATCAGGTCATACACATATAGCAGAAATTGAAAAAATAGAATCAAATATATATGCAAATCCAGGAAGTATATCGCTTCCAAGATCAAATGAGTTAGCAAGTTACTTAATATATGATGAAGAAAACATTATAATCTATGACATAAATGACAAAATAATTAAAAAAATGGCTCTATAACTAAAAAAATCTTGATTTTAATTAAAAAATATGATATTATATAGGCCATATATGGGGGAGATATTATGAAAAAAATAACAAAAATATTATTAGCAATTTTATTAATTGCAACAACTTTATTAAGTTTTACAACAAACGTAAATGCAGCAGCACCGTCATCACTTCAATTAGGCGGAGCAAAGAGTATAGAAGGTTATGTAGCAGGAACGTATTTTACAACTAAAACAACGACTGATGGAAAATTAGTATATTGTTTAAATATAAATAAATCAACTGCGAAAAATATTACAGCAAACTTGACTGGAGAAATGGATGCAGGTATTGCTTATATCATGGAAAACGGTTATCCGAATAAAACATTTACTGGAAATGCAGATTATGATTATTATATAACACAAACATCATTATGGTGGTATTTAGATAATAGACATGGTGGCAGTAACTTATCACATTCGTTTAAGACAAATGGATCAGATCCACATGGATTAAGACCACATATTGTAGCATTAACAGAAGCAGCTCATGCAGCTGGAGATGCTGGATATGCAACACCATCATTATCTTTAAGTACAAATAATAGTACGATGAAATTATCAAGTGATGGAGAATACTATGTTTCAAATCCTATAACTGCAAATGCAGCACACACAGGTAATTATAAAACAAAAGTAACATCAGGACCTGAAGGTGCAGAAACAACAGATTTAAATGGTACTGCAAAAACAGAATTTGCACCAACTGAACAATTTCTAATAAGAATTCCTGCAGAAAGTATTACTGATAACAAAGCAACAGTAAAAGTTACTGCAACAGCAACAGGTACTGTTAATAAAGCTTATTCTTACCAACCAACTGATAGTGGAATGCAAGGTATTACACCATCATGGTTATATCCAGAAACAACAGATTTATCTGCATCAATTGAAACAGGTTTATCTGTTACAAAAATAATTGTTAATAAAACAGATGCATCAACTAATCAAGCATTAGCAGGTGCAACGATAACTATAAAAAATAGCGCTGGAGAAGAAGTAGTAAGTTATACTTCAACAGATGAATCTTATGAATTAAAAAATATTGCATATGGAACTTATACAATAGAAGAAACTACTGCACCAGCAGGATATGAAAAATCAACAAAAATATATACAGTTACTATTTCAGAGGATAATTTAGAACAAACTATTACAATAGAAAATCATCCAATAGTTATAGTACCAGATACAGCAAGTAATCAAACAATTATAATTACTATAATTGGATTACTTGGATTAGCACTAGGATTTGGATTTGTACGTAAATATGCAAAAAACTAAAAATAATAGTAATAAAAAAAGAATCACAACTAGTAATGTAGCTCTAATCGGAACAATCTTTACTTTAGTAGGCGGATTCTTTCTTTCTTATAACTATATAGAAAACAAAAAAATACTAGCGTTTGATGAAATGAGTAGTTTAGTCTATAAAGAACAAACAAAAAATGAATCTGAAGTAGTAAAAGAAGTAGTAGAAGAACCAGTAGTTGAACAAATTAATGAAGAACCAACACCTGTAGTTGAAACACCAACTGTAGATGCTGGTTACATTGGATATTTAGAAATACCTAAAATTAATTTAACAAAAGGATTTCTAACAAAAGAAGATCCAAAAAACAACATAGAACAAAATATAACAATCATGCCTGAGTCAAGTTATCCTGATGTTGCAAATGGAAATTTTATCATCACAGGGCATTCTGGATCTGGATGGAAAGCATTCTTTAATGAATTAGAACATTTAGTAATAGGTGATAAAGCTTATGTAGACTATCAAGGTAAAAGATACACATATAATATTGTAAATATTTATCAAGAAACAAAAGATGGAAATATTGCAATATACAGAAATTATGACAAAACAACACTAACATTAATTACTTGTACTAATGATAGTGATTATACACAAACAATTTATATAGCAGAACTAGAAAGCATAGCTTAATTATCTTTTAATTAAAGGGGGTGAAGATAATGTCTAGCATGTCATTTCCAGATAAACTAAGAGTAATACTAGATTTAACAACATCTTCAGCTCTTTTTATTGGAATAGTTTTATTTATGATATTAATAACATACCTATTAATAACAACATCTGATAAAAATATCAAGAAAAAAAGAAAATTTTATATAACAATATATATAATAGTATTAGGTTTAATAATATTTTTCTATCATAGTTCATTATTAAAAATATTTGATTCAATGATAGATAACATATTTATGATATTATATTTTCCAAATATAGCAGCATACTTATTTGCAATGATAGTAACTAATATTATACTTTGGACAAGTATCTTAAATGTGAAAATTAATAAAGTTGTAAAAGTGGTAGATTGTTGTATATTTACAATATTACATTACTTATTAATATTAATATTAAATATTATATCAACTAATAAGTTAGATGTATTTAATCAAACTGAACTTTATAGTAACAATGATATAGTAGCACTAATTGAATTATCTTCATCATTATTTACTATTTGGATAATTTTCTTAATAGTTTATAATTTATTCTTAAATTATTTAACTAAACAAAAACAACCATTAAAAGTAAAAACAGAGGTAAAAGAAATAATAAAAGAAGTAACTAAAGAACCATTACTTCCAAAAAACATAACGGTAATTCCAGCACCATTAGTTGCAGAAATACCTGTTACAATAAAAGAAAATAATACAAATATATATGATCAAATGCTAAGTTTAGATGATTATAAAATAGTAATTGATATCTTAAAAAAACAACGTAGTAATAAAAAAGAAATAATAAAAACACCAGAGATTACAGAAATAGATTCAATATTAAATAATTCTAATTTATCAACAATTGAATCAATAGAAAATAAACCAGTAATTGAAAATTTAATTACTGAAGAAACTATAAATATAAACCAAAATAAAGAAAATGAAATAGAATTAGAAACAACATTAAAAAATATAACAGCAAATACTAATTCGACAAATACATCAATAATTGAAGTGACTCAACAAATACCAGTAATTATTAATAATGAAACAACCGAGTTAGAAAGACTACCTGATATAACTGAAGAATTGGAACCGAGAATAATACCAATTATTGAAAATAAGAATAAAACTGATACAAAAAAAGCTGAACATTCTAAATTTTTAGAACTACAAGCATTATATAAAAATATTTAAGTATGAATTAATTCATACTTTTTTCTTTATTTAAAACAAAATATAAGTTATAATCATATTAGGAGAAGATGTAAATGAATATAGACAGTTTAAATGAAAAACAAAAAGAAGCAGTAACCTATAATGAGGGACCTTTATTAATTATAGCTGGAGCAGGAGCAGGTAAAACTAAAACACTTACTACTAAAATAGCATATTTAATAGAAGAAAAAGACATTAAACCTTATCAACTTTTAGCAATAACTTTTACTAATAAAGCAGCAAAAGAAATGAGAGATAGATTATCTTTATTAATAGGTGATATTTCCAAAAAAATACAAGTATCAACATTTCATAGTTTTGGATTACGATTATTAAGAGAAAATTATGAAGTACTAGGATATGATAGGAATTTTGTAATAATGGATAGTGATGATTCATTAACCGTAGTAAAGAAAATACTAAAAGATTTAAATTATGATCCTAAAATATATAATCCAAGAGCAATAAGAAATAAAATAAGTAATTGTAAAAATGAAATGATGACACCAGCTCAATACGAAAAATTTGCAGTAAGCGATTATGAAAAAGTAGCATATGAAGTATACAAAAAATATGAAAAAAAATTACTAGAAAATAATTCAGTAGACTTCGATGATTTATTAATACTACCACTTAAATTATTTAATGAAAATAAAGATATTTTAGAGCGTTATCAAGAATTATATAAATATATTTTAATAGATGAATATCAAGATACCAATGAGGCACAATACTCTTTAACTAAAATGTTATCAGATAAATACAAACAAATAACAGTAGTTGGTGACGATTCTCAAAGTATTTATAGTTTTAGAGGAGCAAATTATAAAAATATATTAAATTTTGAAAAAGATTATAATAATGCAAA
>CAYJDP010000036.1:0-8419 GCA_964368975.1 uncultured Muribaculaceae bacterium
CATCATAATATGTATATCCTAGTTCATCTGATAATCTTTTTGCTATCTCTCTTCCACCTGATGCAAATTCTCTTTCTATAGTTATTATATTTAAGTTTTCTGTTGGTTTATCTTTGTAATTTTTAGCATACATGTATTTATACTTAAATTTATTTAAAAAGTAAATTGAGATAAATAATGTAATAAATTCTGCAATAGGTATTGCTATCCATACTCCAGTTATTCCTATAATATTAGGTAATACTAGTAATGAAATAGTTATTAAAATAAATGTTCTTAAAAATGAAAGTATTGCTGATATTAGACCATTTGAATATGCAGTAAAAAGAGCTGATGCGAATATATTTATTCCAGCAAATAAGAAACTTATAGAAAATAACCTTAATCCTTCAATAGTTAAATCATATACATTTGAAGACTCATCTGTAAAGATAGATGCTATTGGGTTTGCTAAAATTATTGCTGCTAATGTTGAAATAACAGAAAATACTACTATTAGTTTAATACTTGTTTTAAATATTCTTTTTAAATTTTTAGAGTTTTCTTCTCCATAGTAATAACTTATTACTGGAGATATTCCCATTGAATAACCCATATATATAGCATTTAATAATAGTTGTGAATATATTATTACAGTTATTGCTGCTACCCCATCATTTCCTACTAATTTTAAAAGTGCTAAGTTAAATAAAAAAGTAGTTATGGCATTTGATATATTACTTACCATTTCACTTGATCCATTTATGCAAGTGTTTTTTAATACTTTTATATTCAGTTTAAACTTTGTAAAATATAATGTACTTTTGTTTTTTATAAAATATATAGTTCCTATAAAAAATGGGATAAAATAACCTAATCCTGTGGCAATTGCTGCTCCTGTTATCCCCATATTCAATATACTTATAAATACATAATCTAAGATTATATTGGCAAATCCTCCTGCTAACATTGAGTTGAATGCTAGTCCTGGTTTATTTGCAGTTACTAATGCATTTTGATAAATTATTTGTACTATTAAAAAAGGTAGAAATATTAATAGGTATCCTAAATAATCTTTACAATAATTATATATTTCTTGATTTGCTTGTAATAAGTTTAATAATGAATCTAAATTAATAAAATAAAAAGTTGATATAATTAGTCCTAATATAAAGCCTATTACTATTATTAATGTAAAATTAGATCTTGCTTCTTTCTTTTTTCTCTCCAAATAACTTTGCAATTATTGCATTACCACCTGTTCCAAACATTAAACCTAAGGCTACTACAATTGATATTGCAGGATAGACAATATTAATTGCAGATAAAGCATCTTCTCCTATTAAGTTTGATACAAACACTCCATCTACCATCATATAAAATGACATAAAAAGCATTGTAAATATTATTGGTAATGTAAATAAGATTATATTTTTTAATTTTGTGTTCTTTAACATATTTGACTCCTTTATTTATGCTAGTTAAGTTTATTATACTTTATTTATTTTGTCAATCAAAAAAAAGACTATTAAGTCTTTAATTATTGTAATTATATTACTTTTTATAGTACATATTCTGATATATATTTATTAATTTCAATTACATCTGAATTTCCGGTAAATTCAAATTTTACTGAACCTAATCCTGAAAACCACAAACTTAATTCACAATCTAAATCAATTGATCCTGCTGTTTCAACTGAATAAGCTTGTATTTTTGAATAAGGTAGTGAAGTATAGTCTTTCTTTTTACCTGTAATACCTTGTATATTCATTGCAATAACTCTTTTATTAGTAAATACTATACCATCTCTAATCGTTTTATAAGTAAATAGAATTTCTTCTTTTTGGACAAGCATGCCCTTTATGATGCATTTTTAAAATCAATCATCTTATCACCTCTATCTATTATTATAAAAAGCGAGAGAATATTTCTATTCTCTCTTCAGGGGGTTCGGTTGAATACTCTCACCTTATAATCGTGAGAGTTATCAGCATGGTTGTTACCATGCATCTTAATAATAAGATATTTTTTAGTATTTGTCAATTCTAATTAGAGAAGTTTTTTTTTGTTTACAATTATGATTCTTTATTTATGGTTTCTATTAGCCTTATTTTTAAAGGATCTAGGTTGTTTTCTTTGTTAATTAAATATTCTTTAGAATCTTTTTTTGTTTGTAATAAAATTTTATAATCATTTTTGATATTTGCAATTTTAAAAGTCATGTCCCCACTTTGTTTTGTTCCGAATAAATCTCCATGTCCTCTTAATTTAAAATCAGCTTCACTTATTTCAAATCCATCATCTACTTCTTCCATTATTTTTAATCTTTCAGTAGTTGAGTTAGATATTAATATACATTTTGATTTATGAATGCCTCTTCCTACTCTACCTCTTAGCTGATGTAATTGAGATAGACCAAATCTTTCAGCATCAAAGATTACCATTGTAGTAGCATTAGCAACATCTACTCCTACTTCTACTACTGTTGTTGATATTAAAATATTAATATTACCATCTTGGAATTCTTTCATAATCATGTCTTTAGCACCAGTAGCCATTTTCCCATGAATTATATCAATCTTATAATTTTTTCCAAATGCTAGAGTCATTTGATCTTTTAATTCTTTTACAGTTGTTAATTCACTTGATTCTGATTCTTCTATTAAAGGTGCTATTACATATATTTGTCTACCTTCTTTTAATTCTTCATGCATAGAAGTTAATACTTCTTTTATTTCATTATTAGTCTTTACTACTGTTTCTATTTTTTGTCTTCCTTTTGGTCTTTCTTTAATAGTAGATACATCCATATCACCAAAGATTGTTAATGCATAAGTTCTTGGAATTGGTGTTGCAGACATATATAATACATCTGGTTTTCTACCTTTATTTTGAAGGTTTGCTCTTTGATGTACTCCAAAACGATGTTGTTCATCAGTAATAACTAATCCTAAGTTTTTATATTCTACTTCTTCTTGGATTAGGGCATGTGTTCCAATTACCATATCAATTGATCCATCTTTTAATCCTTCATAAATAATAGTTTTATCTTTTTTTAAAGTCGAACCAGTAAGTAGCGCTATATTTACTTTTGTTTTTCCTAGGAATTTCTTTAAATTTTCATAATGTTGTGTTGCAAGTATTTCTGTTGGTGCCATTAAAGCAGATTGATTATTACTTAAGTAATTAGCATACATTGAGATAAATGCCACTATAGTTTTACCACTACCAACGTCTCCTTGTAATAATCTATTCATTCTATAAGCAGCTTCTAAATCTTTTGTTATCTCTTCTACTGCTTTTAATTGATCATTAGTTAATTCAAAAGGAATTTCTTTGATAAAGTTATTTAATTTATCTTTATCAATTGTTCTTTCTAAACCTAAGTTTTTCTTTTTACTTTGTAATTTTAAATAATTTATTTTAAACATGAATGCAAATAATTCTTCATATTTAAGTCTTATAGTAACTTCTTTTAATTTTTCTTCTGTTGATGGATTATGTATTATATTTAAAGCTGTTTTCTTATTTAAGAAATTATATTTTTCTATATACTCATTTGGAATATAATCAAGTACTTCTTTTCCGTGAGTAAGTAATGCCATATTTATATATGTTTTAATACTTTTATTTGTTAGACCAGACGTTAATCTATATATAGGTTCTATTTTTACTTTAGATGTTAGTGTTTCCATTTTTATGTCAGATGCTGTAATAATATTTTTTGCTTTATCTAGTTTTCCTATTACTATTACATTAGTACCTACAGTTAATTGGGTCTTTAAAAATGCTCTATTAAAAATAGATACTCCTACTACTCCTGAAGGTGTTACTAATCTAAAATTCATCTTATTTAGTCCTGCTTTAAATCTCATTAAAATAGGCATACTCTCTACTTTACCATCGATGATTATTTTTTCACCATCTTCTATTTCTTGTAGAGAATTTCTTTCTAGTTTTTCATATCTAAATGGATAATGGGTTACCAAATCATCTACCGTATATATATTTAATCTATTTAATAAGTCTAAAGATTTAGTACCTACTCCTTTAACTTCTTTTACGTCTGTCAATGCCACCACTTCCTTCTTGGCATATTATAACATGATTTAGTTATTTTTTAAAGAATTATTTGTATTTTTTTATTTGAGTATTTGTTTACTTTTATAGAGTAGTAAGTTATATTACATTCAGCAATGATATAGAACTTAAATATTAATTGTTTGATGTATTAAATGGTATGATTACCTATATATATCAATCACAAGATTATTTTACACAATCTAATTATTGTTTTTGTTTACTTTTTATTAAATATATGTTATAATATGAACACTTTGATTTTGAAGGAGTGTTAATATGGAGAAGGATATTAATTTTAAATTATTGGAAGAATTTTTTGACATTAAGAAAATTATTGTTAGTGCTAAAAAAGAGAAAAATAAGATTATTGTTGAATATGGAGATGGCTCTATTGATTATTTACTTGATAGTGGGTTTAGTAGAAGAAGATTAGTTAATCAATTTAATTCTGTTAATGCTAATTTGATAAAAAATAAAGTTAGTCTTGTAAATAAAATTTCAGATAAAGAGAACAATAGATTTAATGAATCTTGTAGAGTTAGAAAGTTTGTTAATTTGATAATTCCTATAGGTGGTGTTTGTTGCGCTAGTTTAGGTGTTGTTGGAGCTGCACAAGTTGCTAATGTTATTATGAGTGTACCTACTTATTTAGGTACTTGCGCTGTAATATGTACTTCTGGTTTTGCTTACTCTAAAATTTCTAAAATTTTGATAGAGAGAAAAGGTAATAAAATTCTTAATGATATTGATAAATTATATAATTACATTGAAAATTTACATGATTACGAAGATGAAAAGAAAACAATTATGGATTTAAATGTTGAAAAATCGTTAAGTAAATTTGATAAAAAAATAGATGTTCCTAAATTTGACAATTCTTTTTCTTTAAGTACAGATTTTCAAGAAAAAATTGGTTTTTTAATATCTATTAAAGAAGCTATTATTAATCCAGATAAATATAGTATTAATATGAATAAAACTGGACATGCAAAAATTATTCCTTTTAAACCTAAAAATTCTAGAAATAATGGAGAAAACAACTAATATTGTTTTCTTTTTTATGTTTTTTTAATTTTTTTTGCCATTTTTGTTGACAAATATGACTTCATCAGTTAGTATAGTAATCACCAGTTCGGTTTAGGCGAATTGGTAGCTAGTATCACACTAGCCAACCCCTTTTTATTCTTTTTAGAGACTGGCCTCAGGGGGTACAGTCTCTTAGATAAAAAATCAAAAAGAAACTATGCCGAATAGTTTCTTTTTTCTTTTATATATTTGTTTCTTCTTTTGATTTATTAGCTAGATTTTCATAATATTTATATCTAGCTTCTGCATTTTGTTTGTTTTCTTCTAAGATTTTTTTATAATCTTTATTTAATTTTTTTAACGATCTATATCTATCTTCTCCACCAATAAATTCAATGTATTTTGAAAAGTCTGCTTTAGAATTAAGTTTAAATTCTTGAGTAGTTGGATTGTAATTAAATATTGGGAAGTATCCGCAAGCTGTTGCTTGTTTTTCTTCTTCAATAGTTGTTGACATTCCTTTTAATAATCCTTGAGCTATACATGGGGAATATGCGATTATGATAGATGGTCCATCATAGGCTTCAGCTTCTTTTAATACTTTAATGGCATTAATTGGATTAGCTCCAAGTGAAATTGTTCCTACATATACATGTGGATATGCTAGAGCCATTTTTGCTAAATCTTTTTTAGCAGTTGTTTTTCCGATAGATGCAAATTTAGCTACTCCACCTTTTCTAGTTGATTTAGAAGCTTGACCTCCTGTATTAGAGTAAGTTTCTGTATCAAGTACTAGAATATTTACATTAGCGTCATTTGCAAGTACATGATCTATTCCATTATAACCGATATCATATGCCCAACCATCTCCACCTACTATCCAAACTGATTTTGGTAGGATAAATTTTTTAAGTGGTAATAATTCTTTTACTTTTGTATTATCAACTATTTCTAATAATTTTTTAGCATTTTCTAAATTAGGATCAAATGTATAATCTTTATATACAGGTAATTCTGATTTTTTTATTAGTTTATTATTATCTTTAATAATTCTAATAATTTTTTCTTTCATAGCAATGTCTGCTATTTTCATACCAAATCCAAATTCTGCATTATCTTCAAATAATGAATTAGCCCATGGAACATTATATGGTGTTAATGGAGTTGATCCTCCATAAATAGATGAACATCCAGTTGCATTTGCTATTACTAGATTTTCTTTAAATAATTGTGTTACTAATTTCAAGTATGGGGTTTCTCCACATCCGGCACATGCTCCAGGGAACTCGAATGCTGGTTTTGAGAATTGACATCCTTTCACTGTATTATTTGGTAATGGTTTTTTCTCAGTAACTTCATTATATAGATAATCCCATGATTCATTTTGAAGTGGTTCTGCGATATCTTTTTTATGTTTTAATTCAATGGCATTTTTACCAGGACATGCATTAACACATAAATTACAACTAGTACAATCTTTTGTTGATACTCCGATAGTAAATTTTAAATTTTCATCTTTTATTCTTGCATCTAGCAAATTATTTTTAACACAATCTGGTGCATCTAACACTTCATTTTCATCTAATAAGAATGGTCTTATTACTGCATGAGGACATACTAGGGAACACATGTTACATTGTAAACAATTTTCTTTATTAAATACTGGAGCATATTCAGATGTATTAGCCTTTTCTAATTTAGTAGTACTTATATCAAATGTTCCATCAGGATTATTTATAAAAGTACTTACAGGTAGTTTATCCCCTTCCATACTAAGAATTGTTTCAAAAGTTGATTTCTTTTTAATTAATTCATTTGGATAATCTACATTAGGTATTTTTACTGCTAACATATTTTCTAGACATTGATCAATTGCTTTAATATTTTTTTGTGCAATATCTCCTGATTTATTTTTAAATCTTTCTACTAGATTTTCTTTAATCTTATTAATAGTAAAATCAAAGTCTACTATTTTACCTAACTTAAAAATTAGTATTTCCATAATAGCACTGATTTTTCCTTTTAAGCCATTTTGCTCAGCAATTTTATTTGCATCTACTATGAACATTTTAATTTTTCTAGATTGAAGTATTTTTTTATCATGAGTAGTCATTTCTTTTAATACTTCATCAGCTGACTTAGATGTATTTAATAAGAAGATTCCATTATTTTGGATTTTTTCTAACATCTTAATATTTTTTAAATATGAATCTTTAGTACATACTACTAAGGATGCTTTTTCTACATAGTATGTTGATTTAATAGGTTTTTTACCAAATCTTAAATTAGATATAGTTATTCCGCCGGACTTTTTCGAATCATATTGGAAATACCCTTGTACATAAGCTTTAGTATGGTCCCCTGTTATTTTTAATAAATCTTTTGAGGCACTTACCATTCCATCTGATCCGTATCCATAGATTAGGAATTCTACGTTTGTTGAAGGTAATTTAAATTCTTCATTATATTTAATTGATTTATTAGTAATATCATCTGTTATACCTACTGTAAAGTTATTATGAGCATCTCTTACATCTAAGAAGTCATATACTCCTTTGATCATAGCAGGTGTTGTATTTTTACTTGATAGTCCATATCTTCCACCTATTACTGATACTTTAGCATCTATTTCTTTTATTACTTGAACTACATCTAAGTATAGTGGTTCTCCAGTTGATCCTGGTTCTTTAGTTCTATCTAATACTGCTATTTTTTTAACTGTTTTAGGTAGGACTTTTAAGAAATATTTAGAAGAAAATGGTCTATATAAATGTACTTCTACTAAACCGATATTTTCTTTTTTTTCTTTTACTAAGTATTCAACTGTTTCTTTAATAGTTTCACAAACTGATCCCATTGCTACTATAACTTTAGTTGCTGTAGGTGAACCATGATAGTTAAATGGTTTATATGAATTAGAAGTTATTTTATTTATTTCTTCTAAGTATCCATTTACGATATCTGGTAATTTATCATAGTATTGATTTCTTATTTCTGTTGCTTGGAAATAAATATCTTCATTTTGAGCAGTTCCTCTAATACTTGGATTTAAGTTATTTAGTGACTTTTCTCTAAATTCTTGAAGGGATTTTTCATCGATTAATGTTTTTAATTTATCTTTATCAATTACATCTATTTTTTGTAATTCATGTGAAGTTCTAAATCCATCAAAAAAGTTTAAGAAAGGAACTTTTCCTTTGATTGCTGAAAGATGTGCTACTCCTGTTAAATCCATTACTTCTTGAGTTGATGATGATGCTAGTATGGCAAAACCTGTGGGTCTTGCTGCATAAATATCTTGATGATCTCCAAAGATTGATAATGCATG
>CAYJDP010000037.1:0-7869 GCA_964368975.1 uncultured Muribaculaceae bacterium
AACCCTTGTCAACAAAAAAGTACAAATTTCTTAATTTTTTTTTATTTTTTTAAAACTTAACACTTTTTTACTGTTTTTCCACAAAAAAATAAACCCCAATTATCAATTTAAATAATCAAGGTTTCTTAGTTTTAGATTTTATTTTTTTCTTTTTTATATTCTTCATAATATGTTTCTATTACTTTTTTATTAAATGGATATTCTTTTTTTCTTACTATATTAATTAAATCAGTTAATTCAGTTTTTAATATTTTATCAATTGCTTCTGGATAATTCATCTTTTGCTTATGATAATTATATTCACTTCTATCCAGAACTTTAAAACTTCCATCTGGAAATACTCTTAAGTCTAAATCATAATCAATATACTTAATTGTATTTTCTTCTATAATATATGGTGAAGCCATATTACAGTAATAAAATATTCCGATTTTTTTATATTGACCAATTATATTGTACCATTGGTTTTTAAAAAAATAGAGAATTGCAGGTTCCTTTGTTCTCCAAGATCTTCCATCAGACTCTATTACCTTAGTTTTTTCGTTTCCAAACACAAGATAGTCTTCATTGATTTCTATTAGAATAGCTTCATCCCATGATCTGTGGATTTTCCCGTTGTGTTTATATCCATGTATTTGATACTTATTTCCTATTTTCAAATTATTTTCATCCATAATATCAATCACCTACTTTCTTTTGTTTTTTTATGAATCTTTGTTTATGTTAGTACAAAAAATTCATTATTATATTTATTTTAAATAAAATTTGTAAGTGAATTAATTATTACTATTTTTTTCTAACTTATTATTCTTCTACTATTTTTGCTTCTTTTATGTTTTCTGATAAGTTTTTCTTAATATTCGAAATATTGTTTTTTATTGTTAATGTAGAAACTATATCTAGTATTGCATATATAATTATAAATATTCCTACAATTCTAGTTAATAATACAGAAACTTCAAATGGATTAAAGATTAACACTACTCCACACAAAGCACTAACTATAGAGATAATTAAAGTTACTTTCCACATTTTATTTTTTTGACTTTTTAATAAAAATGCACATTGAAGTTTATTAGCGCTGCTAAAAATTATTCCTACTCCCATTACAAATGGGATTATACTTGCAATTGCTTCTGGGTAACTTATTATAAGTGAACCAAATATTGTAGTTACTATTCCATATACAATATCTAACTCTCCTCTTTCTGCTTTATTTAAATTTCTTAAAAACTTTAATATTGCAAAAACTCCTACTAAAATTAATATTCCTCCTATTATATAAGAAATAGTTTTAATAGTTGTATCTGCTTCAAATACTAATAAAAAACCAAGTATTACTAAAATTACTGCTGTTACTAGTGAAGATCTATAAAATTTTTTTAATATATTTTCCATATTTCCTCCAAAACTTTTTTTCTGTTAATAATTATACCATGGAAAACATGAGATGTAAAACTTGCTGTTGTTATTATCTTCTTTTTTCCACAATAGTTGTTAATAATTGTTCGGGATTATTACCTTTTATTACGATGTTATATATTATATCAAGCAATTCTTCTTTTAAGTTATGTTTTTTAAATAACTCATTTACCACTAATAGAGTTTGGTACCCTTCGACAGTTGTAGTTTCTAAGTATGCATCAATTTGCTCTTTAGGTTTTTTTTCTCCATACATTTTACCTAGTGAATAATTCCTACTTTTAGGAGTAGTACAAGTTAAAAGTAAATCTCCAAAACCAGCATAACTTAATACAGTATTGTCATTACCTTTAAAATGTTTGATTATTACTGACAATTCTTTTACTACTTCCGTTAAAAACATCGCTTTAGTTGATTCATTTGCTCCTAATCCTGTTAATATTCCTGAAGCAATTGCAAATACGTTTTTTATTGCTCCACACATTTCTACTCCGTAAATATCTTTGCTTTCTTCTATTTTAGTAGTTTTGTTTGAAAAAGCTTTTTTAACTACTTCGTTTGTATGTTCATTAGTTGTTGCTAATGTTAATCCAATTGGATTACCACTTACTATATCAACTGCAAATGATGGACCACTAATAGCTGATATTTTATTTGTATTTATATTATTATCAATTATTTCATTTACAAATTCACCAGTTTTAGATATTCCTTTTGTTGCAATTACAATATGTTGATTAGTATAATACTTTTTCATTTCTTGAATTGTTGCTTGTGCAAAAAGAATAGGAATTGCAAAGACAATTAATTCTGAATTTTTTAGAGACTCTTCCATTGATGTTGTATATTTAATTGTTTTGGATAATTTGAAATTCGGAATTAGTTTTTCATTTTTTCGTGTTTGACTAAGTTGTAGTTTTTCTGACTCAAACTTAGTCCACATTGTTACTTCGTTTTTATTTGTTGATAATATATTTGCAAGAGCCATTCCATATGCTCCACATCCTATTACTGTTACTTTCATTTTTTACTCCTTAATTAATTACAGGTGTTTGAGTTACTGGCATTATATGAACAAATGTATTTCCGTCACTTATAGATATTTCTTGTCCAGCACTATCTGTATAAATTGTTTTGCTACTTCTTGTTGATTTTGTCCAAGTTATCGGAATCGCATATCCGTTTGTTATGTAATATCCTTCTCCAGAGCCAGTTGTTGTAAGATCTTGTCTTCCATCACTATCTAATGTTTTATTTGGCACTTTTTGAATAATTATGTTTTTATAATTAAGCTGTTGATTAGTAGCTTTATCAATATGTGCTTTATTATTCATTGATCTGTAATACAAATTAGTTTCTGAGTTGTATACATATGAAGATGTATGTAAATATGAATATGGTATCACAACATTATTTGCAGTTAGCAGACCATCTTGATATACTGGTTGTTTTTCTGTTACTCCTGTTTCTGGATTTACTATATCTATTTCTTCTATTACTTGATTTAATTCTACTACATCAGTTGTATAATTCAATAATTGCCAATTATCAGATGTTGTTGCAAAATTACT
Source organism: uncultured Muribaculaceae bacterium (assembly GCA_964368975.1). GTDB lineage: Bacteria > Bacillota_I > Bacilli_A > RF39 > UBA660 > CAYJDP01. The sequence continues at coordinate 2,994 of CAYJDP010000037.1, forward strand.
TGATGTTGCAAAATCATAATTATTCGATGTTGTTGTAAATACATTGTGAGGTGCTGCTATATTATAATCTCTCCAAAATGGTGAATCAGAGTACATTCCATTTATATTATTTACTCCTAGTTCTGCTATATCATCATAAACATATGGACTGTGTCCAAAATGAGTATAAATTGCATCACTTTCTACTGCATAATCAAGAAAATAATGTCTTGCACTTCTAACTGGTCCAATTAATGATACATCTTTATCTTTAAAGATTGCCATTATTCTAGTGTATCCACCTTCTACGATTATTTCATAATTAATAATTGATTCTTGCAGACCTGCATGTAATCCTGTTCCAATATTGTTATCAATCATTACTGCAATTGGTCTTTGATTACTATCTTCATTTACTATAGTTAATTTTTTTTCTTCCTCTTTTTCTACTGGTGGCACTTCTTCTGGTGGTGTTTCTTTAGTTGACTCTTTACTAAAAATAAATACATAGAAAGAGATTGCAGTTATCAATATAATTGTGATAATTGATAATCCTATTATTATTTTTTTCTTTTTACTTAGTTTTTTCTTTCTTTTTTGATCAAGGTGTAGTTCTTCTGAGATGGATACTTCTTCTTTTGTTTCTAATTCCATTTTAACACTCCTCTACTCTATTTATTTAATTATAACATGTATATTAAATTTTTATACACTTTTTTAGTTTTATTGATTATACATTTTAATATTTATTAAATATAATATTATAAAGTTGGTGATATTATTAAGTATTTTAAAGAATTAGATTTTATTGATAAAATTTTATTGGTGTTTTTCTTTTTACTAGTGTTTCAATTAAGTACTAATTTATTTGTTGATGAAATTAGTTATTCGAATAATAGTAGTATCGATATTGTTATCAGGACTTTTGCTGCTTCAATATTTGGTTATTTTATTGGTAGTAGTGTTAAAGAGAAAAATAAAGAGCATTCTTTTAGTAAAAAACATGTTGGGATTATTTCTTTAATTGGTATGTTTTCTTTGTTAGTAATTTTGTTAGCTAGAAATTTTGTTATAATAAATGATAGCGATATTAGAATTATTAGTCAATTGAGAGATTTTGTTTCTGCAAGTATTGGTTTTTTGATTAGTGTTAAAACAAATAAAAAATAATTTTCTAACCTTATTATATATAGAGCGATAATATTTTAGGTATTTTTACTTAGGTATTGTCATTTTTTTTATTTTGTGATAATATTAATTTGCTTATGAAATTTTTATATTTTATAGGGGCGTAGTTAAATGGTATAATTATGGTCTCCAAAACCACAGTTGGGAGTTCGATTCTCTCCGCCCCTGCCATATGAATTTAAACTAACTAGAAATAGTTGGTTTTTTGTATATAATTTATGCTAGGAGGTGGTAAAATGCCAAACGTATCAACCCATAGAATTGCAGGAGAGGAAATAAAAAAAGAGTTGATCAAGAATAATTCAGCAGGTCAATTAGATAATATTATTGCAAATAATCAATTCTCATCACATTATAATCAAGGTCACGATTATCTGTTTTATCAACCTATTAGTCAGTCGCTTAAAAGTGATGTCATCAAAGGTAAAAATATTGCATATTTTTTACAACAAAAAGACATAACTAGATTAGTATATGAATATTTCAAATTTGCAGAAAAAAATAATGTTTTAGAAAAAGCAGAAATCCGTAATTTTATGTATGGTTATTTGTCTCATCATATGTTAGATTCTTTAGTTCATCCGATGATAATTTTTTATGCAGGAGATATAAATCCTAATAGTGAATTATATACTAAATGGAACCACGGAATTTTAGAAACTTGCTTAGACTTATTTATGCTAGAATATTATGAAAACAGGAGTTCTTTTAAAAATATATCTAAAGATTTTTCAATTGGCAGTTATAGTGTTAGTGATGATTTAACTAATATAATAAATGGTAGTTTTCATGAAGTTTATAATTTTTTGGCGGGTAATACATTTAAAATTGGTATTGAAAATTTAGAAAGATTTGTTAAATTATTAAAAGAAGACAATCTAGGTTTGAAATCGAAATTTTTTAATGGTGTGAATAAATTTGGAATTTTAGGTCCAGAGTCATTCTCGTATAGTCAAGAAGAAAAAAATAAAGAGTATTTGAATTCACTTCTAAATAAGAGCAACAATGAATGGTGTAACCCTTTTAATCCAGATATCATTAGTAGAAAATCTTTTGTACAGCAATTTGAATATTCAATAAAAGAAATATCATATGTAATAGTAGAATTGGAGAAAATGTTGGTTAAAGGTATTGTTAGCAAGCATGATATATCGGATTTAGTAAAAGATGTTAGTGCCATTACTGGTTTATCAAATGAGGATGTTAATATGAATAATATTGTGATTTCAACAGAAATACCACATAAAAAATAATTTTCATTTTTTATTTTCAGCATTCCCAATAATATTCTCCGCGATTATACTGCATGAGTTTAATATAACTAGAAATAGTTGTTTTTTTGTAGTATACTATTTTTAAGAAATGGAGAATATATGATAGAAGAAGTTGAAATTACAGTTCACATCAGTTGTGGATTTGATGAATTAGTTAGATTACTAGAAACTAACAATTTTAAAAAAATAGATGATTATATATTACATGATTATTATATGGCCGATAAAAATATAAATATTAGCCAATACAAACCTTTGGATTTTTTAAAGAAATGTATCTTAGTTAGAAATGTGATTGGTTCTACAAAGTTATTATTATATAAATATAAAGAGTATGATGATAATGAAAATATTATTAAACAAGGTAAAGTCTCTTGTCCAATTGAAGATATAGATAAGGGATTAAAATTTATGGAGGCTATTAATTATAAAAAGTATATAGAAATTTATGATCACATCACAGTATATAGTGATGGAAATATTGAACTTGCAGTTCAACAAGTAAATGATAAATATTTATTTGTTGAATTTGAATCTAAAGATATTCCTGCTAGTGAAATGATTAAAATATTAAGTAATTATAATTTACCAATAATTGGTGATAATTATTTTGTTAAAAAAGCGGAGATAATTTTAAATGATACTTTAAGTTTTTAAAGTTATAAATGAGTTAATAATATGTTTAATTGAAACATATTATTTTTTATTGTATACTTTTAATAGGTGATTTTATGAAAGAAAATTTAATTAGATGTGTAAAAGAAAATATTATATTTATTGAACAAGAATATCTAAAAGAAAATAATTTTTCTATATCTAATGGTAATGATCATTCTATCAATTTGGATAAAGTAGTAAATATAGTTGATACTGGAACTATTTCTTTATTTGTAAAAAATGGGAAATTTTATTTTCCAAAAAGCGCTGATAAAATTTTTTATTTAATGCAATTTTTACCTGGTTATGGTATTACTAAAAATCATTCAGTATATACTTTTGAAAATTTAATTTCAAATAATAATACTTTTGTAACATATATTAAACATTTATTTGTAAACGGTAGAAAAACTGAAGATTATTATTTGGATAATGTGTTACATGAAACTATGCATTTTTGTGGCGCATCAGGTGGCACTGCTTTAGAAGAAGGATTTACAGAATTGAAAACTAGAGAATTAGCGCTTAAATATAATTTAAGAACAAGTGGTTGCGGATATCCTAAAGAAATTAAAATAGCATTAAAATTACAAAGTTTATTTGGTAAAGATATTTGTGATGAGCTTACATTTATTAATCCTTTAGATAAAAAGGTTGTATTTCTTAAAAATATGTTAAATGAAGATATGGCAAATTTATATTTAAATGTATCTCTTTGTATGCAAGAAGAGTTTCAAGCAAAATATAATAAATATAAATTTCCTGGAATTACTGGTCCATTTAAGAAGGCTTTGAAGTATAGTGCTATTGATTATAATAAAGCAAAGCAATATATTGAATGTTTTATAAAAAATAAAGATAATAAATTAAAATAATAATTTTATTAATTTAAAGTAATTTATAACTAACTAGAAATAGTTAGTTTTTTATTGTATACTTTTAATAGGTGATTTTATGAAAAATATTTTATTAGTAGGTGCTCCTAGAGCTGGTAAAACTACTCTTTCCAATATGTTAAAAAATAAATATCAAATTATTAAGGGTGATGAAATAAGAGTTGCTTATCATAATACTATTTTAAATAATAGTGATATGTCTTCTGGTGATGTGGGTAGAACTAGAGAATTTAGAAATTTTTTGATGGAGATTTTTATTAATCATTTAAAATATAATCCTTATGATAACTTTCTTTTAGATACTGTTGATGTTAATTTAGAAGATTTAGATAAATTAAAAGATTATAATGTTACAGTTATTGTATTAGGTTATACTATGATTAGTCCTGAAGAAGTTGTTGAATTACAAAAATCAAATGATATTAAGGGTAAAGATTGGTCTTTTTCTTTAACTGATGATATTAGATTAATTAAAGCTAAGAAATGGATTGATACTAGTAAAAATTTAAAAAAAGTATGTGAAAAGCATAATTATAAATTTGTTGATACTTCAATTGACAGAGATAATGTATTAAATGAATTAGTTAAATGGATAAATACAAGTATTTAATTTATATTTTTTTAGTTATTTAGAAGGAGGTGGTATTTTGAATATAAGTAAACTTAATATGAATACTGATTTTATAAAAATTATAGCTGTTATTACTATGTTAATTGATCATATTGGTTTTATGTTTTTTCCTCATATTCGTATTTTAAGAATAATTGGTAGAATATCTTATCCTTTGTTTTCTTATTGTATTATGATTGGATATTTTAAAACTAGTAATTTAAAAAATTATATATTACGTTTATTGTTACTAGGAATAGTTTGTCAAATAC
>CAYJDP010000038.1:0-2322 GCA_964368975.1 uncultured Muribaculaceae bacterium
TATAAAAATATTGTGGTATAAATTTGATATTAGTATGGGAAAATATGTAAAAAAATAAGCGTTAAGCTTATTTAAATAAATCTTTATAGGCATTTATTAAATCATCAATATATGCACAACTCATAAAACAAATTACTGCATTTTCATATTCTTTTAATTTATTTATTGTATCAACACTAATTAATTCTGCATTATCTAATATGTCTGTTATATTATTTGAATTAATATTTGGATATTGTTCTTGAGTTTCTCTATTAGCTTCTACTAAAGTTAAATATGTGTAATCTGCTAATTTAAAACATTCTATGAAATCATCTTTAAAGTCTTTTGTTCTGGAATATGTATTTGGTTTGAATACTGCAATTAATTTTTTATTTGGATACTTTTGTCTTACAGAATCAAATGTTACTTTAATTTCTGTTGGATGATGAGCATAGTCATCAATGATTATATTAGTTCCTACTTTTTCTTCTACAAATCTTCTTGCTGCATTTTTAAATGTTTTTAGGGATTTTTTTATATCATCAATACTTATTCCTAGTCTTAAACTAAGATAAATTGCTGCGGATGTATTCATAACCATATGATTTCCATGTAAAGGAATTGAAAATTCGCCTATATTATTTTTTTCTACTGTTAAAGTGAATGTTGTATATTCTTCAGTTACTATAACGTTTGATATAACTATATCGTTTGATTCATTAAATCCATAAAATTTAACTTCATTTTTATAATTAATTTTTCGTACATTTTCACTATCTCCATTTGCAACTACTAGATTAGATGTTTGGTTAGCAAATATTTCAAAATTATTTATTATATCATTTAAATCTTTATAGCATTCCATATGTTCTTCTTCAATGTTTGTAATAATGCTATATTTAGGTTTATAGTGTGTAAAATGTTTATTGTATTCATCTGATTCTACTACAAAGTAATTTGATTCAGTAGTTACTGCTCCATCCCCTGCTCCAATAAAATAACTTGTTTTTATAGTTTGTTCAAGAATGTGTTTCACAAGAGATGATGTTGTTGTTTTACCATGAGTTCCACTACAACCAATACTATCAAATAGAGATATTACTTCACCCATTATTTCAGCGTAACTTTTGATTGTGTATCCTTCTTCTTTTAGTCTTAGTACTTCTTTATGATTATCACCTAAAGCTCTAGAAAAGGTTACTATAACATCTTTTTCTAATTCTGTATTTGCTTCATAATATATTTTGATATTTCTTTCTTGTAAACCTTTTTCTGGAAATTTAAATTCTTCAATATCATCATATCCTACTACATCATTTCCTAAGTCATATAATATTTGAGCAAGAGTTGACATTCCTGTTCCTTTAATTCCTAAACAATAGTATTTTTTATTCATTTTGACACTTCCTTTATTTTATTATAGTTAATTTTTATTATTATGTTCTTTTTGAGTAAATACATCCACAATAATCTTGTCGATATAGGTTATATTTATTTGATAGCTCTAATGTTCTTTTATAACGTTCTTTCTTTTTGAAATCAGAGTATAAATAATTAATACTATATTCTTTTGATAGTTGTTCTCCTATCTCATTTACCCAAGTTGCGTTTTTAAGTGGGGAAATTGTTAATACAGTTGTAAAATAATCATAATTATTTTCTTTTGCATATTTTGCTGCTTCTTTCATACGCAGTTTATAACAAGAGTAACATCTTTTTCCTTTTTCTGGTTCTTTTTCTAAATTTTTACTTATAGCAAAAAATTTATTCGGTTCATATTTTCCCTCTATTAAAGTAATTTTATTTTTATAATTGATTTTTTCTATATATTCTTTTAATTCTTTTAATCTTTTTTTGTATTCATCAATCTCTGTAATATTTGGGTTGTAAAAAAGAATTGTTATTTCAAAATAGTTAGTTAAGTATTCAAGTACAGCTGATGAACAAGGAGCACAGCATGCATGTATTAATAGTTTTTTAATACCAGATAAATAATTAAGTTGTTTTTGCATTTCTAATTCATAATTCATGGTTTACTCCTTTATATTTCTATGAAAATTATATCATAGTAAGAAAAAAACATCAAATTAATTGATATTTTTTTAGTCAAGTGATAGTACTATTAATTCATCATTTTCATTAAAATTAATTAATTCTGATTTTATTGGATTTACTATTATAGAAAAATCGTTTCCAGTTCCTATTTTATAACCTATAGCTACTTCATTTTTTAAAGAAGCTATTTCTGTTAATGTATAAAAATCTATTTCTTTTTCTACTTTTATATAATCAGTAATTTTTCTTGTATAAATTTCAGATCCTTCTGACGTTAGTAATATT
>CAYJDP010000038.1:2332-7715 GCA_964368975.1 uncultured Muribaculaceae bacterium
TTGAACCTACTACTAAATCATTTACTTTTGCTACTTTTGCTAGCTTTTGATTAACTATTTGTTTCATTTCACTAGTTATTGGAAAAGATAAGTTTCTTACTTTTGTAATATCTCTAAGATGAATTAGTTTCATTAGAGTAAGTGAATCACTTATTTCTGCATCTGTGTTATCATCACTTAATAATAAAACTTGTTTAGTATCTGATGTTACTAAGTTATTTAATATATTTCTTTTTGTTATGTCACACTCTTTAAATTCCAAAGTTATATTATTATATTTATTTGCGCTATATTCTTTTTCGTTAATCGAGGTATTTGCTAAAGTAATTTTAGATCCTTTTATATAATATTCATCTATTTCTTCTAAAATTCTAGTTAATTTATCATTTGTTCCTAAAATTAATGTATTATCTATCTCTATTGTTTTTTTATTATTAGATATATATTTTTTTATATCTATATTTTTATTGTAGTCTACTATATTAGCTACATTATCATCTTCTACTAGTAAAATTAACTCGTCTGTTTTTTTCATTATTGTTGAGTGAGGTGGATTTATATATATTTGATTATCTCTTTTATATCCAAATACAATTGCTTGTTCAAACGATAATAGTGTTTCTTTAAAAGATTTCCCTTCTAATTCTTCAAACGTCTCAAAATATAACTCATTACCATCATAGTCGAATAATTCAATTAAAACGTTTGATAGACCTGGTTGTCTACATGTTTGTGCAATTATTTTTGAGATAGATTCTTTTTCTAAAATAATTTCAGCATTTCCTTCTGCTGCAATGGTTGCTACTTCATAATTTTCTTTATCATTAATTGTTGTAACTATATAAGGTTTATTATTTGTAGATGTTTCTTTTAAGTAATTATTTATTGCAAGAATTGATTTTATTGTTAAGAAATCTTCTTCATTATTTATTATTATAGATTTTGAGTATTCTGCCATACATTGGCCTAACATAAAATTATCAGTAATACTTCCGGTACGGATTATTATTTTTGTTGTTTTAAAATCTTGTATTTGTTCTTTTATAGCTGTTTCAACTTCTTCTTTATCTTCTTTTGCTAGTATTCAATAGATGCTTTTTTCTTATTTTCATTTGCAATAATTAATTCATTTAATATTGTATAAATACTTTCGTTAAATCCTAGTATTAGAGTATGATTTTTTTCTATTACTTTAGAATTTCCTTTTTTTAACTGATTAAGTTTTTCTTCAAAACCAGTTGTAATAATCCCTATTAAGATAGAAGTTATAAATAGACCTGATAATGTTACTAAACACATTACTATTAGAAATCCTAAATTAGCTGTGTCTGTCCCTGTAATAGTTCCTGCATCAATTGTATGCATTACTCCAGCCCAAATATTTTCTCTTAGAGTTCCACCATTTACTAGTCTTGCTGCTATTCCTAGTAATGTTATTACTAAAGCTGTTACAAGAAATAACATCCAAACTAGCGAGATAGTTCCTTTAGACATTATGTTATCAAATTTGTATTTAAGTGTTTCAATTATTTTTTTCATATTTTCCTCCTTTTAACTATATTTTTTAATAGTTATTACATGTTTATTTTTTCTATTAAGAGATGATTCTCCTATTATAAATTTTCCGTATCCTCTAAAGGATATAATATCATTTTCTTTTGCTTCTTTTGTCTTTGATGTTACTAAGACACTGTTAATATTTAATTCTTTTTTAGATATTTTTTTATCTACTACTGCTCTACTTAATTTATATGAATGAGCAAGTATTATATCTATTCTTTTAGATGAGGTTGTTATGGTTACTTCGGTAAATTCTTTAGAAAAAGTTATTTCTTTGTAATTTGCTTCTTCTAAAGATACATAAGTGTTTCCTATTTTATCAATATTATATAAAATATATTCAATCATATCGCCTACTATAAATACATAAGCACAATCATCTTTTATAATTATATCTCCAAATAAATTTATATTTATTCCTGAGTTATATAGTGCACCAGTATAATCTCTATGAGTTAAATAATCTTTTTTATTAGGTGTTATCTTTATACATTTTACTTCATTAAAGTCATGTTCTTCTTGGTTAGGTGGTAGTATTGCAATTATTTTTCTTTCGAATAATTCGTTGTTATCAAATACTTGGTAATTTGCTTTTTGTTTATTCAAATGACTTATTGCATTTTTTAACTCTTCTAAATCAAAGAATGTGGTTATACTAGATAAGTTAGTCTTTTTTGTTCTTTTGATTAGAGTATTTAATTGTTCTTTAAATATACTGTTTTTTGAGTGTGAAAATTCCATATTAATTACTCCTTTGTTTTATTATAATATATTTTATTATTTTTTCATAGAAAAAGGAGTTTTTTTTACTCCTTTAATTTCTTGATAAGTTCTTTTTTAGGAAATAATACATTGTTATTGTAATTATCATAGTTATTGCTGTTAATATTAGATATGTATTATTAATACTAGTTAAATCCATTATAATACCTAGTATTATTCCAAACAGTCCTCCTAAAAGAGTCATTGTAAGACTAAGGTATGAAAGAATTGTTGCTCTTTTAGCTGAAGGAGCTATTTTATTTATATATTTTGTTATTGTAGTTTTTCCAACACCTCTATATATTTGTTGAAACATTATTCCAATTATACCAATAGGTAATGTTATTAATCCTAGTATTAAAAATGATATCATTAGGAGTAATCCAAGTGCTATTAGTGAATTTGGTTTTGTTAATTTTATATATTTATCTGTATTTCTAGATGCTAGTAGCGCTACTATGTTGAATAAGGCGAATATCACCCCAAAATATTCTTCTTTTATACCTACTGATAAGAAATATGGTGCATAGGTATGTACTAATGACATATATAACATATTTATTAAAGCTGCATATATAATTATTGTTCTTAGTTTTTTATGTTTGAATATATATTTACCACTCTCTTTTATTTGATCAATATAACCTATTTCTTCTGTAGTTTCTTTTTCGTGTTTAATATCTTTGAATGTAGAAAAAATTATTGCTCCAATAAATACTATTATTCCTGAAATAATAAATGGTAAGGTAGGATTAATTGTGTATAAAAATACTGCTAATAAAGATCCTATTAACTGCGAAAGATATGTATATTGACTAGCTCTTCCTTTTAATTTTGTATATTCTTTTTCTTTGTTTTGTTTTTTTAATGTATCATAGAATAAAGATTCATCTGCTCCGCTTACTAAAGTTGCTCCTATAGCTAATAATGTTTCTATTAATATATAATAGAAAAAATTTGATATTAGTGGATATAATGCAATACTTATGGCTATTGTAGTTATTCCTAGTAAAACGCTCCTTTTGTGACCAAATTTATCTGCAAATGCTCCAGTTGGTACTTCGAAAAGTGATACTGCAATTTTGTAATAACTAGCTATAAAAAATATTTCTGTGTAGGATAATTCATTTAATAAATAAAATAATGTAATTATAGGTCCAACCCATAATGCATCTCTACAAAACAAATAATATTTATAAAATTTTGTTATCCTTTCTTCTTGTGCTATACTTTTCATTTAAATTCTCCTTTCTTGGTGATTACATTAAAGTATAAAAAAAGTACGTAATCACATATTGGTGACTCCGTACTGTACGTGTAGGTTTGATCCCGAGATAGCTAGCTTAGTGCATATATCTCCTCACTTGCAGTAGATTATACTATATTTATAATTATTTGTCAACTTTATGCTATTGATTTTTTTCTTCTTGTGTTTTTTTTATCATCATTAAATACGCTTCCAATTAAATTACCTGCTAATGCTAACATTCCATACATTAATAAATAAATTATTACGCTATCATTATAAAATAAGTATATAGATGGTGTATATACAAGCATTACAAGTAATGGATATACTAATCTAAAATTATATTTTATCCCAAATATTATTGCTGTAATTAAACAGAGCGATGGTATTAGTAATAGCAAATATGGTATTGACATCCCTGTTGGGTTACATAATAATGGTATTGTATAAAATACTAGTATATTAGCAAAAAGATATGATAATATTTTGAAATCACCTTTCATGTAATTCTCCTTTCTTTATATTTTAGTCATTTAGATTATTATGGGTTAATTATATCATATATTTAATTATAATAAATAAAAAAACTCTAATTATTTAAGAGTTTACATTTTTATTTTAATATTCTTATTTTATCTTTGAATTCACTAGTTAAATCATTAAATTCTCCTTTAGTAATTGATGCTCCATAAATTAATTTTTGTTTAATTGATAATGATTCATCATGCAATATTTTTATTTTAGGAATTAAGATTTCTTTGTCTTGTAAAGTTATAAATGCTTCGGTTGGAGAAAATGAGTCGAAGTTTTCATTTAGTGGTTGATAAGCATTCATATTATTATGATAAGTGCATTTCGCAAAATATAATGCTGCTTTTTTTAGATCTATATTAGCGTTATCTACTAACAATTTGGAGTAGTTAGTTGCTGTTGCATAAGCTTCTCTTTCTATTGGGTCATAGTCATATAAATCATAATATACTTGAATAAATGTTTTGTAGATTTTTTCTAAATCCTCTATTATCTCTGTATCTGTTTTATTACCTTTTTGTTTTAATTCTTTGATATATAATTCTTCACTAGTTAAGTAATTACAATACCTTAATAATTCTAATTCATTATCTGTATACCATTTATTTTTTCCTAATAAAGCATCTGTTTGTTTTTTATGTTCCATTTCATGTATAATCGTTTCTATGCATATCAAGTATGACATATATTGTAATTGTTTTCTAGGTAGATGGACTTTTTCTTCGGTATAACAATCTTTTATATTTATTGAATTACTATTTTTCATTATAGTGTTCAAAAACATACTATCTTCTTCTTGATTATATATTGCGTCTGATTCATTTTTGGATTGATGTATCGCTACTTTAGAAAGAGTTAAGTCGTATTTATCTAAAATTAATTCTAATGCTTCAGATAAAAATAATTTTATTGTGATTTTTTTATTATCTTTGTAATATTTATTAAAAAAATATTTTATATCTTCTAAGTCTTTTTTTGATAGTGCTTTTTTCATCTTGTATCCCCTTTTTGTTGATTATTGTATCATTTGTTTTATTGTTAGTCAAAAAAAAGAACTTTATTTAGTTCTATTTAGTGGTATTATTTCTAACCAATATCCATCTGGGTCTGATATAAAGTATATTCCCATATCTTTATTTTCATAACAAATACAATCCATTTCTTTATGTAGGTTATATGCTTTATCATAATCATCTACTTTAAATGCTAAATGAATTTCATTTTCTCCTAAGTTATATTTTTCTTTTCTGTCTTTTATCCAAGTTAACTCTAGTAAAAAAT
>CAYJDP010000039.1:0-7501 GCA_964368975.1 uncultured Muribaculaceae bacterium
AGAAAAACTTCAAGTTTTTATGAAGAGTTATTTTCATATTTAAAAAATAATGAATATGAAAATATTGATATAGAAGAAGAATTTTTAAAAGAAAACAAATTATTTGATAATGACTTTATCTGTGAAAATATAACATATAGTAATGGAGTTTTAGAATTTTTTAATTGTACTATCGAAGAAGTTGAACAAGATTATTGTACATATGACGGATCTACTTTTGAGTGTTTTCAAAAAGATTTAGAATCTAATTTAAATGTTGAATTTCAAACCAATACTAGTAATGCATCATACGTAAACTATAATGTAATTATAGATGCAAATATTACTGAAAACAGTGATTTAGAAATTAAAGAAATACTATATTGTAATACAACAAACAAAGAATGTATACCTAATAAAATAAGTTCTGATTATACTTATGAATTAACTGAGGAAAGTGATACTTCAAAAGTATGTATTATGGCTAAATATACCAATAAAAGTACAAGTGATATACAATGTAGTTATAACTACAAAATTGATAAAACAAATCCAAGTATAGAGTATAAAATAAATGGAAAAAAAGGGGATAATAACTGGTATATATCAGATGTAGAAATAACTGACTATAAAGCAGATGATAGTTTATCAGGAATAAAAAGTTTTAATATAACTAAGTCCTTAGTTGATTATGAAACAACAGGTGAAAACATTATAATTACTGCAGAAGATATGGCAGGAAATAAGTTAGAAGAAATAATTGAAATAAAAGTAGATAAAACTTCCCCAATTGCCGGAGATTTTGTAGTTAATGGTACAGTAGGAAATAATGGTTGGTATATAAGTGATGTTAGTATTGAAGCAACAGGAGCAATAGATAACATATCTGGTATTTCCACATCAAAAGTAGATAAGTCAATTATTAATTATGAAACATCAGGCGAAAAGATAACACTTACTACAACAGATAATGCTGGTCATAGTGTTACTAAAGAAATGTCACTAAAAATCGATAAAAATAAACCTGAAATAGCATATGACATTATTGGAACAAAAGGTGATAATGATTGGTATATATCAGATGTAGAAATAAAAAATGATGATGTCACTGATAATATGTCAGGAGTAAAAAGTTATGATATCAGTAAAAGTTTTGTTAATTATGAAACAAAAGGAGAAAATATCATTATATATGCAGAAGACAATGCCGGTAATATAAGTCAAGAAATATTAAATATAAAAATAGATAAAACAGCGCCTATAGCTAGTTCATTTAACATCATCGGAACAAAAGGGAAAAATGATTGGTATACAAGTGATTTAAATATAACAAGCATAGATGGAACAGATGATATATCAGGTATATCGACAACTAAAATTGATAAAACTAAAATAGATTATGAAACAACTGGAGAAAAAGTAACACTTATTACTACAGATAATGCCGGACATAGTTCTACTAGAGAAATAATACTTAAAGTAGATAAAACTAATCCAACAATATCTTATGATTTAAGTGGTACAAAAAAAGAAAATGACTGGTACATTACTAATGTAGAAATATCAAATTATATTGCAAATGATCTTATTTCGGGTATTAATAATTATGATATTACTAATAACTTAATAGATTATGATACAGCAGGTGAAGATATAATAATTACTGCAGAAGATAATGCCGGAAATAAAACAGAGGAAATTATTCATGCTAAAGTTGATTTAACTGGACCAATTATTACACCTAAAAATACGGATACTACAAAAGTTGTAGAAGGAACCTCAGTTAATACAACAAATTATTTTAATACTCCAAATTATGGAATAAGTGGAAGCAACAGCATAACTTGTAATCCAGAAAACACATTAAATTTAGCAGTGAATACATATACTATAGAATGTACAGTGAAATCATTAAGTGGATTAACTAATACTGCATATAAAACCATTGAAATAATTCCAAACGAATATAAACTAACAGATTATATTAATAATAATATAGGTAATGATGAATTGTATAGTGAAAATGGTATTAGATATGAAGGTGAAAATCCAAATAACTATATTACATTTAATGATGAAGAATGGAGAATAATAGGATTATTTGATACATTACTTCCAGATGGAACAACAAAAAGTTTAGTGAAAATAATTAAATCTACTCCTATAGACTATAACAATGATAGTATTTTAAATATAAATAGAGGAGAAGCTGATACTTACTCTTGGAGTACAAATAATATAAACAATTGGGAAATATCTTCAATAAATTCAAATTTAAATATTGATTATCTAAACAATTCTGGAGTATTTCTAAATAATGGAATTGATAGTAAATATAAAAATCTAATAGAAGAAGTAACTTGGAATTTAGGTGGTATTTCAGCAGCTACAACAGCAAATGATTTTTATACACAAGAACGTTCTAGTTCAAGACCATCTGGACAATCAGCAACTTGGAATGGAAAAGTAGGTTTAATGTATACAAGTGATTATTTATATGGTGCTAAAGAAAATGTTTGTTCTAGAGATTTAACATCACGAGAATATGAAACTGCCGAATGTCATGAACAAAACTGGTTATTCATATTAGATGATTATGAAGGCGCTAGTAAATATGAATGGCTAATGAATACTTATTCTAGTCATACATATCTTGCTTGGAATATTGATAGTAGAGGTTATATATATCATAATCATGTAGGACATAGCCAAATAATAAGACCATCAGTATATATTTCCCCAGAAATTATTATTTCTAATGGAAACGGAAGTAAAACTAATCCTTTTATAATAAAGTAATAGAAAAAGCTAACATTATGTTAGTTTTTTTTGACAAGTTTTGTAATCTTTTGTCGAATCACTTTCTAAAAATAAATTTTAGTAGTATAGTTAACATGCGAGGTGAAAAGTATGTTGCAACTACAAAAAGAAGTAACTAAAGGAGTAATATTTATAAGAGTAGAAGGTAAATTAGATGGTAATACTTTTAAAACCTTTTATAAAGAAGTAAAAGATTTATTATATAATCAAGGAATGCATTACTATGTATTTAATTTCTTAGATACTAAAGTAAATAATAAAAACATATATAATAAATTACAATTAATATTAATAGAAATATTTCTTAACTGTGGTAAAGTAGCATTATGCGGATTAGAAAACAGCATTAAAAAAACTTTATGGAAAAGAGAGGACAGTCTATATTATATAAATAATGAATTTGAAGCATTTAATTATTTAGTAATATAAAAATAAATGGAAAATACACAAGATTATTATAATTTAATTAGAAGTATAGTAAACAAGTATTGTATTAACCAATCTGATAAAGAAGATATGTTTCAAGAAGGTTTAATAGGATTAATGAATGCCTATGATAACTTTGATGAATCTCGTGGAGTGAAATTCTCTTCATTTGCTTATACTTATATACTAGGAGAAGTACTAAAATATGTAAGAGAATCTAGTACTATAAAAATAAGTAGAGATATGATAAAGCTAAATAAAAGTATATCTAAAACTAAAGAATTAATGAGACAAAAATTAAATAGAGAACCAACAACAAATGAGTTATCATTATATTTAGAAATAGAAGAAGAAAAAATACTTCAAGCAGAACAAGTATCTTTATCAGTAAAAAGCCTAGATTATAAAATAGATGATAATTTAGCAGAATATGAAAAAATAAAAGTAGAAGAAAAAAATATTTCACCAAGCATATTAGATCTAAAAACAGAAATGAATAATTTAACAAAAGAAGAATTATTACTAGTAAAATCTAGATACTTTGAAGATAAAACTCAAACAGAAACAAGTAAAGAACTAGGAATATCTCAAGTACAAGTATTTAGAAAAGAACAAAAAGTATTATCCAAATTAAAAGAAAAATTAGTAGCTTAGAAAATTCTAAGCTTTTTTGTATGAAATAAAATATTTGAATAATACTAGTAATGGTGATAATTATGGAAAATAAAGCTTATGAGAAAATAGCATCTCTTCATCAAGCGAAAGAAGACAGATTAAAAAATGTAATTACTTCATTCATTGTAGGAGGAATAATAGGTGTAATAGGAGAATTAATAATTCAATTATTATTAATGACAACAACAATATCAAAATCAGCTGCTACATCATATATGATAATAATATTAATTTTTATAGCAGCATTTTTAACTGCAATAGGAGTAATGGATATACTAGTAACAAAATTTAAATGCGGTCTATTAATTCCAATAACTGGATTTGCTCATTCAATGATGAGCGCCACTATGGAATATAAAAATGAAGGAGCAGTTTTTGGAATGGGTTCTAATATGTTTAAACTAGCAGGATCAGTAATTCTTTATGGAGTTGTATCAGCATGGTTTTTTGGAATAATAAGATACTTAATAGGAGGTTAATATGACTTTTAAATATAATAATGTTTACTTAAAAGAAACGTCAACAGTAGCAGGACCATATGAAAAACAAGGTCCTATAAAAAAATACTTTGATAAAACATATAATGACTTATATTTTAAAACATCTTCTTGGGAAAAAGCAGAAATAAAACTAGTACAAAAGTCCCTAGAAATCCTTCTAAAAAAAATTAATAAAAAACCTAATGAAATAGATGTAGTAATAGGAGGAGATCTACTTAATCAAATAACTGCAACCTCATATGGAGTACTAAATACAGGTAAATCATTTCTAGGAATTTATAATGCTTGTGCTACCAGTGTAGAAGGACTAATTATAGCATCATCTCTAATAGATTCAAAAAAAATATCAAACGCCATAGTAACAACTTCATCACATAATATGAGTAGTGAAAAACAATTTAGAAATCCAACAGAATACGGAGCACCACGTCCAAGAAATGCAACATTCACGTCAACTGGTTCAGCATCTGCTTATTTAACAAAAGAAAAAACAAATATAAAAATAGAATCATCGACTATTGGTAAAATAATTGATTTAAACCAAAATGATCCGAATAACATGGGCAAAGTAATGGCACCAGCTGCAATAGATACAATGAAAAGACACTTTGACGATTTAAAAAGAACACCAAACTATTATGATTTAATAGTAACAGGTGACTTAGGAATTTATGGAAAAGAAATAGTAATAGATTACATGTTAACAATGTATGATATAGATTTAAGAAATAATTATAATGACACTGGAGTAATGCTTTATAATCAAGAAAACCAAGAATACACTCTAGCAGGAGGAAGTGGACCCGCTTGCTGTCCACTAGTTACATATTCTTATATAATAGATCAATTAAGAAATAAAAAACTAAAAAAAGTTTTAATAATAGCAACAGGAGCATTATTTTCTCCAACAATGATTTTTCAAAAACAAAATATTCCATCAATTGCTCATGCAATTAGCTTGGAGGTAGTAGAATGACTATAATATTATCATTTTTATTTTGTGGAACAATATGTGCCATAGCCCAAGTAATTCTAGATAATACAAAATTAACACCAGGACATATAACAAGTATATTTGTAGTATCAGGAGCTGCTCTAGATACATTTGGAATATATGATTTAATAATAAAACATGTAGGCGGAGGAGCATTAGTACCAATAACAAGTTTTGGACATTCTCTAATACACGGAGCACTTTCTCGTGCAGAAGCAGAAGGCCTTCTAGGAATACTATCAGGAACATTTGACTTAACAGCAGCAGGAATAACCGCAGCTATAATATTCTCTTTTATCTTAACTTTATTCTTTAAACCAAAACACTAAAAAATACTAGACAAAATCTAGTATTTTATTTTTCTAATGTAGAAATCTTTATAATTAAATCCATATCATCGTCATCCGCCATAATATTTTTATGATTATCTCCACAACTTAAACATTTATAAACTATTTTATAAGTATCACGAAACTTCTCAATACCAACTGGTTCAAGTAATCCCATACACTTATTTAATCTGTCACCAGGAAAAATATCTAAATGTTTAGAATATAAACAATAAGGACAATGGTCTCTTGCACTATATTTTAAAGGCATAACTTTATTACCACAATGCTCACATATAAATTCTTCATCAATCATATTAAAACGTTTCATTAACATCACCAATTATAGTATAACATATTTTAAGTAAATATCTAGATTTAATCCATATAATTTGATACAATTATAAAAGAAGAGAGTTGAAGTATATGGATTTTAAAATAAATGATTTTGAAGGACCACTAGATTTATTATTACACTTAATAAAAGAAACTAAAATGGATATATTTAATATTGAAATAGAAAAAATAACAAACCAATACATAAATTATCTAGATACAATGGAAAAACTAAATTTAGAAGTAGCTAGTGAATACCTAATTCTAGCAAGTGAATTAATTGAGATGAAATCTAAACTACTATTACCATCATATAAAGATGAAGAAACTGAAGAAGAATATGATCCAAAAGAAGAACTTATCTCTAGATTACTTGAGTACCAAGCTTATAAAGAAGTAACAAAAGTATTTAAAGAAAAAGAATTACAAAGAAAAGATTTATATACAAAAACTCCTGAAAACATAAAAAATTATATAGAAGAAACTAAAGAAATAGAATTAGATGTAAATATAGATGACTTAGTAAATGCTTTTAAAAAATTCTTAGAAAGAAAAGAAGCAACTAAACCACTTAATACAAAAGTAACAGTAAATGAAATATCAGTATCTTCTAGAAGACATGATATAAAAAATATCTTAAAAAATAAAAAGAAAGTCTCTTTTTTTGAATTGTTCGAAGTAGCATCAAAAGAATATATAGTAGTAACATTTCTAGCAATCCTAGAAATGGCTAAAGCTAAAGAAATAAAAATAATTCAAGATGATGATTTTCAAGAAATAACATGTGAGGTAACAAATGGAAAATAAAGCAATATTAGAAGGATTATTATTTGTAGTTGGCGAAGATGGATTAACTCTAGAACAAATACAAGATGTTTTAGAAATAGATGAAACAAAATCTAAAGAAGTACTTATGAGCTTAAAACATGACTATGAAGAAAAAGATAGAGGTTTAAGAATTGACTTTTTAGGAAATAGATTTAAAATAACTACTAAATATGAACATAAAGATTATTATCAAAAATTACTAGTAAATCCAGAAACAAACATTCTAAGTCAAGCAGCATTAGAAACTTTAGCAATTATTGCATATAATGAACCAGTAACTAGAGCACAACTAGATAAATTAAGAGGAGTAACTACAGTTCACATAGTAAGAAGATTACTTGCAAAAGGATTAATAAAAGAGCAGGGTAGAAGTGATTTACCAGGAAGACCTATTCTATATAAAACTACTCATGAATTCCTAGATTATTTTGGGCTATCTTCGATCAATGATTTACCAGATATGAAGGACTTCATAGAAAAAACAAATACAGAAGAAGATGAAAGTGATTTATACACATCTAAATATAATGAAAGAAATTTAATAGAGGAATAATTTTAATAAATAAAAACAAAGTTAATTAATATAAATAACATTCTATACTTATCAAAAAAAA
>CAYJDP010000040.1:0-7338 GCA_964368975.1 uncultured Muribaculaceae bacterium
AACACCAGAACCAACACCAGAGCCAACACCAGAGCCAACAGACAATAAAACATTAATATTTACTTGTACAAAAAAAGAATTATATGGAGTTTATCTAAATCAAGGAGATAAATTATACATAGAAAAAAATGAATAATTAAATTCATTTTTTTTATCCTAATGCAATATCTAAAATCATCATTATAGAAAAACCAACTAATGTAAACAAAGCCATTAGATTTTTATTTTTATTAGTCTGACTCTCAGGAATTAACTCAGAAACTACTACATATATCATTGCTCCAGCAGCACCTGCTAATAAAAAAGGTAATAATACTTGTATCTTAAGTACTAATAATGCACCTATAAAAGCAGAAACTGGCTCAACAAAACCACTAATTTGTCCATAAAAGAAAGCTTTAACTCTTGAATAACCTTCTCTTCTAAGTGGTAACGATATAGCGCTACCTTCTGGGAAATTTTGAATACCTATACCTAACGCTAAAAGTAATGCTGTAACAATTGATGCACCTTCAAATCCATAAGTTAAAGAACCAAAAGCAACCCCTATAACTAAACCTTCAGGAATATTATGTAATGTAACTGAAGTAATTAGAGAGAAACATCTTCTTTTAGTAGGACTATGTTCTATATCTTTACTCTTACAAAACAATTCAAATAGTTTATCTCCAATAAATATAACTAGACCTCCAGATAAAAAACCTATTGCAACAACTAACCAAACAATCATCCCTAACTCTTCAGCAATTTCTGCACCAGGAGCAATTAATGAAAAGAATGATGCAGCAATCATAACCCCAGCAGCAAATCCAAGTAAACCATCCATGACACTCTTATTAACTTTTTTAAAGAAAAATACAATAGATGCGCCTAAAGCAGTAATTCCCCAAGTAAATAAACCTGCTATTAAAGCTTGCCATATAGGAGAAATATTAAAAAAACTATTAATCATAAAACACCTCACTATTATATTATTTAAAAAGAAATTAATTGTATAGGCCTATGTACTAAAATAACATAAATAATCATATTATTATTAGGTGATAAAATGCTATTAAAAAAATATAGAACAATATCTTTAATTACTATGATACTACTAACATTTTCTTTGCAATTAGTGCATGCATATCCAAAAGAACTACCTCTTTTAGGTGTAATAATAACAGTTGATCCAGGTCATGGTGGAAGAGATTCTGGAACATTATATAATGATCTATATGAAAAAGATTTAAACTTAGAAATATCAAAAAAATTAGAAACTGAACTAACTTCTCAAGGAGCGATAGTTCATATGATTAGAGAAGAAGATATAGATTATTCATCTGAATGGGATGAAAATAAAAAAAGAGGAGATTTATACAGAAGAATATTAATGATCGAGGAAAATGAAAGTGATTTATATTTATCTATACATATAAATTGGTATCGTAATACATCTTACAAAGGAGGAGAAGTATATTATAATAATATAAATGAAAAAAATAAAATATTAGCCCAATCTATTCAATCAGAATTTAAAAATGATCTAAATAGCACAAGAGAAATAAAAACTACAGACTTGTATATTTATAGTAATACAAACATCCCAGGAGTATTAGTAGAATGTGGCTACTTATCTAATTCAGATGATAGATACTTGCTTCAAACAAAAGCCTATCAAGAAAAATTATCAAAATCTATTACATTTGGAGTGATCGAGTATTTAAAAATCACAAAACAAACAAACTTCTTATTGTAAATTACTAAAAAAAAAGTTATAATTATAATAGAATAAGAATAATAGAGGTGGTACTGTGATAGTTAGATTAATCAAAAAGACCAAAATATATAATTTTACTTTACCTACAACAGTATCTGGAAACTATTGGATTACAGATAATGATTATTTAGGTAACAATAGAAATTTAATAAATGTAGAAGAAGCAAACGGTTCTTGGAGAATAAAAAGTGACTTTGAAACTAAGATAATGCAAGGAGAACAAGAAGTAAGTTCAGCAATATTAAAAGAATATAGTTTATATTTTTTGAAAATAAATACAGA
This sequence comes from uncultured Muribaculaceae bacterium, assembly GCA_964368975.1. Taxonomy (GTDB): domain Bacteria; phylum Bacillota_I; class Bacilli_A; order RF39; family UBA660; genus CAYJDP01. The sequence continues at coordinate 2,042 of CAYJDP010000040.1, forward strand.
TAATGAATTTGTTATTTTATATTGTTCACCAGCTATAGAAAATAGAATAAAAAAATTAGAAATGTCAGAACGAGAAGATATTTTAATTGGAAATGATCCGAAAGCAGATATTCATTATAGTTATCCTCTAGTATCAAAAAATCATGCTAGATTAATTTATCAACAAGGTAAATGGCTGATACAAGATTTAAGTAGTAAATATGGTACTTATGTTAATAATGAATTTGTTACTAATAAAACACTAGAGTATGGAGATATTATTTTTATAATGGGATTAAAAATAATAGTATTAAAAGACACTTTAATAGTAAATGAAATAGGGAATTTATTAAAATATAATCAAAATAGATTTAAACCAAAACAAGATATTGTCCAAAATCAAATTGAAATGGATAACGCTGATGAAGAAGGAATAGAATTTTTTACAGAAGAAAATTATTTCTATAGATCACCAAGATTTAAAACAAAAATAGAGGATGTAAATATAGTAATAGATTCACCCCCAGCTAAGGAAAATAAAGATAAAACACCAGCTATTTATACATTAGGACCAATGTTAACGATGTCTATGATGTCAATTTCCATGGGGTACACTTCTTTAGTAGGTGTAATTGATGGGTCTCGTGATGTAAGTGAAGTATTACCTAGTTTAATTACTAGTGGAGCAATGCTTGCTTCTATGCTTTTATGGCCACTACTATCAAAAACTTTTCAAAAAAGACAACAGAAAAAACGTGAAAAAGAGCGTCAAGAGAAATATGCACAATATATAAATATTAAAAGAAAAGAAATACAAGAGGAAATGCAAAAACAAAGACAAATTTTAATAGATAATTACTTACCTCTTGAACAAACTGTGGATATAATAAATTCTAAAAAAAGAAATTTATGGGAAAGAGAAATAACGCAGGATGACTTTCTAGATTTAAGACTAGGTATTGGTTCCTCAAGTTTAAGAGGAACAGTAAAATTCCCAGAAAAACATTTTGCTCTAGAAACGGATAATTTACTAGAAGAAGTTTATAAACTAGGAGCAGAATCACGTATATTAGAAAATGTACCGATATCCACATCTTTTGTGGAAAACAATGTTGCAGCAATAATTGGAACAGCAACAATAAAACAACCGTTTATTCAAGGATTACTATTACAAATGATAACATTCCATTCTTATGAAGATTTAAAAATAGTAATACTTACTAATGATAAAAACAAAGATAATTGGGACTATATGAAAGTCTCTCCTCATTGTTGGAGTGATGATAAATCACAAAGATATTTTGCAACAACAATAGATGAAGCTAAAGAATTATCTTTAAATTTAGAGAAAGTATATCAAAATAGAAAATACTCAGAAGTTGATGGAAAAAGACAACAACAAGCAACAGATTACAAAAATAATAAACCATATTATGTATTAATAACAGATGACTACAAAACATTAAGAGATATAGAAATAATAAAAGATGTTGCTTCATCAGATATAAATATAGGTTTTAGTTTAATTGTAATTAGCCCAAGACTAGTAAACCTTCCTAATGAAACAAAATCATTTATAAGTATAGGTGATAAAAAATCAGGAATATTTGGTAATGAATTAGTAGCTAATAAACAAAAAGAGTTTAATGCAGATTATAATTTACAATTGAATATGTACGAAAGTTGTAAAAAACTAGCAAATATACCTATTGATATTGCCAAAGAAAATAGAAAGTTACCAAATGGAATAAGTTTCTTAGAAATGTATAATGTAGGAATGATTGAACAATTAAATATATTAAATAGATGGAAAAACAATGACCCAACTAATTCTCTACAAGCCCCAATAGGAGTAGATCAATCACACGAATTGTTTAAATTAGATTTGCATGAAAAATATTATGGACCACATGGGTTAATAGCTGGAATGACTGGTTCAGGTAAATCAGAATTTATAATAACTTATATTTTATCAATGGCACTAAATTATCATCCATATGAAGTATCTTTTGTATTAATTGATTACAAAGGTGGAGGATTAGCAGGGGTATTTGAAAATAAAGAAGCGGGAATTAAATTACCTCATTTAGCAGGAACTATTACAAACTTAGAAACAATTGAAATGAATAGATCACTTGCATCAATCCAAAGTGAATTAAGAAGAAGACAAATAATGTTTAATAAAGCAAGAGATGAACTAGATGAATCAACTATTGATATATATAAATATCAAGCATTGTATAGAAAAGGTCTAGTAAAAGAACCTATATCACATTTATTTATAGTAAGTGATGAGTTTGCAGAGTTAAAAAGTCAACAACCAGAATTCATGGACCAATTAATATCAACAGCTCGTATCGGGAGAAGTTTAGGAGTACATTTAATTCTAGCAACGCAAAAACCAGCTGGTGTAGTAAATGATCAAATTTGGTCTAACTCAAAATTCAGAGTATGTCTAAAGGTACAAGATAAAGCAGATAGTATGGATATGATAAAATGTCCAGATGCAGCATCATTAAAAAATCCAGGAAGATTTTACTTACAAGTTGGATATAACGAATTATTCGCACTAGGTCAATCAGCATGGGCAGGAGCTCAATATTATCCAACTGAAAAAAGAAAAAAGAAAACTGATACATCTATTAATATAATTGATAATGTAGGTACAACAATCAAGTCATTGGAAACAAAAAAACAAGATACTCAAGTTGCTTCATTAGGAGAAGAAGTTACAAATATAGTAAAATATATTATTAACGAAGCAACAAAAGAAAACATAAGAATACCTCAATTATGGTTAGATAAAATACCTAATATAATATATGTAGATGAAATGAAGAAAAAATATAATATAATATCACAAAAAAATATTATTAATCCAATCATAGGAGAATATGATAATCCAGATAATCAATCACAACATGTATTAACATTACCATTATCTGAGGATGGAAATACAATAATATTCGGATCAGGTGGCTCTGGTAAAGAACAAATGTTAGCAAGTATTATTTATTCTACAGTAACAAGTCATACACCAGAAGAAATAAATTTTTATATCTTAGATTTTGGAGCAGAAACTACAAATGTATTTAAAAACATCCCTCATGTAGGAGAAGTAATTTTATCAACTCAATCAGAAAAAATAATAAATTTATTTAAATACATATCAACTGTTATAAATGAAAGAAAAAAATTATTTGTAGAATACAACGGTTCATTTAGTTACTATCTAAAAAATAGCGGTAAACAAATACCAATGATTACAATAATAATTAATAATCATGAAGCATTTATTGAAACATATCCTGATTACCAAGAAGTAATGGAACAATTAACTAGAGATTGTAATAAATATGGAATAGTGTTTATTTTAACAACAAGTGGAACAAATACAGTAAGATATCGTCTAAGACAAAATTTTAAACAAAATGTAGTATTACAATTTAATGACGAAGGAGATTATAGTTCAGTAATTTCTGGAGTAAGAAAAAAAAGACCATCACCAATCTTTGGTCGAGGACTTATTGCTAAAGATGATATTTATGAATTTCAAACTACTTCAGTATATAGAGATGGTAATGTAAATGAATATATTAAAGTTATAGCAAAAAAACTACAAGAATTAACTCAATCAAAAGCTCAAAAAATTGCCATATTACCAGAAGTTGTTACAATTGATGAATTAACAGAAAACTTAGGAGAAATAAACAAACTACCAGTAGGTATAGAAAGAGATTCATTATCTCCAGCCTTAATTAATATTAATAATACATATCTAATTACTGGACAAGATATTTCAACAAGTGCAAAATTTATCAAAGGAATAGCATCAGTTATTACCAAGACAACAAGTAAATTAATTATAATGGATGCATTAAATATTATTGATAAAGTTGAAGAAAATATAATACTTGAAAAAAATAATTATGAAAAATCAATAATAGAATTATCAAACAAAACATCAAATAATGTATATGTAATTATTGGATTAACAAAATTCCTAGAAAAACTTACTCCAGAAAACAAACAATTATTTATTGAAAAAATTTCTGAAAGTAAAGATATATCTACAAACAAATTCATAATAGTAGAATCAGTAGATGATTTAAAAACTATAGCGTATGAACCTTGGTATAAATCAAAAATTGATGCTTCTAGTTGTATATGGTTAGGCAATGGAATTACTGACCAATTCACTATAAAAGTATTAAATAATTCTAGAGAATTAAGACAACAATTAAAACCAGGATTTGGTTATGTAATAAACAAAGGTAATGCTTCAGTAACTAAATTAATTACAAAAATATAAGGAGGAATATATGAAAAGTAAAATACTAGTACAAATTTCAGTTCCATTAATTGAAAAAAATTATGATTTATATATTCCTATAAATAAAAAAATAGGTACTATAAAAAAATTAATAGAAGAATCATTAAAAGAATTGACAGATAACATATATACACCAAAAGCAGAAAGTAATTTTTATAGTAAAACGACTGGTGAAATATATAATGTAAATCATTCAGTAAGAGAAACTGATCTTCAAAATGGATCTAAAATAGTATTAATATAAGGAGGAAGTATGTCTGAATATAATGAATTTGTAACAGCAATAAATAAAATATTTTCATCAATTACTACAATGAAAAATAAATATACAGATAAAGATAATATAGAATATTTAGAAAAATTAATATCTTACCAACAACAAGTAATAGAAATATCAAAAACACTTCCTCAAACAACAAAATCAGTAGAGGAGTTAGGGCAATGATAGAAAATATAAGTTATGAAGAAGTATCAAAAATAATAATAAGTTTAAAAGAAGCAACTTCATCAATTAGAAATATCTACTCAACAAAAGAACAATTTCCCTTAGAAGATTTTATTAATACTACTGAAGGATATACTAAATATTTAGAAACTACTCTAAGTTTATATAAAGATGCTGATATTGCTTTAAAAGATTATAAATAAAAAATATATATTAAGAGTAATAATATATTAATTTTCATATTAAAATAATAACATAAGGACATATATTTACACAATAAATTAAATTTGATATAATCATATCAAGGAGAAATATAATATGGAAAATAACAAAACTGAATTTATTAAAGTAATGGAAAACGGCTCAAATATAAATAAAAAAATTACTGAATTAGACTTAAAAATTGAAAAAATGAAGTTAGAAAAAGAAAAGTATGATGTTGAAACAAACGGAATACTTAGAAGAGCATATTTTGAAAAAATAGAACAATTATATTCAAAAAAAGAAACTGAAGACATACAATTTGATGATATTGATCAA
>CAYJDP010000041.1:0-6939 GCA_964368975.1 uncultured Muribaculaceae bacterium
CTTTAAAGTAAATTGTTTTTTCTACTACTCTTTTTACATCTTGTTCAGTAAATGGTTTTCCAATCATATCTACTACTGTGTATTCAAATGCTTTTTCAATTGATTCTTTAGAGGCATCTCCTGAGATAATTGATACTGGCATACTATGTAATAAATTATTTTGTTTCATGTATTCTAGTACACTAAATCCATTTACTCTTGGCATATTTAAATCAAGAAGAATTGCTGATACTTTATTAGTATCTTTATATTGATAAATTAAGTTAACTGCTTCTTGTCCATCTACTGCTGTTATAACTTGGTAATCAGCTTCAAATATTTTTTTAACAAAGTTTCTTACTATATCAGAGTCATCTGCTACTAAAATTATATTTTGATTAACTGTTACTTCAGGTACTGCTACTACAGGTGTTTTTTCTTCATGATGTAGAGTTTCTACTTCTTGAGGAATATTTTTTTCCATTGGTAATGTATTATTAGTATCATCTTCTGGTAGTTCTCCTAAGTATTGTTTTAATACTTTGATTGTGTTATTTATATGATTTTCTAATTCATTAAATCTTGTATCAATATACATATAGTTATTATCTTTACTTTTTAATTCGTGATCAAAAGCCATATCTCCTAATACTTCAAAACCAAAATATCTAGCATCACTTTTTAGTGAATGTACATAAATAGCATAATTTTGCATATCTTTTGTTGATTTACAATTTCTTAGTATTTGAAGTTTTTCATTTAGTCCTACTAAAAAGTCTCCTACTGTATCATTGTACATTTCAATATCTCCAAATAGTTCTAAACTTTTTTGAAGATTAACTCCATTTTTAATTAATATATTTTGATTATACATATAATCGCCTCTTCTATTATTACTCTTATTTGATTATATCATACTTTTTTATTTTGATAAGTATTTTTTTATTGCTTTTTCAAGTTTTTCTTTTTCAATAGGCTTAGCTAAGTAATCATCAAAACCTTCTGATATATATTTTTCTTTCATACCAGTTAAGGCATTAGCAGTAAGCGCTATCATTGGAGTAGTAAAATTTGGGAATGTTTTGATTTTTTTCATAGTTTCTACTCCGCTCATTCTAGGCATCATATCATCCATTAAAATCAAATCATAAGTATTTCCTTGTTGTAGTTTTTCTATCGCTAGAAAACCACTATCTACTAGATCAATATTTAATTTAAATGTTCTAAGAAGTCTTTCTACTACTTTAAGATTTATTTTATTATCGTCTACTATTAATACTCTTTTACCTGCTATAGTTACTTTAGCATCTTCCATAGTTAATTCTTCTATTTCTTGAGGAAGTTCCATACTGATAATTCTTTGATCTATTGCTACAGTAAATTTAGAACCTTGTCCGTATACACTTTGTACTACAATTTTCCCATTCATTAACTCTACTAATTTTTTAGTAATCGCAAGTCCTAATCCAGTTCCTTCAATAGTTATATTTTTTTCTTGATCAAATCTTTCAAATTTATTAAATAATTTATTTATATTTTCTTGTTTAATACCTATTCCTGTATCTTCTACTGAGATAACTAGTCTACATACATCATCTTTTTTTATAGAAGATATACTAAAATTAACAGTACCTTCTTTTGTATACTTAGCAGCATTAGTAAGTAAATTTAAAATAATTTGTTTCATTCTAGTATGATCACCATACAATATCGCTGGCATTGATTCGTCATATTTCGCAGTAAAATGAATAGGTTTTTCACCAATACGAGATTTTGTAAGTGAAATAAGTTCATCAAATATTTTTCTTGGTTTATACTCTACATTAACTATTTCTAGTTTTTCTGCTTCTATTTTAGAAATATCTAGGATACCATTAACTATTTCTAGTAAGTTTTCTGATGCTGTTATAATATCTTTTACTTCTTCATGACCTTCTTGTGATAAATTAGGTTCTTCTTCTAAAGCTTTAGAAAAACCTACTATTGCATTAAGTGGAGTTCTTATTTCATGAGACATACTTGATAAGAAATCGCTCTTGGCACTATTTGCTTGGTCAGCTCTTTCTTTTTCTACTTCTACTTGTTGAAGCATTTTTATATCTGGATTTTCTATTGTAAAATACATTATCAACAATACCATAATTGACATCGTTGTTACAATTAAAATCTCGGGGTTACTATTTTGTATATATGATGCTATTGCAATTAGTACGATAAATGTGAAAATTGGATAATATTTTTTTAAAATAATATCTTTTCTATTTTTTAATAAGAAAACTATATAAATAAATATATTTATTCCTACAATTATATATACTGAAGTTGGACTTGGGCCATATGTATATATTTCTTCATTTTCCACATGATTATATATGGGTAATAATAATACAATTATACTTCCTATTACAGAATAAATTTTGTAAGATAATAGCACTATTTTAGGTATTTTTTTGATAAAAGTAACAACAAAAATATATTTCCCTAACAAATATGTAAAGTAAACTAAATATAGTAAATAAATCTTACATAAAGGTATGACAAGAAAATTGTTTACATCTATATAAGCCATATAAGTACTTAATATATCTAATATAACACCTATTAATCCAGTATAAATTAGTTGTTTGTATATTTCTGTTTCTTTTGTTTTTATTTTAGGTTTACTCATGTATATAAATATTATTATTAGAATAACCATTAAACTTTGTATTTGAAAATATAAATTACTTATTAGCATATTTCTCTCCTTATCTTACCTTTTTAATTATAACAAAAAAAAACTTATTTTTTAAGTCTTTTTTTGTTATTTATTAATTTTTGTTCTTTGTTTTTCGATTTTCATTTTTTTCTTTTCATATCTTTTTATTAATTTTTCTCTGCTCACATCATGATTTTCCCTACTATAATCATACATACTATCATATAATTGAGTTGCAATTCTATTTCTAATTTCATCAGTTTTCTCTGTTACATCATCTAGAACATCTACTGTTAAAGGTTCAGCAAATCTAATATTTAAATTGTTTTTAATTGGTCTATAATCATCCGTTATTCCAATTGGGTATACTGTTGCACCTGTCGATTGTGCCATCAATGCTGCACCTTCTTTAAATTCTAGCATAAAATTATCTGTTTTATTTCTAGTTCCTTCAGGAAAAACTAACACATCGTGTCCGTTTGCCAATAATTTCATCCCTTCTTCTAAACCTTTAAGCATACTTTTTAAATCTTTTAGATCTAAAAATACACAGCCAATACTCTTATATAATTTACCACGTTGTAAATTCAGTAGTGTTGTTGATGCAAGTGGATGTAAAGGTTTATCGACACCAATTGCTGAAATCACAGCAAAATGATCAAGACTATCGATATGATTTGATACGAATAATCTTCCTACATCTGGATTTTCTTTCGGTCTATCCAATACTTCTTTATTATAGTATTTTGGACAAAATACTTTGTCAAACATTGGAATAATAACATTACCAAATAATTTAAATCTTTTTTCATCTTCAAGATGTTTTTCTTTATCAAAATTTCTTGTTTTGTTGTATTCAAATAATTCTTTTTTGAAGTTTTCTATTTCTTCTTCTGACATTCCCATTAATCTTTTTTTGTTTATTGGAAATCTAAATTTTCTTTTTAATTCTGCTTCTTTTTTTTGTTGAATCTCTAACAATCTTTTTTCAGTAGATTTTTCTATTATCATTATTTTACTTTCCCCTTTTCGATATTAAGTTTTCCGTAGTTTACTTGGTCTATTCGTTCACCTTTTTCTAACAATTTTATATACCTATCCACTTCTTTAAAATCTCTGACTCTTATTACATTTTCATGTTCAAATCCTTGATTCCATTTATTATCTACACAAAATGCTATTTTTCCTCGTTTAGCAATTTCTCTACAGTTATCTACTTTATCATCAATTAACGCATCTGTATCAATTTCATCTGCTACATTAGCTTTATCTTTAGCACTTGTTTCTTCTCCACAAAAATGAACACCATCTGCTTTTATGTTATTAAATAGTAAATTTGCTTTCAAATTGGTTCTAAATAAAGTTCCTAAGAAATTGTCTTCTGTTACATATACACGACTTGTTATAACAGGAACTTTTCTTGATTCTTCTTGCCACTTTTTAATCATCTCTGATACATGATTATTGGCTTTCATTATCATTGAATATTGCCAAATATAGATCTTCCAGAAATCTAATTCCTCTTTTCTTGTAACTCCAAATATCTCTTTTATACTATATTTTGTTTCATCTTTTATATATATACCTTTTTTGTTAAAATATTTATTACCTTTTTCTATTTGATACTGTCCTAATGGTAGAACAACTCCATCTATATCCGTGGAAATACTTTTTATTTTTATTTTATCCATTCAAACCCCTCTTTTCAAATTGAATGCGCTTAGTATAACATAATTACCTTTATTTGTCAATTATTTTTAAAATTAATGTATATTATTAGTGTACATCAACGTTTATTTTCTTCTAACTTTACTTTATAAAAAAAACTAGTAAAAGTCAATGCTTTACTAGTTATATCTTAATCTTTTAGATCGAAATAGAAATCTAATATTCTTACTTGGTCGCCTTCTTCTGCTCCCATTTCTCTTAATTTATCTTCTATTCCAAGTCTTCTCATTTTCTTAGCGAAACGATATTCTGCTTCTTCGTTACCAAATTTTGTCATTTTAAATAGTTTTTCAACTTCTTTACCTGATACTACCCATACTCCTTCGAAATCTTTTTCTATAGTATATGGTTCTTCATATTTGAATTTATAAACTACATGTGATTCATATTGTTCTTCATCGAATATTTCAGTTTCTGGTAATTCACTAATCATAATAGATAATTTATCTACTACTTTTTGTAATCCTTCATTACTAATAGCACTTATTTCAAAGATTTCTTTGTCTGTTACTTTTTCTTTGAATTTTTCTAGATTATCTTTTGCTTCTTCGATATCCATTTTATTTGCTACTATTAACATAGGTTTATCAAGTAATTTAGTATTAAAATCACTTAATTCTTTATTAATTAATAAATAATCTTCATAAGGATCTCTTCCTTCAGTAGATGCCATATCTATTACATGACAAATTACTTTAGTTCTTTCGATATGTCTTAAGAATCTATCTCCTAGACCTTCTCCTAATGATGCATTTTTTATTAATCCTGGTAAGTCTGCCATTACAAAACTAGAGTTATCACTAGCTTTAACTACTCCTAAATTTGGTGTTAATGTAGTAAAGTGATATGCTGCTATTTTAGGTTTTGATCTTGATACACAAGATATTATAGTTGATTTACCAACACTAGGTAGTCCTACTAAACCTACATCTGCTATCATTTTAACTTCTACTTTAAGAGTTTTATGTTCTCCTTCTTCACCTTTTTCAGAGTATTCAGGACAAGTATTAGTTTGTGTTTTAAATGCAAGGTTTCCTCTACCACCTCTACCACCTTTAGCGATAGTTGCTTGTTGCCCTTTATGTTTCAAATCAGCTAGTATTAAATTAGTTTCTGTATCAGTTACTACTGTTCCTTGCGGAACTCTAATAATCATTGCATCTGAACATTTACCATGTTGACTTTTACCACGACCATTTTCTCCTTTTGGGGCTTTAATTAATTTTTGATAACGTAAGTCTAGTAATGTATGTAGTCCTTCATCTACTTGAAATATAATATCAGCACCATGTCCACCATTACCACCGAATGGTCCACCTAGTTCAACATATTTTTCTCTTTTAAATGCAGTACATCCATCTCCACCATTACCTGCTTCTACTTTTAGTATGACCTCATCTACGAACATATTATCCCTCCTTTTCTTAATATAAGTAAAAAAGCACTTATTGTGCTTTTTTTATTATGCTTCTTTTGCGTAAACAGAAACTTGTTTTTTGTCACGTCCTAAACGTTCAAATTTAACAATTCCGTCTATTGTTGTATATAATGTATCATCATTTCCGCGTTTAACATTTTTCCCAGGGAAAATTCTTGTTCCACGTTGACGGTAGATAATAGAACCACCAGTGATAAATTGTCCATCACCAACTTTAGCTCCTAAACGTCTACCAGCAGAATCACGACCATTTGAAGTTGATCCAGCTCCAAGTTTATGTGCGAAAAATTGAATATCTAATTTTAAAAACTTCATAATTCTCCTCCTTATTTTACTTTAATATTTGTTGGATATTGTTTTTCCAACTCAGTTAATAGATTTACCATGTTTTGAATTAAATTTTGTGTTATATCATCTTTAGCAATTTTTACTAATTCAATATTACCCTCTTTTGATTCATAACTTAGACTTCCTTCATTTATTGATAATATACCATTTACTGTAGTTATCACTATTGAACTACATGATGCACATACTATATCTTTTCCTAAATCATCATACATTGCATGACCATTTATTTTGATATTAGTATATAGGTTATTATCTTTTTTTATACTTACTTTTATCATACTAAATTAAGCACTAATTTTAGTAATTTTAATTTGTGTATAAGGTTGTCTATGTCCTTGTGTTTTACGGTTAGATCTATCTTTACTTTTATATGTGAAAATTCTAATTTTCTTTTGTTTACCATTTTTGATAATTTCACCTTCAACAGTAACATTTGTAAGATAAGGACTACCTATTTTACTATCAAGCATTAAAACTTGATCAAACTTTACTACATCTCCTGCTTCAGCATTTAGTTTTTCAACATAAATTTCGCTACCTTCAGTAACATAGTATTGTTTTCCACCGACTTTAATTACAGCGTTCATTAATATACCTCCTTTTAATAGTACTAAGACTCGCTCTTAAGGCTCTAATGAATTAGATTTTTAATTAACCTTTTCAATGCGGTTTGAGCTAGTGAGGCGTCAAACATATAGAATTATAGCATATATATGGGTTAGTGTCAAATTTTTTTATGATTTTC
>CAYJDP010000042.1:0-6649 GCA_964368975.1 uncultured Muribaculaceae bacterium
TATTAAATTAGGAAATAAAATGAATATTTTTATTGGAGATAATGCTCAAGGAAAGACTAATATATTAGAGAGTGTTGTTATTTTAGCACTTACTAAATCTCATAGAGTAGGAGTTAATCCAAATATTATTATGTTTGATAAAAATAAAGCGAAGTTGGAAGCAGTTTTAAAAAAAGAACAATTTATAAGTAAATTAGAAATAGAATTTGAAAATGATTCTAAAAAAATGTTTGTTAACAAGAGTAATATAAGAAAAATTACTGATTATATTTCTAATTTAAATGTAATAGTGTTTACACCTGATGAGTTAGAAATAATAAAAGGTTCACCTAATATAAGAAGAAATTTACTTAACATACAAATATCACAAATATCTAAGTTATATATTAATACATATAATGAGTATAATAAGATTTTAAAGACAAGGAATGAATATTTAAAAATTTTATTTAATAATTCTTTAGGTGATAAAGAATATTTAGATATTATTACAGATAAATTGATAGAAAAAGCTGTTATCATTTATAAAATGAGAAGAGAATATATTGATTTAGTTAATATTAGTATTGAAAATAAATATAAAGAAATTACTAATGATGATGGTTTATATATTAAATATGAACCTAATATTAAGATTGATTTATATGAAGATGATTTTATTTATAAGTGTTTAAAAGATGTTTATACCAAACATTATAAAAGAGAATTAAATATGGGTACTACTTTATATGGTCCTCATAGAGATGATTTTAGTTTTATATTTAAAGATAATGATTTAAAGTATTTTGGTTCTCAAGGACAACAAAAAAGTGCTGTTTTAGCATATAAATTGGCTGAGATACCGATATTTACTGAAAAATCTGGGTATAAACCTATATTATTATTAGATGATATATTTAGTGAGTTAGATATAAATAAGAGAAATAGGTTACTAAAGATTATTTGTAGTGATATTCAAAGTATAGTTACGACTACTGATTTGAAAAATATAAGTAAAAAGTATTTGAGTGATGCATATATATTTGAAGTTAAAAATGGAAAAATTGAGAGAAAGTAGGGAGTTTTATGAATGAAGATAAAGTAGAAAAAGAATACGATTCGTCGGCGATACAAGTATTAGAGGGATTAGAAGCTGTTAGAAAAAGACCTGGTATGTATATTGGGACTACTTCTTCTAGAGGACTTCATCATTTAGTATGGGAAATAGTTGATAATGCAATTGATGAAGCTTTAGCTGGGTATTGTGATCATATTCAAGTTAAAATAGGTAGTGAAAATACTATTGAAGTTGTTGATAATGGAAGAGGTATTCCTGTTGGTATTCATGCTAAGACTGGGAAAAGTACAGTAGAAACTGTTTATACTGTATTACATGCTGGTGGTAAATTTGGTGGAGGCGGTTATAAAGTAAGTGGTGGTCTTCATGGAGTTGGTGCATCAGTTGTTAATGCACTTAGTTCTTGGTTAGAAGTTAAAGTATACAAAGAAGGGAAAGTTCATTTTCAAAGGTATGAAGATGGTGGTAAACCTGTTGGTACTTTAGATGTAATTGATGAATGTCCAATAGAGAGAACTGGTACTACTGTTATATTTAAACCAGATCCAGAAGTATTTACCGATACTACTGTATATGAATATGATATTTTAAAGAATAGATTAAGAGAGTTAGCTTTTTTAAATAAAGGGTTAAAAATTACTTTAGAAGATGAAAGAGAAGTTGATAAAAAAGATTCTTTTTATTATGAAGGTGGGATTACAGAGTATGTTGCTATGTTAAATGCTACTAAGAATCCTATTCATGAGAATATTGTTGAATGTAGTGGGATAGAAAAAGATATTACTTTAGAAGTTTCTTTACAATATAATGAGACTTATAATTCAAATATTTATTCATTTGTTAATAATATTAATACTCCAGAAGGGGGAACTCATGAAGATGGGGTTAGACGTGCATTAACTAGAATTTTAAATAAGTATGCAACTAACAATAATATTATTAAAGCTGGAATGGATTCATTAACTGGAGACGACGTTAAAGAGGGTTTAACGATGATTGTTTCTATAAAACATCCTAATCCTCAATTCGAAGGACAAACTAAGTCTAAATTAGGTAATAGTGAGTGTAGAGGGATATCTGATAGAATATTTTCTGAAGCATTTGAGAGATTTTTAATGGAGAACCCTGTACAGGCTAAAATTATTATTGATAAAGGATTAACTGCATCACGTGCTAGAGTTGCTGCTAAAAAAGCAAGAGAGTTAACAAGAAGAAAAGGTGACTTAGATGTTACTAATTTCTATGGTAAGTTGGCTGATTGTAAGAGTAAAGATAGAAGTGAGAGTGAAATATTCTTAGTCGAAGGGGATTCTGCAGGAGGATCTGCTATTAAAGGTAGAGATAGTATAAGACAAGCAATTCTTCCACTTCGTGGTAAAATATTAAATGTAGAGAAAGCAAGACTTGATAAAGCTTTATCAAATGAGGAAATTAGAACAATTATTACTGCATTTGGTACAGGTATAGGGGAAGAGTTTTCTTTAGATAAGTTAAGATATGATAAAATCATTATAATGACAGATGCTGATGTTGATGGTTCTCATATTAGGGTTTTACTTTTAACATTATTTTATAGATTTTTTAGACCTTTGGTTGAGGCAGGACATATTTATGCTGCACAACCTCCATTATTTGTTATTAAACATGGTAAAAATATTAAGTATGTTTTAAATGAAGCAGAAAGAGATGAATATTTAGCTACATTACCTGCTAATGCTAAGTACGATATTATGCGTATGAAAGGTTTAGGAGAAATGGATGCTGAAGAATTATGTGATACAACTATGGATATAGAAAAAAGAGTTTTAAGACAAATTACAGTAGATGATGCAATAATGGCAGATGATATTTTCTCTAAATTAATGGGTGAAGAGGTTGAACCAAGACGTACTTTTATTGAAGAAAATGCAATTTATGCAAGTAATATAGATGTGTAGGGGGTAATTATGGATAAGTTAGAAAAAAATAATATAGTTAAAGAAGTAAGTGATTCTTTTTTAGAATATTCAATGAGTGTTATTGTATCACGTGCTTTACCTGATTTAAGAGATGGTTTAAAGCCTGTTCATCGTAGAATATTATATTCTATGTATGAGTCTGGTTATACGCCTGATAAACCTCATAAAAAGAGTGCTAGAATAGTTGGGGATGTTATGGGGAAATATCATCCACATGGAGATTCTAGTATCTATGAAGCGATGGTTAGAATGGCTCAGGACTTTTCATTTAGAAATATGTTAGTAGATGGTCATGGTAACTTTGGTAATATTGAAGGATATGGAGCTGCAGCAATGCGTTATACAGAGTCACGTCTTTCTAAGATTTCATTAGAATTATTAAAGAATATTAATAAAGATACTGTTGATTTTATACCAAACTTTGATGAGAGTGAAAAAGAGCCGGTAATACTACCTTCAAGATTTCCAAATATTTTAGTTAATGGAACAATGGGAATTGCTGTTGGTATGGCTACAAATATTCCTCCGCATAATTTAGGTGAGATAATTGATGGATGTGTTGCTTGTATAGATAACCCTGAAATCGAATTACATGAGTTAATGGAGTATATAAAAGGACCTGATTTTCCTACAGGTGCTACTATACTAGGTAATAGTGGTATTAGAAAAGCTTATGAAACTGGAAGAGGTTCTATTACCATTCGAAGTAAAGCTAGAATAGAAGAAGAAAAAGGTCGTCATTATATTATAATAGATGAAGTTCCTTATGGAATTAATACACATGACTTGAAAAATAAAGTTGCTGATCTTGTTAATAATAAAGTAATTGATGGAATTAGTGATTATCATACAGATTTAAAACATGGAATTAAAATTACAATTACATTAAAGAGAGATGCTAATCCACAAGTTGTTTTAAACAACTTATATAAGCATACTTCATTCCAAACTAGTTATGGTATTATCTTACTAATGTTAGACCAAGGAGTGCCTAAAACATTAGGTTTAAAGGATATTTTAGTTAAATATATTGAATATCAAAAAGAAGTTATTATTAGAAGAACAAGATTTGATTTAGATAAAGCTGAAAGAAGAGCACATATATTAGAAGGTTTAAAGATAGCGTTAGATCATATAGATGCTATTATACAATTAATTAAAGCTGCTAAGAATGATGAAGAAGCTTTAAAAGGATTAATGGAAACTTATAATCTTTCAGAACCACAGTCACAAGCAATTTTAGAAATGAAATTAAGAAGACTAACTGGTTTAGAAAGAACTAAAATTGAAGCTGAGTTAGCTGAATTAATGATATTAATTGAAAGTTTAAAAGCAATTTTAGCTAGTGATGATAAAGTTTTACAAATAATAAAAGAAGAAATGCTTGAAATTAAAGATAAATATGCTGATGATAGACGTACAAATATTGATATGACAGCAATTGAGTTTATTGAAGATGAATCTTTAATTCCTGTAGAAGATATTATTGTTACATTAACTAATAAAGGGTATATTAAAAGACTTAGAACTGATACTTATAAAACTCAAAATAGAGGTGGAGTAGGTATTAAAGGAATGAGTACTAATGAAGAGGATTTTGTAGAACATTTAATTTCTATGAAAACTCATGATTATTTACTGTTCTTCTCAAATAGAGGTAGAGTATATAGATTAAAAGGTTATGAAATTAGTGAATTTAGTAGACAATCAAAAGGATTACCTATTGTTAATTTATTACAATTAGAAAAAGATGAGAACATTAGTTCGATTATAAATTTAGATGCTAATAATGAAGAATACAAGTATTTGATGTTTGCAACTAAACAAGGACTTGTTAAACGTACTGAATTAGTTCAATTTGATAATATTAGACGTGGTGGTAAGATTGCGATAGTATTAAAAGAAGATGATGAATTAATTAGTGTTAGAAAGACTACTGGAGAGAACGAAATTGTTATTGGTGCTACTAATGGTAGAATGGTTAGATTCCCTGAGACGGAAATTAGATCTATGGGAAGAAGTAGTTCTGGTGTTAAAGGTATTAATTTAGATGGTAGTGTAGTAATTGGAGCTGAGGTTGTTAAAGAAAATACTGAGGTTTTAGTTGTTACTGAAAAAGGTTATGGTAAGAAAAGTGATATTGAAGAGTATAGATTAACTCATAGAGGTAGTAAAGGTGTTAAAGCACTTAATATTACTGATAAAAATGGAGCTTTAGTATCATTAAAATGTCTTGATAAGACAGCTGAATTAGATATTATTATTATTACTAATAGTGGAATATTAATTAAGATGCCATTAGATCAAGTTTCTACATTAAAAAGAGCCACACAAGGTGTTAGATTAATTAATTTAAAAGATGATCAATTTGTATCAACTGTCGCTTTAGTTAAAAAAGAGGTAGAAGAAGAAGTTGAAGAAGCAATAATTGAAGAGGTTACAGAAGAAGTAGTTGAAGCTTAATAATTAAAAAAGGTACTTGATAATTTAAGTATCTTTTTTTTTATGAATAAATGGGATTATATATTTTTCTGTGGATAAAATAATTTGTATTTCAATACAAATTATTTATTTTATTATATGTAAATAGGTGTATATTTACTTTACTTGTTAATAAAGTCTTTTGTGAATAAAATATTTTTTTATCTTAAATATATAGCTTAGGATATTAAATTAGTACATTGTTAATAGTAAATTATATAATAAAACAACAAGCAAGTTTATAAATTTAATAAATTAATAAAATATAGTTAGTTTTGTTTACTTTTTGTGGATAATAGTATACAATAATTTTGATGTAATGAAAGTGTTTGAACCAGGTCAGAATCGGAAGATAGCAGCCTTAAGAACCTCCTTTCATGTACATCATTTTTTTTGGAGAATAAAATATGAATGAATTATATATGAAAGAAGCTATTAAATTAGCTAAGAAAGCTGCTAAAAAAGGTGAGGTTCCTGTAGGTGCAGTTATTGTTTATAAAAACAAAATTATTGCAAAAGCTTATAATAAAAAGGAATTTAATAAGTGTAGTATTGATCATGCGGAAATTTTGGTTATAAAAAAAGCTTCTAGAATAAGGAAAAATTGGAGATTATTAGACTGTGAATTATATATTACTCTGGAACCTTGCCCAATGTGTGCTAGTGCTATTAAGCAGTCTAGAATTAGTAAAGTTTATTGTGGATTGTCAAAAAACGATCAATATAATAGAAGAATTATAGATGGAATTTTTAATTCTGATAAAACAAATCCAGAAGTGAAATATGAAGTAGGGTATTATGAAAATGAAATATTAAAGATTATGGAAGTTTTCTTTAAAAATAAACGTTAATTTGCTGATTTTATCAGTTTTTTTTATTTCAAATTATTTCCCGGGAAATAATTTAGAAAATATTTAAGAAAAAGTGGTAAATTTATTGAATTATTTGCTAGTAAATTTATTAAAGTATTTCACATATTTATTTTAAAAAAATAAAAGTTATTTCCCGGGAAATAATTATTAACAAATTTTGTTGATTATTATTTAAACTGTTCATATATATCCACAATGTTTCACGTGGAACATATTGTTTTTCCACAATGTGTTTTTCTTTAAATATTTTTATTATGTAAATATATTTAAGTTTATTTATA